>NZ_CP042910.1:1874375-2182500 GCF_008298035.1 Gimesia maris
TTAAACTGGTGTGTGTGCGATTAAAAGGGCTTAGTATTTGATGGGGTCTCTGCCTGCATAAGCATTTTTGATTTTCTGGATTCCCTGATCTGTGATTTTAGATCCTTCCAGATACAGATTCTTCATTCGATTCAGTTTTATCAGTAGTGGAATAGATGTATCAGAGATCTGCGTGTCTTTAATATTTAACCAGTCCAGACGGGGATTGTGTTTTATGAATGTGATGCCTTCGTCCGTGATATTAAGTCGATCCAGATTGATCGAACTCAGTTTTTTCAGATTCGCCAGGGCCTGTAGACCTTCGTCTGTGATCTCGCGGTTTTTTTGAAGAGAAAGGTGAGTCAGGTTCAACAGGCTGCTGATGTGTGAGAGTCCTGCATTTGTCAAACCCGTTTCATGCAGATCCAGAGTTTTTAAGGTTAGCTTTCCCTCGAGAGGAGCAAGCGCGTCATCCATGACGTGGCAGTCTTCCAGGTGCAGAGTCTCCAGTTTAGCAAGCCCCTTCAGGGGGGCCATGACTTCGCGCGTGATTGTCTGGGGATGAAATTTAATCTCCCTGATATAAAAATCAACTACGGGTAATTCCTGTACCTGAGTCACCGGTTCATACCGCCCGTCAATAATAATTTCGCATTGATGATTCAACAGCCAGACTGCTGCTTCACGTTCCATTTTCGCCTGTTCAGGTGACGGCTCTTTTACTGGCATAACAGTTGGGGGAAGATCCGCGACTTGTTCCGGTGCAGGGGGCTGATACCACCATGCGACCCATGTTCCCAGGCTGAACAGCAGAATCAATGTTAAAAACAGACTGATTCGTTTCGAGTTTACGTAACGTGTCGACGGTTGAACCTGCGTACTGGCATCTGCGGACATGACTTCAATTGGCGGAGTCAAAATTGTATTTCGACACAGTTCAATTAATTCCTGGCTTTCACTGAGACAGGTTTCCGCCGATTCATTGAGAGGAATTTCGTTTTGTTCGCTGAGAAATTGGTCGAGTATTTCCACAACTTCCGCCATGGTCTGAATTCTATCGACGGGATCTTTCTTCATCATCGACTGAAACAGTTCTTCCAGTTTTTCAGGAATCTCCGGTAGCAGATCTGACAGTTGGGGTGATGTCTCTTCACGATGGGCAAGAATTGTAGCAATCTGGGTCTGCTGTTTAAAAGGTGCCTGTCCGGTTAACAGTTTATAAAACGTACATCCCAGGCTATAGATATCTGCTCGATGATCGATTGATTTTACACTGTGAGCCTGTTCGGGGGCCATGTATTGCACACTGCCCATGATACACTGACTGTCAGTCAGATCACTCAGGTGCGGATTCGCCTGACTGAGTCCTGCTAACCCCAGGTCTAAAATTTTTACTTCACCCTCCAGGGTGAGAAAGAGATTAGATGGTTTAATGTCTCGATGAATCAGATTGTGATTATGAATATATTGCAGACCATTTGCGGCTTGTCGCACGATGTAGCAGGCGGAGGTGATGGAAAGCCTGTTTTCGGATTTAAGGATGGTTTTCAGGTCATGTCCGGATAAGTATTCCATGACCAGAAAACAGGTTTCATCGACTTCACCGGCATCTGTGGCTTTGACAATATTGGGATGATCTAACTGCCCGATCAATTCCATCTCTCGATAGAACCTTTGTGTCTGGGTGTCATTATCCCACTGGTTGTTTAACAGTAATTTAAGGACAACCTGTTTTTTCAGGCGAGCATGGATGGCTTTATAGACTACACCCATCCCTCCCTGCCCAATTTTCTCAATGAGGTGGTAGTTTCCAACGACCCTGATTGTGATCCGATTCAATTCCTCGTCGACTGGTATGTGATGAGAAGAACTGGTATGCGGGGATGGTGAATATGCCGTCGATGGTGGCTGATTTATGGAGGAGATTGTTGAGTTATAAATACGGTCCAGCTGTTGCTCTGAAAAAGGATTCTGGTCGGAATGACCGGACTGATTATGTCGTTGCTGGCATTCCTGCCAGGTCTTCAGTTCCTTATCTTCTGAGTAGGCCTCGGTTCGTTTCTGACAGATAGCGCAATGATTCAGATGATCTTTGACATGTTGATTTTCAAGTTCATCAAGCTCATTGCGGAGATAATGAATGATCTGGCTGTCTGAAATACATTTTTGCATAAATGGCCCGAAAAAAAAATCATTTTTGAAATACAACGCTGTCAAACGAAAGCCGCTGTATCTCCTCTTTCAGTTTTTTCTGTACCAGGAATTTTGCTTTATAAATCCAAGTGATTTCCGCGCCCAGTTTTTCTGAAGCCTGTTGTGCACCAAGATCCTCAATCCAGGTCAGCTCGAATGCTTTCCAGGTCTGGTTATCAAACAGGGGTTGAATATTATTAAGAGCAGTCGAGTAAATATGGCTGCAGAACTCATCAGCCCAGGCGGCATCTGATTCCCCAGCCTGCTCATAAATCTCATCCCGTAGACCGGGGGTCCCGGATTGATTCTGGAATCGTTTGTTGTTCTTGAAATAACGGCAAATTTCGTGATAGGTTACAGTGCCCAGCCACGATCGAAACCGCCCCAACTGCCTGTTATATTCAAATGAATGCATTGAAGTGCTGATCTTCCGAAATACTTCCTGGCATACATCTTCAGCGTCGCAGTCTTTGAGATGGAACTTTCGGCAATAATTGTAAATCAAAGGGCCGTAGATACCAACAAATTCCCTCCATGCTTCGGAGTCTGTCTGAAATCGAACTCGATTTAAAAGAGTGATATGAGTCGATGGCCATTCAGGGCTATAGTTCATCTGTCAGTTCCTCAGTGAAGGGCTTCTACGTATTGGTTTGCCAGCTTCGTGTAGTGAACCTATGAGTCTCGTTTCGTGACTCACTGACCATCTAATGTAGTATCATCATTATTTTCAATCTCTGAACAGAGACAGGTCTAAGTATCAATTTACTCAAACTTGTGCTCGAATGAAATAAAAATATTATTTAAGTCAGACAAGAGAGTCTAAATTCAATTGAGAATCACTACAGATGGGATGCCTGCTCCAGAATACGGGTGTTACTAATCCATCAGATCGAGATTGAAATCAGTTTATTCCCATTTTAATGTCGATAGCTGAGTCTGCGATCCTGACTATTGATATCAATACTTAATTAGATAGGGAAATCAAATGCCGGTTCGTATTTAGAATCAGGCTCAAGTTATCCGGGTGCTATCAGTAGATCTGCTTAGAGAGACAAAGAAATGCTATCACGGTTCACTTTAGGAAGAGAGACTTTTATCGCATTCGGTCCAAGGGCACTGGACAAGTGGCGCTGAAGACGCTGCAGTAAATCTGGCTTCAGGCCAGACGAGAAAGGTAGAGAATTTAAGAGGGGTTATTCCACACTTTTAAGTGAAGTTCTAGCTTTTTCCAGTAAGCGGGAAAGTTCAGTGAGTTCAGATGAGCTGAGATGACCAATCAGTTTGTGATGCAGGTCCAGATCCGGTTTATCGATCTCTTTTAACAACTTAAGAGCTTTGGCGGTGATTTCGATATAAACAACGCGTCGGTCTTCAGTACAGCGATTTCGCTTAATTAATTCCTGAGCCTGCAGGCGATCAAGTAAGCCTGTAATCGCGGGTACAACCTGAATCATGCGGTTTGCGATTTCGAGAGAAGGCATCGGTTTGCGTTCGCCACGCAAAATTCGCAATACATTATATTGTGAAGGCGTTAAACCATATTCTCGGAAGAGTCTGCCAAACTGGTTATGAAAGACATCACTTGTTCTGAGAATATTTAAAATCGCTGCCTGTTCCAGAGAGTCAAAAGGTTGCTTTTTTTTAATCTCATGCTGCAATTTGCTGTGTGACATTTTGACCCCTGGTTAATGGAACATAATCCAGCCATTTTATGTGTAAAATATTAAGGCGTCAATAGGCTATGTAGCTTCAATCCAAACTGGATCACACTGAAAAGTGTGGATCGGGCGTAGTCAGATTCGAGGAAACTCAGTGTAAAAGTAATGCTGGTGATGAGTAATGGACGCTCTCTTCAAGGGGCAGAAATCGAGAATGAAAATGTCTTGCGTCAACTCGATCAGGGTTTCTGACGAAACTCGGTAGGAGTACAGTTTTCATGTTCTTTAATAATCACACTCAGATAAGCGGCGCTGGAAAAACCCGCCATTTGTGCAATCTGTTCAAGGGTAAAATCAGTATCAATCAGTAGTTGCCTGGCTCGTCTCACGCGTTCTTCAGAAATAAGCTGGTGAGGTGTCTTTCCTACCAGTTTCATCAATCGTCGTTCGAGGGAGCGTCGTGTCAGATTGACTTGACTGGCGATCATTGAGACGCTGATTTTTTCGCATGCCTTTCTGCGGATCAACTCCAGAGCAGAGGCAATGGCGGGATCTTCGACGGCGATCATATTTGTAGATCGGCGTGGTATCAGTATCCGAGGTGGGACGGGCAGCGGGTACTGTGCCGGAGGGTTGCCGCGCATCAACTGATCAAGGAGCGCTGCTGACTGATAACCAATCTCTTTCGCCTGAAGTGCGATACTGGTAAGTGTCGGATCAACGACTTCACAAAATACATCGTCATTATCGACTCCCACAACCGCGACCTGTTCTGGTATGGCAATATCGCGCCGTCGGCAGGCGTCGAGAACGCATAAAGCTCTCAGGTCGTGGGCAGCAAATAAGCCAATGGGTTTGGGGAGTGCTTCCAGCCAGTCTGCCAGGTCGTCCTGTCCTCCATTCCAGCTTTCAGCAAATCGGCGGCGTGAAAGGGGAGAATAAATCTCGCAGGTAAACCCCTGTTCGCAGGCGATCTCTGCAAAGGCATCACGACGTCGATGCGACCAGTTCGCTTTCTCGACACCCACGAATGCAAATTGCCTCAAATGTCGATCGTGCAAATGTTCAAACGCCAGTTTAGCAATCAAGGTATCATCAGCAAAAACCGCAGGCATCTCCAGTTCGGGTACCTGTTGGAGCGTGTCAACCACCGGGACCCGAAGTCGGGCCAGTCGTTCCGCCATCTGACGTGAACGAACGCGGGCAATGATGCCATCCCCCTGCCAGGTTTTGATCCACTCAGGTAATGGGGTTTGTGGCCCCCATTCATCAATATAAATTGACCAGGGGCCGTGCGTACGGGAGTAAGTCGAAATGCCCTGTAAAATTTCACGACCAAATGTTTTAGACGTTTCAATAAAAATTGCAACCTGCGGAGTTGAGTGGGCGTTCATCGATCCGTTTTCTGTTGTCGCAAAATTGAAAGAGATTGTCGCACCACTGGATTGATGCGTCGTGATCGCTGCTGGTACACTGAGGGTTCAGAAGATTTTAAAGAACTCTAACTATTTTGAAAAGTGTGCCTGATTTCATTGAGGAATGACTGGGTATGCTTCGCTCACAAAAAAACGACTGGATGAGGAAACAAGTAAATGTATCTCACACGTTTCTTAGTGTTACTCTTTATTTATGTTATTTCTTTTTCCAGTTGTCATGCAGATAAACCTCAATCTTACCAGGTCGGTCTGGCAAAAGTCGATATCACTCCTGAGTATCCCGTGCTCCTGAACGGTTATGCCTCACGAGGGACTGATTTAATCGATCAGGTCGAGCAGCCACTCTGGGCCCGGGCGATTGCAGTCCTGAACCAGCAGGGACAGGCTCATGTTCTGATCTCAGTCGAAAATTGTGGTGTACCCGCATTGGTGACCAAGAGGGTTGTCGCGAATCTGAAAGAAGAGTATCAGGTTAGGCCGGCTGGCCTGGTGGTCTGTTCGACACACACTCATGCTGCCCCCATGCTGACCGGAGTGCTTCCTAATATTTACACACAGGATCTTTCCACAGCAGAACAGGCGGTAGTGGAGCGTTATACCAGTGACCTGATTCAGAAATTAACCACCGTGGCTCAACAGGCGATCAAAGATGTCCAACCTGCATTTCTGGAATGGGGCATCGGAACTGCGACGTTTGCGAAAAATCGCAGGAACATCTCCGGGCCCACTGACTATGACCTGCCTGTCCTGCGCGTGAAAAGCCCGGAAGGTAAAGCACGTGCGATTCTGGTTGGTTATGCCTGTCACTGCACGACATTGGGTGGTGTTCCTTTCATGTCCGGTGACTGGGCTGGTTGCGCTGTCGAGGAAGTCGAAGCAGATATTCCCGGCTGTATGGCAATGGTCGTGATCGGCTGTGGTGCAGACCAGAATCCGAAATTCAGAGGTGACGATCAGGGGGCCGCCCGCGTGAATGGGAAAGCCGTTGCTGCAGGAATTCAGAAACGGCTTAAAACTGGTCTTACAGCTGTCACTGGAAATCTCTCAGCTTTTAGTGAAGAAATCAAATTACCTCTGGCGACCCTGCCAACCGTAGAAGAATGGAAACAGCGTGTCGGTAAACCGGGGATCACTGGATACCATGCGAAAAAAAATCTGAACCGATTAGAGCGGGGAGAGGTCTTAACAGATCAGATCGAATACCCGATCAAGACCTGGTCTTTTGGAGACGATCTGGCGATGGTCTTTCTCGGCGGAGAAGTGGTCGTTGATTATTCCCTGGCGATCAAGCAAAAACATGGCGCGAAAGTCTGGGTGAATTCCTATGCCAATCATGTCCCCTGCTATATCCCGTCCGAACGGGTTTTACAGGAAGGCGGCTATGAAGGGAAAAATGCCATGGTCTGGTATGACCTGCCGGGTCCGCTTGCTTCAGGGGTGGAGAAAAAGATTCTGGATGTCGTTTCCCGGCAGTTACCTGATTCCTTCAAGGCAGTCGATGATGTGAGTCGTACAGGAGGCAAACGGCCTTTGACTCCTGCGGAATCCATTTCCCGCATGAATCTGACAGATGATCTGAAAGTGGAAGTGGTCGCTGCGGAACCCCTTGTTGTAGATCCAGTAGCAGTGGATTTCGGACCAGATGGCAAATTGTGGGTCGTCGAGATGCGTGATTATCCTGCGGGTATGGATGGGAATTACAAACCGGGAGGAGTGGTCAAGTATCTGGAGGACCTGAATCAGGATGGCCGGTATGACAAAGCCACTGTATTTCTGGAAGGTCTGGCTTTTCCGACAGGGGTGATGGTCTGGAAACAAGGGGTATTGGTCTGTACGGCCCCGGATGTCATTTATGCAGAAGATACTACCGGCGATGGCAAAGCGGATATTCAGAAGAAAATTCTGACCGGTTTCGCGACACATAATTATCAGGCGCGGGTTAACAGCCTGGTTCCCGGACTTGATAACTGGGTCTATGCCTCCGGTGGGTTGTTCGGCGGTATCATACAATCCTTTAACGGGCAGACTGTCAACGTGACCAACCGGGATTTTCGGTTTCAACCTGAGACTGGTGTCCTGGAGCCTGTCAGTGGCCGGACTCAGCAGGGACGCGTGCGTGATGACTGGGGCAACTGGTTTGGATGCCGTAATGGTACATTGTGTGTGCATTACCCGGTTAATGAAACCTATTTCCAGAAGAACCCCTATGTGAGTTCGCCTCCTCCGGAAGTTTCGATACCCCAGGGAGAAAATGTCAACCAGTTGTTTCCCGTAGGTGAACTGGTTCAGTTTCACCTGAGTGGACAGCGGGGGCGTCCGACATCGGCGTGTGGTCTGGGGCTATACCGGGATAAGGAATTAGGTAAATCTTTTTATGGAAATGCGTTTATCTGTGAACCCGTTAACCAACTGGTACATCGCTTAGTCGTGAAACCAGAGGGGGTCACGTTTTCGGGACTGAGAGCACCTGAAGAACAGGAACGAGATTTTTTAACATCCACCGATAACTGGTTTCGACCAGTCCAGGCGAGAACGGCCCCGGATGGCTCGCTGCTGATCGTGGATATGTACCGGTATCTGATTGAGCATCCCAAATTTCTTTCGCCAGAAGCAGTACAAAAATTGAATGTGCGCGCTGGCGAGACTCGTGGCAGGATTTATCGAATTTCCGCGAAAAATCAAACCTGTCAACCTGTCCCTGATCTAAAACAACTGCCAACTCAAGAGCTCACTCAGTTACTCAATAGTGCGAATGGAACTTTGCGTGACATGGTGCAGCAGGAACTGATTTTGCGGGGGGATAAGAAAGCAGTTCCCTCCTTGTCAAAGCTTGCCAGTGATGGAGTATTGCCACAATCCCGGTTACAGGCATTGTGCACACTGGACGGACTGCAGGCACTGACACCGGATGTACTATTGCCGCGGATTATCGAGCAGGACCCCGGTGTTCGCAGGGAATCGATTCGATTAGCTGAGCCGTTCCTGAAACAGTCAGAGAAACTGGCAAACGCAGTACTGGAACGGGTCAATCAGGAACGGGAACTTTCAGTACAACTCCAGCTGGCTTATACACTCGGATATCTGAAAAAGGATGAGGCGACCAAGGCTCTGTTACAGTTGCTGGAACAGCATTCGGAGAATGTCTATCTCAGGTCGGCAGTATTGACCAGTTTTAAGCCCGCTCGTTTGAGTCCGGCTCTGGTAAGACTGCTTCCCAGGATCGAAGCGAATCCCCAATTGCTGCCGATGTTTCATTCATTGCTGGACATGGCAGTTGCGACCAGGGATCCTGGATTATTGAAACAGGTTTCCACTGCACTGTCTGAGCATATTATACGAAAACAGAAGTCGGAAGCCTGGGAATGGCTGGCATTAACACAATTGACCGAAGCAATGCCAGGTCGTGATAAATCGAGCCTGGAGAAACAGGGGCTTCAATGGAAGCGGCTCATCAGTCTGGCATGCAGACAGATATCAGAAACCAAACAATCAGAGGCTGTACGGATCGCTGCATTACAGTTTGTTCTCTCAGTTGATCAAAGCCAGGATACTCTTGAGCTGGTTGCAGATTTGTTATCACCACAGACAGCATTAAATCTTCAGATGGCTGTCTTGAAAAGCCTGATCCAGTCGCAGAGTCCTGCTGCCGTGGAACTGGTCTTTAATAACTGGAAGCAATTTACGCCCGCCTTACAGGCTGAGGTTATCAGTCAGTTACTGTCCCGCGAATCGTCGACGCTGGATCTGTTAAACAGAATTGAGCAGAAGGTAATACAACCTGCTCAAATCGATTTAACAAACCGTCAGACCCTGATTGATCATAAAAATGAAAAGATCAAACAGCGTGCCCGAAAATTGTTTTCAGTCGCGACCAGCGCAAGCCGGGAAGCGATCCTGAAGCAGTATGCATCGATCGATTTGAAACAGGGCAGTGTGGATCGAGGCAGCCTGGTTTTTGAAAAACAATGCGCCAACTGTCACCGCTTGAACGGGAAAGGGCACGTTGTTGGACCAGACCTGGCTGCACTCACCGATCAGTCGAAGTCATTTTTACTGACTTCCATTCTTGATCCGAATAAAGCCGTCGATGGTCGATACGCTTCGTATCTGGCAGTCACTGACGATGGTCGCATCAATACCGGGATTCTGGTGTCGGAACAGAGTAACAGTATTACCTTGAAAGCACAGCAGGGAAAAGTACAGACCATACTCAGAACGCAGCTGGATGAATTGATTAATAGTGGAAAGTCACTGATGCCTGAAGGCCTTGAGCGTGAGATTCCTCCCGCCGCGATGGCGGATCTGCTGGTATATCTGCAGGAACACAGTGCACCTCTGAAATATACTTATGCAGGATCTGTCAAGCCGGATGCCAACTACCCGGACGATCCTCAGAATTTAAAACTGGTGAATCGTTCTACAGGTTCAACACGATTTAATGATGGTCAGTGGGTTGGCTTTCGCTTTGCTGGAACTGAGCCACAGCCTCGCATTGTGATAGATCTGCAGCGCAAAATTCCTGTTAACGCATTGAGAATTGTCTATGGCGTGAACCATGAACCGGGATCGATTCATGCACCCTCCTCAATCGAGGTTGCTTTCAGTAACAACAGCAAACAGTATGGCAATCCTCACAAGTTTTCTGGGTTTGATGATCACGCTGATGGCCTGGGGCTCTATGAAATTGATCGACGGACAACGGTAATCAATATTCCCGAACAACGGGCACAGTTTGTTCGTATCGATTTTCAGGGTAAGCAGGGCTGGATATTTCTCTCTGAAATTTCATTGGCCAGCGCTTCTTCGGAGAATCAGAATGTAGCGGTGCCAGTTCAACCTGTTGAGAAATCTGTCAAAACAAAAGGGGCAGAGCCCGGCACAAAGATCAAAGCCCTTGTGGCAGAGGTCAAAGTCGGAACTCCGGATGAATATCGAAATATCCCCGAGATCTGGCGAACCGCGATCGCAGTCGGAAAACGGAATCAGGCAGATGAAATTCGCGACCTGCTGGAGGTATCTCTTCCCGGACCGGATAAACCGCTGGAATGCTGGCAGGCGGTCGTGATTGGAGGAGGGGTGATTAATGGAATTACGATTGCCGGCGACTGGCCTCGCAGTAAAATCGAATTGCTGCTGAAAGAGAAGCCGGAATTGGCGGTCCGCTGGAAGCAGGCACTCCTGCGTGCCGTCAAGATGGCCGAGGATCCGAATGTGAAAGGTGGCACCCGTTATGATGCGTTGCGGATGGTAGCCATGCTGGATTATGACATCTGCCAGAAACAGCTGAAGCGTTACCTGAATGATGCCAGTCATGCTGAACTGCAGATGGGAGCCGTCAGCGGGCTTGGCGATATTGATGTGCCGACAGCAACTGCAGACCTGATCGAATCACTGCCTGTATTAACTCCCCGTAATCAGAAAATTGCCCTGCTGGCATTAATCAGAACGGATGCCCGTGCGATCGCCTTGTTGAAGGCGATTCAACAGCAACAGCATTTAGCGAAGTTGATCGATGGCGAACTGCTGCAGCGACTGAAGACACATCAGACTGCAGAAGTGCAACAGCTTGCGAATCAGATCTTTGATTAACCGGTCTAAGTCGCCTTCAGGACTTCGAGGATGCCCTTGCAGAAATCGGGCAGGTCAGAGGGGCGTCGGCTGCAGACAAAATGGCGATCAACAACTACAGGAGCATCTTCCCAGACAGCGCCTGCGTTGATCAGGTCGTCTTTGATTCCGGGTGAACCGGTGACTTTGACGCCGGAATAGATTCCAGCCGAGATGGGCATCCAACCTCCATGGCAGATAGCGGCGATCAGTTTTTCGCTTTCATGGAATTCCTGCAGAAGTGAGAGTACTTTTTCAGATCGTCTGAGTTTATCAGGCATCCAGCCACCGGCACAGATGACTCCGTGATAATCAGCTGAGTTGATGCTGTCGATCGTGGCTTCCGAGACGGAAGGGTAGCCATGTTTTCCCAGATAGGTCTTCCCTGCTTCCTGACCTGCCAGAGTGGTTTCTGCACCAGCTTCTTCCAGGCGGAGTTTGGGATACCAGAGTTCCAGGTCTTCGTAGTCTTCGCCTGTAAACAGTAAAAACTTTTGACCGGACAGTGGAAGAGAAACAGTCATTGATATACCTCAGTTTGTTAATTGATAATCAAAATTGCAGGGGTTAAGCAACTGGCCACATCAGGCCGAAGATGGCACCAACGATAACGGCATAGGCAATGGATTCAATGATGTGTCCCACGATCCGATTATGAAACCAGATCGCATGTTGAACCGTCGCCGATAAAAAAGTTAACAGGCCGGCAGTGGCCATAAAACGAAAGACGACCATAAATTCTGCTCCAGGTGGAATCGCCAGGGTGGCCAGATAGGCGAGTGAAAAACTGATGACCAGAAAGAACACAAAGGTCAGGCCCAGGTTTTTCCCCATGTTGACTTTGGGATACACCGTCATCACACCGCAGGGGCCTTTGTTCCATTTCTCCTGATATTCTTCGCTTTTCATTTCATCAGCTGAATTGCATCCCGGAAACATGTAGCTGCCTACAGGCACATTCAGTTCCCGCATTGTTTTGAGGAAGGTGTCTTCCTGCTCCATTATTTTCCAGTCATTCTTGTGGAGTTGTATGACCATCCAGGATAGAAAACTGGCGAAAAACAGGGCGACCGCTGATAACAGGACTGGAAGCAATAAACTTGTCAACATGTTTGGCTCCGGAAAAATGTAGATAGCAGGTGCGAACGGAACAGAGTGACAGAGGTGTTTTTAAAATGGCTTGATTCTCCGAATCTGGTTTCATGATAAGAATTCACCCATTGCATTCCTAGCCTGTTCATGGCAAATTATTGACTGTCCCGAGTCGATCTACAGAGTCAAAATAATGAATACGTAGTACAAGGGATGCCTGATTGCGGCTTTCCTGTCAAAAAGCCATCACAATACGATGAGTCATCATAAAATTCTGATTTCGATGTATCATTTATTTATAAGGAGCCAGTATGCCTCGTTACATTGAACTCCCCACAATTGTAAAAGCTGCGGGGAATAAACCGAAACAGATCGAAGAATTTGTCGGACGCGTGAACACGGGGGATGAATCCATCAGTGTTGCCCGGATGGTGTCTCCTGGCGGCTGGGTTGAACCGGCGCAATCTCCCGAATTTCAGGAGATGTCTGTAGTCTTGAAAGGCGTATTGCATGTGGAAACGAAGCTGGGAAAATTCGAAGTCAAAACAGGGCAGGCGATAATTCTGGATGCGGGGGAATGGGTCCGCTACAGCACTCCCGGAAATGAAGGAGCGGAGTATATCGCAATCTGTCTGCCAGCATTTTCACCAGAGACGGTCCATCGTGAATCAGATGATTAAATACAGTATGTTCTGCCATATCCTTCATGCATAAGGGGATGTCATGTCAGCTGAGAATAACCCTGTTCAAGAACTGGTCCCTCTCCTGTTTGTAGAAGATATCGATGATTCCATCGAATTTTACACTGATAAGCTGGGGTTTGAAGTCAGTCTGAAATGGGAGCCTGAGGGAAAAGTATTATGGTGTCGTATTGATCGGGGATCGGCGGCGCTGATGTTACAACCGGCCTGTCCGGATGAAGATGGAGTCAGAGCGGAACGGATCAAAGGTGTGGGGCTCTTTTTTCTCTGTGATGATGCGCAAACTATGTATGCTGAGTTCTCAGCGAACGGACTGAACCTGGAGCCTCCGCAGGTCGCCTTCTATGGAATGAATCAACTGTTTCTCAAAGATCCGGATGGATATGAACTCTGCTTTCAGAATCAGGTCTGATGTTCTGAGAATGTCAGTCCGGGGTTAATCGTGCGACCACCGGTTAGTCAGCCAGATCACCTGATAAGGTTTCAGGACCAGTTCGGCACGCAGGTCAGAATATAGTTCTCCGCTGATCAGATCAGTCCAGTTATCGGTCCCGATCAGATTGATTTCGGATAAGGGGACAATCTGTTCCTGGTTGGAAATATTATTAATCGCGAAAATACTCTGCTGACGATCCATGCTCTGACGCCAGAAGGCAAACACACTGTCTCCCAGGTGTAAGGTAAACTGGGTGGCATTGGGGTGAAAGGCTGGTTGGCGTCGACGCACTTTCAATAGATGGCACATGCCCTGGAAGACCTGTGCATGAATGGAAGTGTCATCGGCAAGTGCCAGTGCGAGTTTGTGGTAATCCCAGCGATGACGGTTGATGGATCGATTTTGACCGGTCTCTGTGACGGCTGCCTGGTCGTTCAGGGTACCCAGGAAACTGTGAATATAGACGGCCGGGATTCCCTCCAGCGCAAACATGATGGCATGCGCACACAGGAAGCGTTCGACCTGCCATTCATCTTCCCCATCCAGAGTCCCTTTCATCGCATCGATCAACGAGATGTTGATTTCATAAGGGCGCTTGACACCTCCTGCGAGCGACCGCATGGAGATTCGTCCGCCAAACTGTTCCATCATAGCGACCATGCTGCCGATTTCCTCTTCACTCATCAGTCCTTCAGCAGGTCTGAGTCCGATACCGTCATGGGAAGCGATGAAGTTCAGATAAGTGGTGCCATGCAGGGCAGGGGGCATGCTCATCATCCAGGTTTTCAAGTGCTGACAACTGCCGCAAAGCATGGCGTTTACCAGCAGCGGAGGGAGTGAAAAATTATAGATGGCATGGGCTTCATTCGAGTTCCCGAAATAGGCCAGGTTTTCACGGTTGGGGATATTGGTTTCAGTAATGATCATGGCCGTTGGAGCAACAAACTGGATCAATGTACGGAAGAGGCGCACGATCTCATGTGTTTCCGGCAGGCTCAGGCAACTGGTACCTGCCACCTTCCAGATAAAGGCAATCGCGTCGAGCCGAAAGATCTTGACTCCCTGGTCCAGATAGAGCTTGATGATTTTAACCAGTTCCCGCAGCAGTTCGGGATTAGCAAAATTCAGGTCAACCTGATCAGGACTGAACGTGCACCAGACGTAACGTGTGCCATCGGGAGTTTCAATCGGACACAATAATTCATTAGTGCGGGGACGAACGACCTCAGATAAATCTTCTTCGGGAGTAGCACAGAAAAAATAATCCTTACCTGGCGTCTCTCCTCGTCTGAACTGCTGGAACCATTCACTTTGACTGGAACAGTGATTGATTACCAGGTCTGACATCAGTTGAAACTGCTTCGCGATGGCATTTATGTGAGTCCAGTCACCCAGGCGCGGGTTCACCTGATGATAATCGATAATGGAAAAACCATCGTCTGAACTGTAAGGGAAAAACGGAAGGATATGAATTCCATCGATGGTTTCTTTCAGGAATTCTTCAGAGAACTGCAGCAGTGTTTCCAGTGGCTGCTGATCTTCCGTGAGCAGGCTGTCGCCATATGTGATCATCACCACGTTTTTCTGATCCCAGTGATTCTGGTGTGTCCGAGGCGTCTGGCAATTCCCGTCAGGACACATGATCTGAATCAGTTCCCTGGCAAAGGCACTCTGATCAATTTCAGGGTATATGACTTTTAAATGGTTTTCTACCAGAAACTGATACTCACTGACTGCAGAATGCTCAACTGGCTCACTCATGGTTTCAGGCAAACTCCCGATAGTCATCGTCAACTGCGGCGCACAGGCTCGCAAAAATATCCGGAACGGCACTTTGCACCCGATTCCAACTGGGAATGAAGGGGGTTTCCATCGGATTATCCAGAAAGTGCAAACCTGCTTTTAGCACATTTTCTGCAAACAGCTCAACAGCCTTTTCTTCATTATGAATATCCAGGGCCAATCCGTTAATGATGGCGTCGTTGCGATAAGTCTCAATAAAGTCGAGTGCAATCCGATAGTAAGTGGCTTTAATCGACCGAAACGTTTCGGTGGAGAAGACAACACCATTTGTCGCCAGTTTGCGAAAGATGCCTTTCGAAATATCAATCGACATTTTCGAAAGCCCCGCGTGGGCATCGTCCACGGACAGGTTCTGATGCTTGTGATCATAGCGGTCAGCAATGTCGACCTGACACAGCCGGTTGGTCGAGAAATTCCGATTTACTTCCGAGAGTACACCGATTTCCAGCCCCCAGTCGCTGGGAATCCGGATATCGTTAATGACATCAACACGAAACGAAAACTCGCCCGCCAGTGGATAGCGATAGCTGTCGAGGTATTCTAGATAATCCAGTGAGCCGAGTATTTTTTTCAGTGCCCTTAACAATGGGGTCACCAGCAGTCGAGTTACCCGGCCATTCATTTTACTGCCAGCGACCCGTGCATAATAACCTTTGCAGAACTGATAGTTGAAACTGGGGTTGGCGACAGGATAAATCAGTCGTGCCAGCAGATTGCGGTCATAAGTGAGGATATCGCAATCGTGCAAAGCGACGGAAGCAGACGTTCCCTGCGCCAGGATATAACCCAGGCAGTACCAGACGTTGCAGCCTTTTCCCAGCTCGTTGGGAGCCAGTCCCTGGTCCTGCAGGACAGTATTGACTTCCTGAAGTCGAGGGCCATCATTCCAGAGAATCCGATGTTTCTGGGGGAGGCGGCTGAAGAACTGAATGGCGTGTTTGTATTGCTCTTCGTTTGCCCGATCCAGACCAATCACGATTTCATTCAGATAACCGACTTTCGCCAGTTCTGTCACAATTTTATCGAGGGCAGGCCCTTCTAGTTCGCTGTACAGACAGGGCAGCACCAGGCTCATCGGGCGTATTTTGGAAAACTGAAGCAGTTCTGCTTCCATCTCGTCAATCGGGCGTGACGAGAGATTATGTAATGTCGTAATGATACCGTTTTGGTAAAAGTCTCCCATACCAGATCTCCATGATCGATGTTTGAGCGCCAAAACCGGGATGATCAGGTCAATGTTTCATCCAGTATTTGGGTTAACGCATGAGCCCATCCCTGTGGGCCGAACTCTTCAGTAATGATGACCGAAGATTGCTTCTCAAGATCGGGAGGTTCATGATGGGAAGAGCGCACAATGACCGCGATATCTGCTGCATTGAGCATGGCGACATCATTCTGGCTGTCACCGAGTGCCACGAATCGGGGAGAGGATTTACCCGAACGGGTATAACATTCCCTGAACCACTGCAGACATTTTCCTTTGTCACACGCGCCAATCACATGCACAAACCGGCCACCTCGCAGCAGCCGCAGACCATGATTGGCAATCAGTGCTTCAAACTTACGCAATTGATGTGCCGAGTCCTGCCAAATTAGCGGCTCTGAAAATTCCCGGGTCATTGCCTGTACAGCCTCGGATTCCGATAATCCCGTATATGCAATGACTTCAGAGACTTCCATGTCTGAAAATCCTGTAAACAGGAAATTTTCTTCACTGCGTTTTTTTTGAATGATCGAAAGGATCTCAGCTCTGCTTGCCCCTAAAATATGCACGTCTTTTCCTGAAATTTGTGCAGATGACTCAATTGATTTGATAAACGCTGTGTCAGGAAAATAGATGGCAGAACCATTTTCCACTACATAGGGATCGGTATTGTTCAGTGCTTCGCGCAACGTGCGCAGTTCGGCTGCCGTTTTGCTGGTATTCAGCATCAATGGAATTCCCGCAGTTCGTAATCGTGAGATGACAGGCACTGCGGGGGTAAACGAATATGTATCATGATCCAGCAATGTGCCATCCAGATCACTCATGACAATCAAGGGGGGACTATTTTCTAATGTATGTTGAGATTCTGTAGACATAACCTGACAGATGCAGTGAAAGGGGAGACTGTATAAAGCGGCTGGCGAGAAACGCTGTCTGCATCCTAACAGGTATTGTTCCCGCGAACAAATACGTCTCGACATTCGCTAAGAATGAATGTGCCAATGGTTGTAGACAAATGTCTGAAGCAACACAGTTTTCATTGGTAACATGGATTGGTAAACTGTGTTAAATAATTATTGACTACACTTTAGGCTCCTGCATCATGTAATTCGAAAGTTTGCGTTCATGCGAAAAGTCATTCAATCAGTTGCTCTGTTAATAATTTCACTCGGCGCTGTGTCCAGCCTTCACGCTGCTGATTCCGGTTCGCTCGCATTACAGGAACCCTGGAATTCACAATATACCCAGGAGAATGCCACCGGTCCTCATGTTCTGGGACTGTGGACGTTTGATGATACTAATCCGGGTACTGATCTTTCAGGAAACGGAAATACGGCTTCCTTCAATGGGTCTGAAATTGAACCACAGGGGAAATTCGGTGCTGCGATGCGTTCCTTCCCCGGATTTCCCGTAGAGGATAAACGCCATTGGGCTTCCGTGAAAACGTCACCTCGTCTTTCACCGCGCGGTGCTTTCACTTTGGAAATGTGGGTCCAGCCTGAAGCCGATATTGAAAAAGCGGTTACCGCCTATCTGCTCGATAAAAAGTATGTCAGCCATAACGACTATCAACTCATCGTTAATCCGGCGGGGCGAACCGGAACCAGAACTTTGAGAGCCATTCTCGGTTTTGGTGACTTTTCTGAGACCTGGTATTCCGACCCGCTCAAGCTGGATCCAGGTACCTGGTATCACATTGTGTTTATGTATAACGGTGCCGGTCGAGGTCGATTTCTGGTCAATGGATTACCACACGGTGAAAAGACAGTCGCTGGCGTGGGAGCGATCACTCCCGGGACCAGGCCGCTTACTATCGGGGATCGTAACGGGAGTAATTATGGTGGCTTTCCGGGGCTGATTGATCAGGTGCGGATCAGTAGTGGGGAACTGGAATTTCGTCCGGTGCGCTTTGATCGTCTTACTCAGCGGTCCTGCTACATTCGGATGGAGCAGAACCCGTCGCTTGCCTTTCAGGTAACGAACCTGCAGCCGGAGTTGTTGTCAGAAGCGACTGTCACCTGGTTATTGAATGGCGACATTCAGGGGACATCCACTTTGAAAAATCTGGAATCAGGTAAACCCCAACAGATCCTGTTCCCTTTAAATACCTCCTTACGTCCGGACCAGTATGACTTGACGGCCCGATTGAAAACATCTGGTCCGCCACAGACAACAGCGGAGGCAGTGTTCCCGATTCAAATTGTAGGGCGTAAATTACCTGACCAGTTTCCCGTGATCATGTGGGGAGCCGGGATTGGTGAAATTGACCGCCTGAAAAAAATTGGTTTTACACATGCGGTGGCAACCAGGGTCAATTACGCAAAAGTACTGGAAGCGGGCGAACCCACCCTGGTAGATTCCGAAGAAAATGTCGCTAAGATGCGAGCCGGTCTGGATCGGGGGCTGGCCAATGGCATTTCGTTTTACGCATCATTGTCTCCTGGTTCTTATCTGAGATCTCGTGAAAAACTTCAACGTGTGAACCGGGATGGAACCACGCTTTCTTCACGCGAAGACATCTGCCCCCTGATTCCAGAGATCAAAGAGTTCACGTATAACGTGGGAGCTTCAGTAGCACAGACCTATCAGGATTATCCCGCGCTGGATTCTGCTCTACTGCATACTGAAGTTCGAGGTCATTCACGTCCCTGTTTTCATCAACATGACCGCGAAGCATTTAAGAAGTTTGCCGGAATAGAGATTCCAGCAGAAGCCGGTCCACCTCGGGGAGTTGACTATAAAAAACTGAAAAACTTCCCTTCGGACCGTGTCGTTTCTGACGATGACCCGCTCTATGTCTACTACAAGTGGCATTGGAAAACCGGTGATGGTTGGAACGAATTAAACAGTGATCTGGAACGGGGGCTGAATTCGACTGCTAAAAAATTCTGGACCTGGTATGACCCGGCGATGCGCGTGGCCAGTGTATTTGGCTCCGGTGGAAATGTGAATGTACTTTCGCACTGGACTTACAGTTATCCCGATCCGATTCGTATCAATGTTGTTGGTGACGAATTGTTTGCCATGGCCCGAGGGTCTCAAAAGCATCAGGATGTGATGAATATGACGCAGATCATCTGGTATCGATCACAGACCGCGCCGATTCCGAAAAAAACGGGTGACGGGCCAGAAGATCTGGCACATTGGGAGGAAGAACAACCAGATGCGGCTTTTATCACGATCTCTCCCATGCATTTGAGAGAAGCGTTCTGGGCTAAAATGTCACGACCCATCAAAGGCATTATGTACCATGGCTGGCAGTCTCTGGTGCCAACCGATGGGGCCGGCGGATATCGCTATACCAATCCTCAAACTCAACACGAATTGACGCGACTGATTCATGAAGTCGTACAGCCTCTGGGACCGGCTCTAAAAACGATGCCGGCAGCAAAGAATGATATTGCCTTCTATGAAAGTTTTGCCTCACAGGTTTTTGCCAGACGCGGAACTTATGGCTGGAACGGTTACTGGCTGGGAGACGCGCATCAGATGCTGCAGTGGGCCGGTTTACAGACGGATGTTGTGTTTGACGAAACAATCAATCAGACTGGACTGGATCAGTACAAGGTACTGGTGATGATGGATTGTGATGTGATTACAGAATCGATTCAGCAGGCAATTCAAGATTTTCAGACGCGGGGCGGGATCGTGATTGCCGACGAACGGGTTTCTCCTGCTGTCAAACCAGACATTCGAATTTCATCCTACACGCGATCCGGTAAAGCAGATCTTGATAAACAGGAGTTACAGAAAAAGGCTGCAGAACTGCGACAGGCACTGACTGGAAAGTACTCTCGTTATGTCGATTCTTCTAATCTGAATGTGGTTCCCTATTGTCGTCGTGCCTCTCATGCGGACTACATTTTTGTCGTGAATGACAATCGCGAATTCGGCGATTATGTCGGTCACCATGGTCGTGTGATGGAAATCGGACTCCCTGCAGAATCAACTTTATCTGTGAATCGCCAGGATGGCTTTTTTTATGATCTGGTTCAGCATCAGCAGGTCAATATGGAATTGTCGAATCAGCAGCAGACATCAAATGTGAAACTGGGACCCGGTGCAGGCGGGATTTATCTCCGCACAGATCAGCCGATCAAACGGGTGGCTGTTGACGTCCCCTCGGCATTGAAACGCGGGGAAGCCGGAACAGTTACGATTCAAGTTCTTGATGAGCAGGGGGCCCCGGTCGCTGCTGTCATACCTGTGGAAGTATCGATTGAAGATGCGGAAGGACGTGTGGCGGAAATGTCCGGATATCGTGCTCTTCAGGATGGCGAACAGAAATTCCAGGTACAGATTGCACCTAATGATAAAGCAGGAGTCTGGATCGTGCGGGTGAAAGAACTTGCTTCGGGCAAAAGTACCACATCCTGGTTTCGAGTTGCCGATGATAACAGCGCAGTGAAACCGCATGGTCAGAATATTAAGGGCTTTAATCCTGAACAGCCCGCCGGCTAGACTGTGTCCAGTTTAACTGTAGCGTCTCCGGGGCCATTCGGACCGAGTATATTAGATTGAGAGACACTATGGTTAAATGTGATACCCTCCAGGGAAAGTAACACTTTCGTCTGGAGCTGTCAGCGTTTGACTCAGCCTGACTGCCTGCTGCGCAACTGCTGTCTCGCGGATCGGATTCTGTCTCGATGACGAACTTCACGAAACATTAATTTATGGGATTTTCTATCTGAAAGGAGCGTTTGAAGCCACCTCTTTTTTCCAAGCCTTTCTTATCCAAAATAATTTCTTCATTTGTTCACAGCTTCTTAATAATTCACGCTTAAGATACATCTCATGCGAGATTGCTGTTTATTCAAGATCAGCAATCTCTTTGTCTGAATTCCGCAAAGCTCAGACTGGAAGCCAGAATCGTTACTCTAGAGCGCATCACATATAACCATAGCGTCTGTCAATCTAACATACCGGATCCAAATGAGCTTGGAGTCGCCAGGGTAATACAGGACAGAGAGTTAACTGTTATTAGAATATCTATGAGATGTACTCAAATCATTATTCATTCCAAATCGGTTCTTTGAACCTGGCATGATTTCAGGGCAATTATAAGTATCTCTCAAATGACTGAATCCGCACTTTTGTCTCAGGTGGCTGTTGAACAACCTGACTCTGCAGTGCGCAGCTTTCGCCAGTCGCTTCAGGCAGCCTGGCTCGTTGATCCCCGATACGATTTGCTCTTCCTGGCGAACCTGGGATGGCCATTACTGGTATTACTTCAGTGGTGGGGAGGCTTGGAGATTCAGAGTGGCATCAGTTTCTGGCAGGTCTATTTTATTACAACACCGCATCGCTGGATCACACCCGCATTGTTGTTTTTAGAGCGGGACCGTCTGCAGGCCAACAAGACGAAGTACATTCTGATTACGGTCTGTCTGTTGACGATTCCAATAGCGGTCAAGATTTCCACGGGGGCGCTCACCTGCCTGCTCACAATCGATTACATCTGGAATGCCTGGCATTTTGCTGCTCAACATCACGGCATCTATAGTATTTATGGTCGTAAATCAGGGGGACTTTCCCCCGGACGATTGCGGATTGATAAATGGCTGATGCGGGGCTTTCTGTTGTATGTAACGTTTCGAATTGCGAGCTGGGCTTCTGTGGGAACTGCTGCCAGCCAGGGGTGGGGAACTCTGGATTATGTCTTTGCTGTGATTCCAGTCTCCATGATTCTTAGGGAACTCTGGCAGCTGAGAGCGGAAACAGTGGGCCGATGTCTCTACTTTACCAGTGTGATGACATTGTATCTGGCAATGCTGGGGGCAGTGGCTGCTCAAAACCCGATGATGCTGCTGGTCCTGACGACGGCGTCCGCTTTGTTTCATTCCATTGAATATCTGGCAATCGTCAACTGGTCCGTCGACCGGACACGGAAATCCGGTCAATCGACGACACAACTGTTTAAAAAACTGATGCCTCGCTGGGGACTGATTCTGGCTGTGTTTGTCGTGATCCTGGGCATGGGAGCCTGGTTGATGGAATCTCATCTGCTGGAACTCTGGCTCACGGCCAATCTGATCATGGCGTTTCTGCATTATGCCTATGATGGCTTCCTCTGGAAATCAAGGAGGCCTGCGCGCGCATGAAACGTCAGAAAGGTTCTCTCGATACAACAATAGCTGCCGACGTCGAAATTAAAGGTACAGTGAATGTGACATCTGATAGCAGCCCGATAATTCTGCTGGCGATTATTCTAGCTTGTCTGACTGGCTGGTGGGTTTCCACAGTCCGTGACGCGGAAAGTCTGAGTCTGCCTTATCTGCGTGTCGATATTGCAATTGTCTGTTTCGTCTGCATGTTGCCACTGGTCATTCTGAGTTCTGACTGGCTGTTCCGTGTTTTCAGTCATCACAGTCCGCCTCTGTTTAAACTGGTTCAGATTATATTTTATACTGGCGCGGCAGGAATTCTGATCATGGCTTTGACCAGCAGTCATCCGAATGGCACGCTGAGCAGATACGATGCCTGGGAGTCCATGATTCTGCGACCTGTCCTGGCCTTCTGGCTGATGATGACTCTGTGTCTGATCGAAGGGCAAATCTCAAAAAGAGGAAAAACCTCTGAATCGAATTCTAAGCAGGGATTCCTGATCTGGGGGCTGGCTTTGATGACAGCGGTCCTGGTTCCAGCGATCTATATTCAATCACGGGTGAATGAAATCGTGACAACTGTTGAGGAATCACTGGGCAGTGGTCGCCTGGGGGATGCGCGACGTTTGACTCGCGAGGTCTGTGTACTGGCACCCTGGCAGAAAATTGGTGATCTACCCGCAGGTGATCTGGCTCGCGACCTGGATCGCAGCTGTTATGAAATCGAACGCAACCTCGGGTTTATGCAGCTTGAGCCCGTAGGTAGTGAAGAAGCCGCCTATCAACAGGCACGGCTATTGACCATTCTGGGAAAAGGCGAAGCAGCAATCCGACTGCTGGCTCCCTGGAAAGATCAGAAAACCGTGAGCCCACTCACCTGTCAGTTGCTGGGGAATATCTATCAGCAGCAGGAGCAGTGGGGAGAAAGTGAGCGGTGGTACCAGAAGTCCCTGAATGCCTGGAAACGATTGCCGCATTCAGAACAGCAACAGGCGGGGATTGTCTCTGCCTGGAAAGGGATTGCATTTGCTGAAAGGAAACGAGGGAACTATGAAGAAGCAGAAAGTGCGTATTTATCGGCGTTGTCACTGGCACCCACGGCTGACCAGCATTATTTGCTCGCGCAGTTTTATGAAGATACTCAACAGACAAGCAAGGCACGGGAACACGCTCTCCAGGCGATGGCATTGAATGCTGATCGCTATGGAAAATCCGGTCAAAAACTAATCACTTCATTACAGCAGCAGCACTTTGGTTGCCTGAATGTCTGGCGAGGAAACAGTCTCTGATTCAGGCCAGGCGAGGGGCCACTCGGGTCCTGCCTTTCTGTATTGTTCTGCAATTTCGGGGAGCATTGTCAGCCGATGATATCCCGGCGATGTGAAACATAGTCCCAGACGACGTAGCGGTCCAGATCGCGGCCGGCAGTGAAGAAGACGCGACCCTGCGTCGCTTCTGCCAAACGATGGGCAAACTGAATATCTTCACTGGATTGAGACCAGCTGGGAATCAGAAAGATGTTAATCGTGATGCCTTCGCGTTTGCATAAATGGGCTTCCCGCATCGTGGCAGCTTCGGTCTGTGGATCCGGCGGATAGAGCAGGTACAGTTGCTCGCCTTCAAAATGCGCAGTAGGTAGACCGTCAGTAATCAGAATGATCTGGCGGTTGGGTGTATCCTGAAGAGCGAGAAAATGTCTTGAGAGCTGCAGGGCATGTTGTATGTTCGTGAAGTGCGGTGGCACAATCTGCTCGCTGATATTTTCATCGCTCATGTCGACTTTCAGACGTACGACCGGATCAAATATGGTGACCGGTTTGGGCATCAACTCGACAATTTCTGCCGCCGTTCGCGGTTTGGCGAAGGTATACATCTCGATGAATTGCAGATAGTCGCCGGGGTATTCGCCTCGAATCAATGCTTCGAGCGCGAGGCCCATCTGCTTGACATTGACGTACTGACCTTCGTATCGCATCGACCCGCTCATGTCCATCAGCACGGTGGTGGCACATTTTGGTGTGTTACGGGTTTTATGAATCACGAGGTCATCAGATTTCAAGCGAATAGGTAAGCCGGGACCATCGCGGAGAATCGCATTCGTGAAGGACTGGGTGATGTCCATGTTCGAAACGGAATCTCCGAACTCATATGGTTTGGTGGTGGGAAGTTCTACCGCTCCTTCGCCAACAACCGGGCCTGTGTGTCGTCCGGTACGTGATGCCTGCAGGTCACTGAAGATCTTTTCCAGAATGCGACTCTGAAACAGACGGTATGCTTTGGGAGTCAGGCGAAACTGACCTTTAGAAAATTCGAGTCCCTGTTGATCGGCCATTTCCCGCATCAGGTCGCGGACCTGTTTCTGCAGAGCATTCAGCGTTTCCATGTCCCCGGGTTGTGTGAATTCGGACAGGGCTTCCATATCGATGATGGCGATCTGTGCGGTTTCGCGGGCTTCTTCGAGTTGCTTGAGCAGTTCGTCTATCTTCTCAAGCTCAGCTTTGATTTCCAGGGCTTCCGGAATCGTCATCGACGTTTGCCCGGTGAAGTAGTATTTGGATGCCAGCTCATCGATTTCGTATTTGTCGCCCAGGCGATCAACCAGTTGAACCAGGCCGCGGGCAAACGGACTGCTGTCATCTTCTGTTTTGTACCAGATCCGTTCCAGATCGTAGATCTGTTCTTCGCGGACCGCCTGTTGAAAGAAGTCCTTTAATCGACGTGGGGGCTGCATCTGTTTGGCATAATCACGATAAGAACGTCGGGCTTTTTTGCGGACGCTGTCAGTCTCATACGTTTCCAAGATTTTGCGTTTGCGCTCTTCCAACATGGCAACGAGCGCATCCAGGCTGGGTCCCAGACCTGCGATCTGGCTGGGATCCAGTTTGATGGCCCGTGCCAGTTCTTCCTCCGTCAATTCCCGCATGGAACCATAATACATCATGTGATTCAAAGCGGGAGATACCAGGTCGGGAGGGGGTTGCATCGGGTCGGGAATGCGTTTCGGGTCGTACTTCTGGTACGTATGGATAATCCCGCCGGTCAGTCGTTTATCAGACATAGTCGTATCTCAATCTCTCTTGGGAGAGTTGTCGTAGAAGTCGAGTGTGACGTTTATGTTTCATAGACAATGCGTCCATGATCCTGGGAACGCGAAATTTTACTATTGGCATACAGTCCCGCTAATACGAATTCGATGCAGGAGGCCCGGATGGATTCGTCACCCGAAGCATTGACTTCGAATGCTTTGTCCCAGACAGGGGGAACCCGTTTCAGTCGTTCTGCGTACTGGGAGGAGGGGAGCATGTCACCGACTTCAATTTTGATGCCCTGGGCAAAAATTTCGCCGATCTCTGCCAAGCCATGTTCGACGATGTATTCCTGGAAGACATCCTGAATT
Organism: Gimesia maris; assembly: GCF_008298035.1. Classification (NCBI taxonomy): domain Bacteria; kingdom Pseudomonadati; phylum Planctomycetota; class Planctomycetia; order Planctomycetales; family Planctomycetaceae; genus Gimesia; species Gimesia maris. The sequence goes on from NZ_CP042910.1 coordinate 1,899,989, forward strand.
GCTTTGGCGATGATGGCATCAAGAACCTGACGTTCGGACATCTGGTTGGCGCCCATCAGATCGAGTTCCAGTTTTCCCAATGAAGAAGAATAGAGGTGTCCCAGGTCGCTGATGCGGGGGACCGCCGGTTTTTCATTGAGCACGGCACCTCGTCTGCGGGCGGCAGCAACCATCATTCGATAATTGGCAATACTGAAGCGGGCACTCACACCCGAGTCGTGATCAACGTATTTCGATGCCCGGGCGGCGACGGTAATCTGCTCGATAATTTCCCGCATGAAATAGGGAACCACGACGGGGACTTGGCCTTCCAGTTCCACGCTGGCTTCCTGCTCCATAATTTCAATTCCCAGGCTGCGATCACGGGGATAGTGAGTATGGATGACCGAGCCGATCCGGTCTTTCAACTGCGGGATGACTTTTCCACTACGGTTGAATGTTGATGGATTGGATGAAAACAGAATCAGCATGTCGAGGTCGAAGCGGATGGGGTAGCCGCGAATCTGCACGTCCCGTTCTTCCAGAATATTAAACAGACCCACCTGTACGAGTTCATCCAGTTCGGGAAGTTCGTTCATGGCAAAGATGCCGCGATGCATGCGGGGAATCAGGCCGAAGTGCAGCGCACTTTCTGCAGACATACTTTCGCCGTGCGCCAGTTTGGCCGGGTCGATTTCACCAATCACATCGGCGAATTTCGTACCTGGAGCGAGACGCTCTGCGTAGCGGTCTTCTCGAGACCACCAGGCGATGGGGACCTCGTGTTCAGGGGTATTCGCGATACACTTTTTCCCGATACTGGTGATCGGCTGATAGGGGTCGTCGTGGACCGGTGATTCCGGGATGTCCAGGTAGGGGATCTCCGGATCAAGAAATCGGATCAGTAATCGCATGATACGACTTTTCGCCTGCCCTTTTTCTCCCAGGAACAGCATGTCATGTTCTGACAGGAGTGCCAGGACAATATCGGGAATTACAGTATCATCATAGCCGACAATTCCGGGAAACAGTTCATCGCCGGTCTGCAGGGCCTGCATGAGATTATCATAAATTTCTCGTTTTACTGTTTTACTCTTCCAGCCGCTTTCTCGGAGTTCCGCCAGATTGGTGGGACGATTCATAAAGTTATCTCATTCCAGTTTGGATTAGTATTGTCAAGTAGATAATGAGCTGGGCAGGTGTGATCGGATACCTGCAGTCTTCACTTAATCATAGACAAAACAGGAGTCTCGACTATAGTGCAGTTGTTCATGATTGCCCGGAATCAGAAAAAAAGTATCGATGAATCAATTCGACACTTATGAATTTCTTCTGTCTGACCCGTACGGTTTGACCAGGATTGGTCTGCCCGCTTTACCTTGGATACATACTTTCGGTAAGATGAAGGACTTGATAATTTAATTTCAACAGATGAAGGACACTGCGATTTACTGTCAGATGCTGCTTAACGGAGGAGAGTTCAAGGGCAAACGTTATTTAAGCGAAAACGAGTTTAAAGCATCGACAACGCGACAGACGCCTGAAGCAGTTAAGCAAAGCTACGGACTGGGGCTGGCAGTCGGACCAGACTGGTTTGGACATGGTGGTGCGCACGCCACGAATATGGAAATTCGACCTGCAGACGGGCTCGTTACCATCTGGATGGTGCAGCATGGTGGATTTCCCGGAAAAGGAAAAGAAGCTCAGCGTGCCTTCAAAAACTGGGCACGCCAGAAATATGGAAAGTGAGTCGCGGGTGAGTATCTATCAACGTTTTGGTGTGGAGTCGATTATTAACGCCTGTGGCAGCGTGACTCGACTGGGTGGCGCACCGATGCCTGAAGAAGTGCTGGAGGCATTTCGACAGGCGTCTGAAGTCTCTGTTTCGCTAGAGCAGTTGCAGGCTGCAGCTTCACGTAAGATTGCCGAGCATACCGGTACGGAGGCCGGTCTGGTGACCTCCGGTGCTGCGGGAGCGCTGACACTGGGAGCGGCTGCGGTACTGGCACGGCATGATTTGAGGCGGATGGAACAACTGCCTCACTGTGACGGTTTTCCGCATGAGTTTATTATTGCGCGGGAACAGCGGAGCGGGTATGACCATGCAGTCAGGGCATCCGGGGCACGGCTGGTAGAAGTCGGTTTTAATGAAATTGTTTCGAATGCCGGAGTTCGACGCACGGAACCCTGGGAATATGCTGCTGCCATCAATGAGCAAACTGCGGGGATTGTCTATGTCCATGCAGCAAATTCACAGCCGGCGTTGAGTGAAGTTATCAAAGTCGCCCGGCAGCGGGGGATTCCGGTTCTCGTTGATGCAGCAGGAGAAGTGCCGCCACGCTCCAATCTGAAAGCAATTGCCGCTACGGGAGCCGACCTGATTGCCTTCAGTGGTGGAAAAGCAATTCGCGGTCCGCAGTCGACAGGTCTGTTATGTGGAAAGCGGGAATTGATTTCTTCTGCAGCTTTGCAACTGCTTGATATGGACGATCACGGGCAGTTGTGGGATCCTCCGGCCGACCTGATTGATCTGACAATGTTCGATGGTATTCCCCGGCACGGGATTGGACGCGCTCTGAAAGTTTCGAAAGAAGAGATTATTGCGTTGCTGACCGCATTAGAACTGTTTTCTTCCGGTGCCTACGATGCGCAGAACCAGGAGTACCGCCGTTGGCTGGAACAGATCGCAGGAGAGTTGGAACAGGCGAATGTGAATGCCGCCTGGTCTCTGGTAATACCGGAATGCAGTGAACGCTGGCCGCTGCTGGAGATTCAGATTGAAGAAGACAAAGTCGGAACAGCCTTTGATGTCTGCCGGAAATTGAGAGAGGGTACGCCTGTGGTGTATGTAGGTCATGCCCGGTTGCATGAAGGCCTGCTGTCGGTCAACCCACTGTGTCTAAGATCAGATCAGGTCAGTCTGCTGGCACAACGTTTATGTGAATTGCTGAAATAAGGTTTTCTTGAACTGGTCAGGGGTGAGCGGTCTGATTCGCATACGGCCAGTGGGTGGGCTTGTAATCAATGGCCAGATGAGGCGTTTCAATTCGTTTGCCGTCTGCTGCCAGACTATGCATGACGGCGTCCAGAATGCCGGTAGTCAGCAGCGTTCGCTCGACAGGATAGGCTGGTTCGCCTGTATGTATCATGTGTTCGATGGCCTGAAGCAGGTAGGCGAAATGACCGAACGGGGGCTTGAGTTCCAGTTTGAACCAGGTGGCCCGCGGTTTGTCTTCTCCTTTTAGTTTAACGGCGACAGCATAATGCCGACTGAGTCGATTTGCCATCGCGATCGTACTTTTTAAACCGTCCTGATGTTCCAGAAAATAGAACGCACTGTCATCTTTCAGGATCTCCTCCCAGTCTCCTTTGGCGACATTCGGGATTACATCCAGCGCCGCCTGCAGCATGGCCCGATCCCATTTTCCCTTCCGTCCGGCTTTCCAGATCTGTTGGCCTTGCGCGGTTTCCACAGCGGTAACTCCCACAGGACCTTTGCGATGTTCAATTAAACATTGTTGGGCTTCCAGCGAATGAAAGCCGTGGGCTTCAAAATTACCACGACCGATTGTCAGCACGGATTCAATTTCACAATTCTCGGGTAGCGTTAATCTCGGTTTGCGCCAGGCGACGGGCAGGGAAGAACCGGCCATCATGGGAAAATTCATTTTGAGTGACATATAGTACATGGCTTTGGCGTCCTCCCAGCGATAACCCATGTGTTTGTCATTATACACGGGAACCGACTTGCCATATTTCTTGAACGTGGCTGTGATTTCATCAAAGAACCGTTTACGGGGATACATGTGTTGTTTCGTGTCAGGTGTAAAAGGGTAGTTGCCATGTTCGCCGACAATCAGAACTCCTGCGACCTGGACCTGATCTGTTCCGAGCGTGATCGCTTCTTCAATCGTTCCTGCCAGAGGGAATTTGTATTTACGTGACAGGCTGCGGCTCATGTCCCTCGCCGGCACCTGATCGGTATAGAGTGCAGCCAGTTTTAAGTCAGGACCGACGCCTCCCTGTTGCTGGAAGCCTTCCAGGATTTTTCCGACCAGCACATCTGCATGCGAGTTCGGCGTGTATTCGGTCACTATAGCAGCAACTGGTAGCTTTGATCTTTTGGTGGTGCCAGCTGCAGGGACAGGTTGTGTCATCAACCAGGGGAGGGTGGCTGCGGAAGCCTGTTGCAACCAGGTGCGACGATTGATGAGACTCATGTTTTTGCTCCTCTCGGGGTCATCCTGACTGGTGAATCACTCTGAGCATAAGTGAATGCAGGAAATATCAAGGATGGTTTATGTTAACTATGAAGGATTGCCTGCTTTTCTACAAGTGTTTTTGGAGAAGCAGGCACAGTTACGGAGGTGAGAGCGTATTTCACGGGTGCTTCTCAAAAAAATAAGATTGACATGCAAGAACGTACTGTTATAGTACTGTGTACTCTTTGAGGTGAGTTTTTATGCATATCCGAATCGAACGTGGTTCTTCAACGCCGATCTCACGGCAGATCATGGAGCAGATCCGGGCACATTGCCTTTCCGGGACATTGCTGCCGGGAGACAGTCTGCCTTCCGTACGTAAGCTGGCATCGCGGCTGGGGGTGAATGTTAACACGGTGGTGCGCGTCTATGAGCGACTGGCTGCCGAGTCTTTGGTGGAAATGAGGCATGGGGAAGGCACTTTTGTATTACCCCAGGCTGCCTTCTCCGAAAATCGACAGCAGATGGCGGAGCAGCGGGAGCAACTGGAACGGGAATTTTCAGCGGTGGTTCACCAGGGGTTACTGCTCGGACTCACCGCGGCTGAACTCCGAAAGCTGTTGACGACCTCGATTGCAGAGTCGAAACGGGAATTAAAAACAGAAGCAGCAACGCGTCAATAACACGAGACAGAATTGGGAAAGTCATCTATTTCACAGGAGTCGAACGTGTCAGCAGCAGCCATCAAAATTGATCAGGTCCTAAAACAGTTTGGTAAGAATGTTGTATTGGAAGAAGTTTCACTGGAGATTCCCCGCGGCCAGACATTGGCGTTGCTGGGCAGAAATGGCGCTGGTAAGACGACGCTGATTCGCATGTTGCTGGGGTTACTCAAGCCGGATGCCGGTTCAATACAAGTGGATGGCTGCGATCCCACAAGGGAAGCGATCGAGTTGCGGCGTCGCGTCGGCTATCTGGCGGAAGATCAGACGATGTATGGTTGGATGACGGCGGTGGAATTGTGTCATTTTCTGAATCCCTTTTATCCGGCCTGGAATCAGTCGCTGGCAGACGATTATCTGGAGCGGTTTGATATTCCCCGACATCAGCGGATTGAACGACTTTCCAAGGGGCAGAACGTCAAGCTGGGACTGACACTGGCGCTCGCGCATGAGCCGAATGTGGTGATTCTCGACGATCCCGCTCTGGGACTGGATACGATTGCCCGCAAAGAATTTAACCGTGATCTGATTGAACATCTGCAGGCAGCGGGTCGCACGGTACTGTTCAGCTCACATCTGCTGGATGAAGTCGAAGCAGTGGCTGATGCTGTCGCAATTCTGGATGGAGGAAGAATCATTCGACAGTCTGCGACGGAAACACTGCGGTCCGAGGTCAAACGTTTTGTACTGAATTCGGTGGAAATCGCAGGAGTCATGCCTCCTCCCGGATTACTGGATGTCCGAGTGTGGGAGTCACAGTTCGTTGTGACCGTCGACGGAGCGGAACGGTTCGTGGAACAGCTGAATTCACTGGGTATCGAACATGAAATTGTGGAGTTGAGCCTGGATGAGATTTTTGAGTCGTTTGTGATTGGTCGTACGCAAGCCTGGCCCCAGGCGGGGATGCCCGTCGTTGTGTGAGCAATACTGCTGAAAAAGTGGGCTCGTTTCAAGGAACAGTCAGATGGATTTAGTATTACAGTCTCTGGTCTGGAAAGAATGGCGGGAACGCAGGCGGACCTTTTTTGTCTGTCTGGCGTGGATTCTGTGTGGTGTGGTCTATGTGACGATCTATGAATTGGTCTCAGGTTATCGCACCCCGGTCGCTCGTTTCGGTTCGATCTGTATGGTCTACAGTATGTTCATGACCGTGTTTCTTGCGATGCGGGTTTGTTTGAGCGAAGTCACGCAAGGAACTCTTCCGTTTACTTCGTCCTTACCGGTATCTCTTTCGCGGGTGGCGGTTACAAGGCTGGTTGGGGGAATCATTGCTCTCGTGGGCCCCATCTTTCTGGGATCAATGATACTCGCTTTACTTCTGGCTTTGGGGATACTGGAGCAGGTTCCTCAGCGTCGAGATGGGTACCCTTCCGGTTTCTCCATTGGGGAACTCCCGAGTCTGACACCCGCGGCAGGCTTGATTTTGTTGGCAAAAGTTACCAGTGTCGCTTCCGTATCGGCGACTGCTTTATTTATGGTTCTAGTGCTGGCTGGTGCGCGACGACGACAAGAATCACACATCGGTTTCCTGGGAGCAGCGATTTCGTTTGCCTGGATTCTACCAACGGAAGCCCGCGTGATGTTATCCAGAGCGGGATTGTTTTACCTGGAAGACTGGATTGGTGTGCTGTTTCCCCAGTCGATGGTTATATATTATGGCTATGGAGATGGAGTCGGCAGTTTCAGTGATCTTGATATGTCAAATCGTATCTGGTTGCCTTTGTGTTTGAATGTGCTGATACTATGCGGGCTGGGGTACTGGTTCACGCAGCGTTATGGAACGCGGAGTTTGGATCTCACAGGAAGAAAGAATCGTCGCTGGAGCTGGCCACCTTTCTTCTCGTGGATCTCGTTCCCGCATCGGGGACAATATTTTTCTCTAACCTGGATTAATTTGAGACAGTCAGTTCCATTAGCTTTGGCTGGACTCGCCTTAGCCTGTCTGATGTCGTTTGCGAATATTCTTACGAGTAGTTATACGGAAGGCGGAACGATACAGTTAACAGTTTATAGTCTATCATCGGCAATGTGGATTATTGGAATACTCTGGGCGACGGTTGTCGGGTCGGGAATATTTGCCGCGGAGCTTACACCAGGACTGGGGCATTTCTGGATGTCTCGACCTCTCAAAATGAACCACTGGTTCTGGTTTAAATATCTGGTTGGGTTGTGTGCTGTACTGACCGTATTGGATGGTACTACCATTCTTCTCGGTTGGAACATGCTCTCCCGATCCCCATTGGATCCTTATATTAATAATCAGTATATCCATGACAGAAATCTGTTAAGCTGGTCGTATATCGCCTGTTTTCCTATTTTACATGCCATGATGTATTCTCTCGCTGTGTTGGGGGTTTGCTGGTGGAAAAAACCTGTACGGGGAGCCGTGATGGCGTTAGCGATATTTATTATCAGTACCATGGTCATTGAATCTATTCCTGGAATCATGGAATTCGACCCGATGTATGTCTATAACAATCTGTTTACCGCTGAGAGTCAGGGTCAGTTTGATCTCTCAGGAAATCATTTTCCCCCGGTATTTGGTACGATTTCTGCAATCACGGTCTTAACCGCGTATCTCGCTTCACGAAAGGTTAAACAGCTGGAATTCTGAATGTTGTTTTAGAGTTCGGTAAGCGGTTGCTGAAAGTGCATATCTTTTCTTCAGACTGTTCAGCTGATAGAATTCAGGTATGAACAGTCAACAAACAATAAAAAATCTGCATGATCTTGAATTTGATAACCAGTTTACCCGGGAAATGCCCGCTGATCCGGAGACGGAGAACTTCCGCAGGCAGGTGAGTCAGGCCTGTTACTCGCGCGTCACCCCCACCAGAGTGAGTCAGCCGCAACTGGTCTCGTATTCGAAAGAAGTGGCGGATCTTTTAGATCTTTCCACTGCTGCGGTCGAATCAGATGAATTTGCCGAGGTCTTCGCCGGGAACCAGGTTCTGGAAGGGATGGACCCTTTTGCCATGTGTTATGGCGGGCATCAGTTTGGGAACTGGGCCGGTCAACTGGGAGATGGCCGGGCGATCAACCTGGGAGAGGTTCGCAATCAAAAAGGGGAACACTGGACACTACAGTTAAAGGGGGCAGGGCCGACGCCTTATTCTCGCACTGCTGACGGACTGGCGGTGTTACGGTCGTCCGTGCGCGAATTTTTATGCAGTGAAGCCATGTATCATCTCGGAGTGCCGACAACACGGGCGCTGAGTCTGGTTCTTACCGGGGAACAGGTTTTGCGCGATATGTTTTATGATGGGAATCCCGAGCATGAGCCGGGGGCTGTGGTGTGTCGCGTCGCGCCTTCTTTTCTGCGATTCGGGAATTATCAGATATTCGCGTCCCGTGGTGAAATTGAACCGTTACAGAAACTGGTCGACTATACGATTCGCACTGACTTTCCCGAGCTGGGTGAACCGAGCCGTGAAGTCTATCTGCGCTGGTTCGAAGAAGTCTGTCGTCGTACGGCGGACATGATTATCCATTGGATGCGTGTCGGTTTTGTGCATGGCGTGATGAATACGGATAACATGTCAATCCTGGGACTGACGATTGACTATGGTCCGTATGGCTGGCTGGAAGATTATGACCCCAACTGGACTCCCAACACCACTGATGCCGCGGGGCGACGCTATCGCTTTGGAAATCAGCCGCAGATTGCCTTATGGAATCTCGTACAGCTGGCGAATGCCATCTTTCCTTTAATTGAAGATGCCGAACCGCTACAGCAATCGCTGGATGAATATGTAGACGGGTTCGAACAGGGATTCCAGCAGATGATGGCAGAGAAACTGGGATTCAGTTCACTGCAGAGGGACACTGATTTGCCGCTGATTGAAGAACTGCAGCAGGTGCTGCAACTGGTAGAAACGGACATGACCATTTTCTTCCGTCGACTGGCATTATTGAAAGCCGAAAGTCAACCATCGTCCGATGCAGCCGAGTTACTGGCGCCGTTGATGGATGCGTATTACGAACCGGACAAAGTCACGGGTGATGTGCGCGCGAAAATTGTGGAATGGTTGGAGAGATATTTAAAACGCCTGCGTGAGGAGCAGTCTTCCGACACAGTGCGGCGGGAACGGATGAATCGTGTGAATCCCAAGTACGTACTGCGAAACTATCTGGCGCAACTGGCGATTGATAAAGCAGCCGAAGGCGATTTCTCCCTGGTGAATGAGCTGCTGGAACTGTTGAGACGTCCTTATGACGAGCAGCCTGAACAGGAAGAATACGCCGGGAGGCGACCGGAGTGGGCCCGCAATCGTCCCGGCTGTTCGATGCTGTCCTGCAGCTCGTGAATTATCAGGGTTTGTCCGCTGAAATCACAGAGGGCAATTCCTCGCCGGCGGGAATGAACTTCATCGAAATGGAGTTCACACAGTGTCTGGTGTTTTTATCGGTCATGCGTTCCCCCAGGAAAACGTGACCCAGATGACCGCCGCAGTTGTGGCAGACGATCTCGGTGCGAGAGCCATCCGGATCGGGGAAGCGATCTACCGCGCCTTCCAGTTCATCGTCAAAACTGGGCCAGCCACAATGACTCTCGAATTTATCTTCACTGCGATAGAGAGGTGCATTGCACTGGCGACAGATAAATGTTCCTTCTGACTTGAGGTTGGTGTATTCGCCGATAAAAGGGCGCTCGGTTCCTTTATGCAGGATGACGCGGGCTTCTTCGGGGGTGAGCGGGTTATATTTTGCTTCGGATGGTTCCGATACCATAGTTCTATCCCTCAATCTAATCGTTCAAAGTCGTGTCAGTAATGTTGCGATCGAAATGAAATGGAATTCATACCGATCTGGATGATCCTGCAACAGGCGATCAATTCGCTGGTATATTTTATCCACAGTATTTTCCTGTGGCAAATATTCTGGCAGGGCGGCAGCAAGGACGGGTTCAGTAAAAGCGCGCAGAAAGCCTGTATAACTTTTCGCCCAGGCAGCCCGGTCTTCATTCTCAGCAAACACATCATTAAAGGGAACCGGTACATCGCGTGCATCAAGCTGATCGACACGAAACGCAGCCGTCAAGTCGGGTTCATTCTCGATAGGAGCAATCAGTTCTGCCGTATTTCGATAGGAAGCAGGAAAGAGGAATTCCTCATAGAAAGAGCGGGGCAGCAGGTCTGCCTCAACGAAATCAAGTAAGGCGTCGCTGAGTACATCGATTATTCCATGACCCGTGGAATGTGTTTCATTTCTCCCGAATATTTGAACCAGCAGTTTTCCGCCGGGAACCAGTTCTGCCGCTCGTGCTCGATAAAAATGACAGAGATCCTGATGTGCCTGCTTTTGAAACGGGATCAATTCGTCTTCGCTGACCTGCACGCCGTCTCGTGGTGCTCTGAGGTTAGGCAGCATAGGCAGGATGAACCCCGGCAGCGAGGCAGCAGGTCTGGTTTCAAAAAAGCCGATCGCATTGAAGGTGGTCGCGATATGCAGGCTGGCGGGGGGAACCAGTCGTTCAAAGGCAGAACCTCCAATGGCGGCGGTATAAATGTCGTTGGCAGTAATGACAGGTTTCCCGGCTGGAAACAGGTTCAGGAACATCTGGTTGAAGTCATTGGTCGGCAGATCATCAAAGAATGCCCAGACAGGCAGCTCACTTCTTTTCCTTAACCAGGTTATGAGCTGTTCGGTGGTAGAGATGGCATTCGCACCTTCAGACGAACCGATGTCGAGCAGGTTCCATGACTGTTGGTGAGGCGATGGTTCAGGCAGTTCCGCAACGGCTGTTTCCAGCCAGGGAAGAAAAGCCTGCGAAGCAGAACGCTGTTCTCGGGAGTTGGCATCGTAATAGCCGCCCCCTTTCATCCCGGTGGTCGTAGGCATGTCTTGATCCTGCTTCTAAAGCAAACGTGATCAGTGATATGAATGATTGTAACTGGATTCTTTCAGAGTAGTCTTAAATTCAGTGTAGCGGAACAAGAGGCGCGAATCTATTGATCAACGGCAATGAAATATCGCCGCGGTTTGAGAGGAGATTTCACGCTCTGTGCGGTGTCAGAGCAGAATCTGTCAGATTGTCGGTGATGGATAGTACAGGTGTCTAAAGTATGAGAAAACTCTTTAACGGAAAATGCTAACTCTCAATCTTGTATGAGGTTGAAAGATTTGGTTTGGAGGGAAGGAACTGGGGCGCCTTTCTGTAATCCTGTGGAAATTTGATTCTGCGAAAATATTTTTGACGGGCTCTCTTCAGGATGGTAAATTGATATCAGCAAATCACAGCGTTCTTATTTCATTTCCGATTGATCCAGCAAATTTCAAACAGGAGTTGCCTACGTCACATCAATCTATCCCGTAACAGAGAGAGCGTCTTGCGCGGAGTGGTCTCTTTGCGATTCAAGGAGTTTAGAATGGCCAGAAAATATTCATGTCTTGTTGATGGCGCGTTGGAAGAGATTTCAGCGCTGGAATATATCCTGTTAGGCGACTTACTGGACTTATTGGAAGAAGCCGACGGTGATGCGGAGGCCTGGAAATGGATCTCCAAAGTACTCGATACACTTTTGAAGGCAATGCCGCGTGAATTCGAGTTACAGGATGAAGGTGGTTATCTGGAAGAAGTTCTCGAAGAGCATCCCAACTGGCAGGGGCAGGTGCGAGACCTGTACCAGGAACGCTGCGATTTATTAAAGAAGCTGGACGAACTGCGCACCCGGATGCAGGATTCGCAACCATTGCAGCAGATGAAGCAGCTTGCGAGTGAATTACGAGATGAACTCCGCGACTGGATTACGAGTTACATCGCCCATCAACGTCACGAACGCCGGATTCTGCAGGACGCGTTCAATAACGACATCGGTGCTGCCGACTGATACTGATCTCGAAGTATCTTCGAAAGTCTGTGAGATTGACCGGTTTCGGGGCTTGCTCAGGCTTACGGCCTCCTGTTTTTCTTTTGACAGGGATGATCGAATTACACAGCTCTGATACTGCTTACAGATGGTGTTCAGGGAGCCTTTGAATGCTGCGCATCTGGTAAAAATTACCAGCGAAGGATTGTGTATTGAATTTTGACCAATTATGGTGTATCTGTGCGAATGTGACACGTGTATTGTGTTCATGTTTGGCGGGTGCTCTCCAGAAACAATCCATTCCGTACTGAGAAAACGAGCAGGATAATGACAGATCAAGTCAGCCTCGAGCATGAACCAGCCCCTGAAAAATATTCAAAATTTGGCTGGAGCCTGCTGGGGATTTCAGTTCTAGTGATGGCAGCGGGGACGACTGCTTTCTGGTTTTCTCTGAACCCTGGACCGCAGCAGGTAAAAAAAACGGCGCCCAAACAGGTTGTGCCTCCCCGGTTTGAAGGGCCTCTCAAACAGCAGAAGCAGATCATTTCCGCGGTCTTCAGTCCCGATGGCAAAACACTTGTGACCGGCAGTTGGGATGATAAGTCGGCCAAGCTGTGGGATGTGGCCAGCGGCAAGCAGAAAGGGAAGAAACTGCAGTTCCGAGGTCCAGTCGAGAAGATCGTCTTTAGTCCGGACGCTGAGAGTGTGGTGGTTGCCAGCCATGATGGTTCGGCGCAGATTGTTGATGTGGCGAGCAGTAAGCAGAAGGGAAAGAAACTCCATCACCTGTCAGGACGCGTTAGTGATATTGTCTTTACGCCCGATGGGAAAACGCTGATCAGTGGTGGCACTGACAGTACCGTTCAATTCTGGGATGCTGAAACAGGAGAACTGGACGAGGACAAAGAGCTGAAACTGAAAGGGCCAGTGTTGAGTCTGGCGATCACCCCCGATGGGAAGACCCTGTTCGCCGCGAGTAAAAATGTGGTCTATGTGTGCGATGTTGAAAAGGGAGAGCTTGCGGGAGAGCCATTGGAGAAAGGTAAGTCCTACATCAAAGCGATGCTGCTGTCCCCGGATGGGAAAACCCTGTTTACGTCGACGGGGAAAGATTACCTGGAAGTGTGGGATGTGCCCGGCAGAAATTTAAAGAAGGAGTCGTATCGGCTCGAGTCGAACATCAAGGCCATCGCGATCAGCGCCGATGGCAAGACGCTGTTAACGGGAACCAAAGCGGGGAAGGTTCACTTCTGGGATCTGACGCGGAATGAAAGGAAAGAGGAGCCTCTCAAATATACAGGAGAGGTCGAGACGCTCGCCTTTACGCCTGAAGATAAAAGCGTGCTGGTAGAATACATGGACCGGAAGGATTGGAAAAACTCGCATGTACTGTGGGATCTCAGTGGTGATACTCCGCAGGCGTTTCCCTTTACACACGAAAATACTATTCGCACGGTGACCGTTGGCCCCGATAATGAGACTGTGTTGCTGGGATGTACTGATGCGCCTTATCTCAGGCAGATTGAGTCGCTGCGAACAGAAGCCAAGACGCAGCCTGAGGAAAAGAAAGAGAAGATGACGGTTGCAAGTGCGGCTCAAAGTAAAGCACCGGCGGAAAAGAGTAAGCCCCGGGAAACTAAGCCGCCCACGCCAGTTCCGCTGGAAAAAGCCAAACGGGGAGCAATGGATGAACTCGTCTTTAAGCATCCGCGGGACGTGGACCAGGCTTCTTTCAGCCCGGACGGCAAGCTGATGGTAACCCGCTGTGGGGACGGCACAGTTTATGTCTGGGACCTTACCAGCGGGAAGCAACAGGGTGAGGCAATTCAGAACAAGTACCTGGCTACGGTTCAGTTCGGTACCGACAGCCAGACATTGATTCTGGCGAGTGCCAGCCTGAAGCCGAACCCGAATGTGGAACGAGTCTGGAAATGGGATCTGGCGACGAATCAATCCAAAGGAGATCTACTGCAGGGGCAGGGTTCGGTATTCTCGATGGCCCTCAGTCCCGATGGCAAGACGATCCTGACCGGCGGGATGAATCGTTCACAATTGTGGGACATGACGACGGGGCGACCGATCGGTCAGCCGCTGTCCCAGGACAGTCTGGTCACGGTACTGGCTTTCAGCCCGGACGGGAAAACCATGGCGACCGGTGGCTGGTCCCCCCAGGCATTCCTCTGGGATGTGGCGACGCAAAAAGTAAAGGGGAGTCCCTGTGTGCATAAAGGGATCGTGCAGGCGATGGCCTTCAGTCGGGATGGTAAGACACTGCTGACCGCGGGGAGTGTGCTCAATATTTCTGATGCCCTCTCGGGAGTCAAAGATAAGAATGTGCATTTATGGGATGCGGAAACGGGGAAACCGCTGGGGAAAGCGTTTCATCATGAGGAGTCCATTGAGAAACTGGCAGTGAGCCCCGATGGAAAACTGGTACTGACCGGTTGTAAGGATCATTCGGCTATGCTCTGGGACATGGAGACACGGCGTCCGGTGGCAGGGCCCATACGTCACGGGGCTTCGATTACCGATGTGGCTTTCAGCCCGGATGGGAAATCCATATTGACCGCCAGCTCTGATACGACAGTTCGGGTCTGGAAGATTTCCGAGATTCCGCTCTCGAAAGAGGCTGCGGAATACGATCCTGAAAAGTATAACAAACAAATGAAGTGGGATGTCTCCAGCGATCAGTTAACGGTCGATGTACTGAAGCATCGCGATGAGGTGAAGGATATCGTCTTCAGTCCGGACGGAAAGCTGCTGGCTTCCGGCAGCGATGATTACACGGCGCGACTCTGGGATGTCGAGACGGGAGAGCAGGTGGGGGAACCTCTCAAGCATGAGTATTATGTGAATGCCGTTGCTTTCACTCCGGATGGCAAAACACTCATTACTGGAGATGATGGTGAATTCCTTAATTTCTGGGATGTGAAAACAGGAACACGTTCCGGAGATTCACTGGAGTTGAGCAGCGAAGTCAGACAATTGGCAATCAGTCCCGATGGAAAAATGCTGGCGACTGTCAGCGGTTATGATGTGCAGCTCTGGGATGTCGAACGTCGCCAGCAGATTGGTGAAGAACTGGAGATAGAACCTTCTGTGTATGCAGTCGCTTTCAGTCCCGATGGAAAATACCTGGCGGTTGGGGGCGGAGAATTGCTGAAGGAGGGCATGTTCCAACTCTGGGATCCTGTTGCCCGAAAGCCGCTGGGAGAAATTATCAAACTGCCCAAATGTATTGAATCGCTGGCCTTCAGTCCCGATAGTAAATCCTTGTTGATGACGGGGTCCTGGGGGGCTGCCCGTCTGTGGGATGTTGCCAGTGGCAAACAGATTGGCAAGGAAATGAAGCCAACGATTACCTTTGAATCAGCAGTCTTCAGCCCTGATGGAACGACCATACTGGCTGGCGGCAGTGAAACCTGGATGTGGGATGGAGAGACGCAGGAACGAATAGGCGATCTCTTCTATCATGACGCTAAGGTTGTCAAACGTGTTGCTTTCAGCCCGGATGGCAATACAGCCGTGACCAGCGCTGAGAGTATGATCTGTTTGTGGAAACAGCGGGATGCTGCTGAAAAACCCGCTGCGATTGTCGAAGAGAAGGTTACTCTGCAGAATACCGGTCCGGTAGAGGCGCTGCGCCCGGGGGGATCTGAAATCCCTCAAGCATTTCATGGCAGGCTGCAACATGAAGGCCCTGTGACTTCGATTGCCTTCAGCCCTGATGGTCGCAAGGTGGTGACGGGCAGTAAAGATTTTACGGCCCGGCTTTGGAATGCTGTGACAGGAGAACCGATTTGCAAACCCTGGAGGCATCGTGGCCCGGTCACAGCGGTGGCGTTTTCTGAAGATGGCCAGACGGTGGTGACCGAAAGCGATGATTTACTGAGTCAACTGTTCGATAAACGGATTCGTCTCTGGGATGTGAAATCCGGCCAGTTTAAGACCGAGGCGTTTCCTGTCAAGACTCAACAGGAGAGCCGTTCCCTGAGTTATGATGGTAAGACACTGGCCGTGTCGACAAGGACAGGAACACAGCTCTGGGATACTTTTACGCAGCAGAAATCAGGCGACTTGATTAAATACAGTTTTACGTTGCACGCATTTGCTGTGAGTCCAGATCGTCAGACAGTGGTGACCGACCGGACGAAGCGGGCCATTTATCAGTTCGATATTCCCAGTGGTCAGTATCTCCAGGAAGTTTCCTTTACTTATCACTCCCGGGTGAACGTGGTGGCCTACAGTCCGGACGGAACTCTGATCGCTACCGGAAGCGAAGACCGGTCGGTTCGTCTGTGGGACGCGCTGGTCCGCGAGGTGCCATCCCGTGAGTTCAAGCATGAAGAAAAAGTCTCTCATCTGGCCCTGAGTCCCGATAACAGGACGCTCATTTCCGCGGCAGGAAAACTGGCCTATATCTGGGACGTGGAGAGTGGTTTGCTCCGGAGGATGCCCGTTCAACACGAAGATGAAGTGAGCGTGGTGGCGATCTGTCCGGACGGGAAAACTGTGGCGACGGGCAGCGTCGATTCGGTCTTGCTGTGGGATCCAAAATCAGGTCAGCCCTATGACAAGCTGCTGCCGATTAACAGGGAAGCTGAAGAACGGAAACAGTATTCGCATGGATCACGGATTGAAGTTCTGTTGCTGAGCCCCAATGAAAACCAGATCCTGACCACGGCTGTGGATGGTACGGCAAAGCTCTGGTCTCTCGCGACCGGGAAACAGATGGGGAATTCGCTCAAGCATGCGGAAGCCATTTATGATGCCGCATTTTCTCCCAACGGGAGAACCATTGTAACCGGCAGCGAAGACAAGACGGCTCGACTGTGGGATACTGTTACTACCAAGCCAATAGGCAAAGTGCTGCAGCACGATGATCTGGTGACGAGAGTCGCCTTCTGTCCTGATGGGAAAAAAGTAGCCAGCGGCAGCTGGGACCAGACCGTTCGCCTGTGGGATGCTGCAACCGGTGAACCGGCAGACGAGCCATTCCAGCACACTGCGTCAATTGAGGCAATTTTATTCAGCCCGGATGGGAAGAAAATGTTTACGCTGGCGGGGAGTTCCGGCCATGTCTGGGATCTGGAGACGCACAAACAGATCGGGAAGCCGCTCAAGCATGGTTCGTTTACGCGAGGGGCCGCCCTCAGCCCGGATGGTAAGCTGCTGGCCACAGGTTGCCTCGATGGGAGCGTCTATCTCTGGGATGCTCTGACAGCCGCGCCTGTTGCGATCCTGCAGCAGGAAGAAGGAGTGAATACTGTCGCTTTCAGTCCCGACGGGAAAACTCTGGTAGCCGGTTACCGGGATGGATTTGCCCGGCTGTGGGAACTGTCGACCGGTAAAGTCAAAGCTCGGCCCATGGAGCACGATAACGAGGTACTCACGGTTCGCTTCAGTCCCGATGGCAACCTGGTGGCGACGGGGTGTAAGTACGGTGAGGCGCGTGTCTGGCACACCGGGTCTGGTGAACCTCTGATTGAAACTCTTTCGCATTTTGACGATGTGGAGAATGTTGTGTTCATGAAGAACAACCAGATGTTTTTTACAACAAGCCTGGGCGGAGCGACTCTGTGGCGGCTGCCTTATGTGCCGAAGTATACGCTGTTGAAAGAAGAATAGTTGTCTGGAATCAGACCTTTCCCGGGGGCACCAGAATAAGTTATGTTCCATAGTCATATACGTAGACTTCGATCTCTGTAACACAGAGTGTCTGTTCAATCAGAGGCTCGATCATGTCCCATTTTCCACCCGCCAGTCCGCAGCCGATGCGTGGCATGTGGACTGATGCCGAAAGTTCCCGGGCTTTATCTGCGACTGATTGCAGGCTCTGTTCGATGGCCGGATAGCGGACGGGCGGGCCTTTGCTGCCGGTTTTCATGCCGCGCTGACCGATCATATTGGCCACCCAGATGTATTTTTCGACATTGATCAACTGTATTTCGCCCAGGGCGAAATTGTTCTGGGCGCGGTTGCGATGCCAATGACGGTATTCTGCTTCCGGTTCAGGCCAGCGTTTACTGATTGCCAGCACGAAACCTTTTCCCCAGCCACCCAGGTCATTACAGACATGGGCGATGATTTTATTTCCTCTGGCTTGCGGCGTGGTGGCATCGCCTTTCAAATAAGTGATCTCGGTCATGGATGAGCTTTAGAATCGCAGATGGTACCTGGCAGTTCGATGTTGTATTTCTTGAGCAGCTTATCATACTCGCCGCTGCTGCAGAGTTTTTTCAAACCCACATTGAAGGCATCGCGGACGTCGGCTTCTTCAAAGTTGGCTTTGAAATAGGTGGCCTCGGGGAAAATCGACGCATAGTCGACTTCACTCAGTTTGTGTTCTGTCGCCTGGCTGATGGCATTGAAGATGCTGCGGTCAATCACAATCACCGCGTCTTTAGAGTCCCAGAACTGCTTAACCTGCTCACTTTGGTCGGCGACTTCCACATAATTTTTACGCTGCGGACTGTCTGGAGCGAACAGCTTTTCGAATTCGGGGCCGAGTTCGAGGTACGCATCCTGCCAGGTGAGCACTTTATGGTCAGCCAGATCGGCGACTTTTTCGATTTTCAGATTGGCTGATTTTTTGGTAATGGCAGCGTTCACAAAGTCGATGAAATTGTCGGAGTAGAAAATTCCTTCGACGTCTTTGAATTTCTGTACTCCCAGAGCCATATCGGCCCGATCTTCAGCGACCGCTGACTGCAGTTTCTCATAAGGCATCTGAATAAAGTTGAGCTGGTAACCGGGGAGTGCCTGGGTGGCGATTTCGACTTCGATACCTGTCGTCCCATTTTTCATGACATAGGGGGCGATGTCCGTACTGATGGCGACATTCAACTGCGGTTTTTCAGAGCCGGCGTTGGGTTCGGGGATGATTTCGGTTTCTGCATTGACTCCGGGCTCTTCCTGGGGGGCCGGCGTTGACTTCTGGCAGGCAGTGAATAGCGCCGTGAGTAACAGCAGGCTGGCGACAGTATAGAAGCGATATCCATTCATAATCTTCTCTCCTGAGTGATGGGAATTTTGCTGAAGTATATCGCGTGATGAGTGTGTACTCAATAGCTTAGTTGGGATTGGATGGCTCGAACTGACTCCAGCGTTTTCAAATCTGCTCCCCCAGAAAGACAGGTTCGCGGTGATAGCCGGTCATGACCTGGTAGTAGTGGGACGCGGGTTGCAGGAGCAGGTAGACGCAGGGTTGTTCGTGCTGGTCATGAATGAGGACGCCTTGAATGCCTTCTCTGATCTGAAACCAGACACCGCGTTCCAGCCCGAAGTTCGCGAGAATTTCTACCGGTTCGGGGTGATACAGGGACCAGGCGCCCGATTGCAGCGTGGCGAGTTCACACCACCAGGCGAGGGGGGCGTTGTTGTGGCGGTGCCGATTGCCCCAGGGGAGGATCTGCAGTTCTCCCTGGTAAAAAACGGGGAGCAGGGGCTGACGATGTCGCTGCATGAACAGGATTTCTTTGTCTGCTGTTTCTGAGCGCTGGATGATGCGTTCGTCGAGCTGGTGTTTGCGAATGAGTCTGGTGGGGATGTCCCGCCAGGCAATGGTAATTCCGGTGCACATTAGAAGCACATCTTTCCAGAAATATCACAGATGTCGTAGTTGTGTGTTGCGTCGTGGTAGATTTCATGCAGCGGCAGTGTCTCCGCGCTGCGAATGGCAAACCGGCCCAGTTTTTGATTGATGTCCCGTTTGATCTGATCGAGGGGGCTTTGCGCGTCTTCGAAGAACAATGATTTCTGGATCCGGTCCCGCCAGGTCAGATTTTCGGCAATGATGTGCATGTGGCTGACCGGGTGCGTGGTCGGGGCCGTCGCCAGCATGGGCATGACGGCATCGTAAATCATGCGAAAGGATGCGGAAGGGACTGCCAGTGGCGTACGTCCCAGCCAGAGTGCGGTTTTATTGGCGTCGATCTGCAGGCTGATGTGCCGGGCATAGACGCGGTGATGATCGAGGGCTTCGATCAGACGTTCGATATTTCGTACCGCCCAGGCGCGAATGCGGTCGGCATCCATGGTCTTTCCGCCACACGAGCCGCCGCGGGCAATCGCTTTGTGAGGAGGGCGAGTGGTCTGAATTGGATTGACCGCGTCGCCTCGCAGTTCCCACCACAGGGCTTCCCCTTTAATGGTGAGCAGATTACGAATCAGCAGACGATCTGCCTGACGATAGTCCCAGCAGGTGTGAATGTTTCTGTCGCGGAGTTTGCGCTCGCTACGGCTGCCAATACCACATAGTTCTCCCACGGGTTGTGAGCGGAGAAACCGTTCACAGTCGCGCTCAATCACCTGAATGCCGAACGGTTTGGCGGCATCGCTGCCCAGTTTGGCGAGGGAGCGGGAGGGAGCAATTCCGATCGAGACCGGGACGCCGATTTCCTCCTGAACCAGTGTCTGCAAAGCCCGGGTGGCAGCTTCCAGGGGGAGTCGAAAATATCGCTGAAGCTCGGAGGCATCGAAAAACATTTCATCAATGCTGTAATATTCGACCAGGGGGCTGACGGTTTTGAGCAGATCAAGCAGTCGCCGGGAAATGACTTCGTACCAGCGAAAATCCCGCTTCACAAAAACGGCGTGCGGGCAGAGTTTCTTGGCTTCCCAGATCGGGTGTCCTGTTTTTACGCCATAGGCTTTGAGTTCGTAGCTCTTGGCAATGACACAGGCTCCCTGGTTACCCAGCACGCCACAGGGAACTCCGCGCAGACTGTAAGATCTGATTCTTTCGCAGCTTACATAGAAGCAGTCTGAGTCAATATGTCCAATGAGTGTGGTAACCATGCGGGGATGGTATCAAAGAATTGATGGAATACCACTGAACAGTGTTCGGATTGGTACCGGAATGATCTGTGCCAACGATCTGATTTTATGCAGGGATGGAGCGGCAATCTTTTTTGCTGAAAGATCAGCTGAAATTGCAGGTATTGAAAGGCTGTCAGTCGGAGTGCTGTTTAGCCGTGGTGTGTTTCAAAAGTGTCGGCGGAGGCCAGGTCCCAGACTTTTTTATAGACGGGATAAGGGCAATCGTTGAGCAGTTCACCCGGTTGCAGGAAATCGAAGGCTTCGTGGTAGGACAGAACTTCGGTGCGTTTGGTTCTGAGGTAGATATGCCACGGGCGAAGTTCATCGGGATGGTCAAGACCTGCAGCAGCGATGACTTCCGCCAGTGCTTCCATCGTATTGTGGTGGAAATTAAACGTGCGTTCGCTTTTATCTCCAACATTCAGGGCACGTTGACGTCCGGGGTCCTGGGTCGCGACACCGACGGGACATTCATTGGTGTGGCAGGACTGGGCCTGAATGCAGCCGACTGCCATCATGAAGCCACGGGCGGAGTTGCACCAGTCGGCACCGATCGCCAGGGCGCGGGACAGGGTGAAGGCCGAGCTGATTTTTCCTGCGGCGGCGATTTTAATTTTGTCTCGGAGATTACAGCCAACGAGTGCATTGTGAACGAAGATCAGACCTGTTTTCAAAGGCATTCCCATGTTATCAGAGAATTCCAGCGGCGCTGCCCCGGTTCCCCCTTCACCTCCGTCGACAGTAATGAAGTCGGGGAGAATGCCTGTCTGCAGCATGGCTTTGCAGACGCTGAGGAATTCAGAGGGGTGGCCGATACAGAGCTTGAAACCAATCGGTTTGCCGCCCGAGAGTTCGCGGAGTTGCGCGATATATTCGCAGAGACCGATGGGCGTATTGAAGGTATTATGGCCGGGTGGAGAAATGCAGTCTTGCCCCATCAGAATCTTGCGGGTAGAGGCAATTTCGGGAGTGATTTTGGCAGCCGGCAGGACGCCGCCATGTCCTGGTTTGGCGCCTTGGGAGATTTTGATTTCGATCATCTTGACGGATTCATGAGCCGCCTGTTCCTGGAACAGATCAGGGTTAAAAGTCCCATCGTTATTACGGCAGCCAAAGTAGCCCGTACCGATTTGCCAGACCAGGTCACCCCCGTTTTTGAGATGATAAGGGCTGACGCCTCCTTCGCCGGTACAGTGATAGAAGTTGCCTTTTTGGGCTCCCGCATTCAATGCCAGTAGAGCGTTCGGGCTGAGCGCACCAAAGCTCATGGCGGAGATATTAAGAATGGAGCAGGAGTAAGGCTGCTTGCATTCAGGGCCGCCGACGGTGGTACGGAAGAGTTCTTTTGATTTTGGACGAGGGGCCATGGAATGGTTGAGCCATTCGTATTCCTCGCCGTAAACATCCAGTTCGGTTCCAAAAGGTTTTAAACCATCAATGTTTTTGGCACGTTCATAAATCAAAGAGCGGGCATCGTGATTGAAGGGACGCCCATCGATATTGCTTTCGATGAAGTACTGATGGATTTCAGGTCGAATCATTTCCAGCAGAAATCGCATGTGAGCGATGATCGGATAATTACGGGTGATACTGTGACGCGTCTGTATCAGGTCCCAGGTTCCCAGCAGCGCCAGGGGAATCAGGACCAGTAGCGCCCAGAGAAAATCACTTTCAACAGTCAGCCCGAGAATCAGACAGAGCAGTGCTAAAACGATTGTCAGGATATACGCCGAATATCTCATGGAACTTACCTGTCAGAAGTGATGAGTTAATTTGATCTGAACTCGATGGAATCGCTTGTAAAGAGACGATGTCAGGGTGTGGCGGTTGCTGGGGAATTATCCTCATGCATCACGCCCCGCGTCAGCAGGAAACCAACAATCAACTGTAATTCTTGATCACTGATTGAACTGGCAAAGGCAGGCATATTATGTCCGCCATTGTTGATGCGGATAATCAAATCGTCGCGAGTCAGCAATTTCCCGATTTCTGTCAGTTCCGGACCACGATGACCACCATAGCCGCCGATATCGTGACAATACAGGCAGCCTTTAATGTGCATTAGTTTGGCCCCTTCAGCCAGCGGTCCCTGATCGGTGCCTACGATGGATGCCGGCAGAAATTTTACGCCAAAGTCGGGAGACCAGGGTTTTTTATATCCATAAATTGTTAATACCAGGAAGGCGACAAATCCGAAGATCACGGTGAAGCCGGCCCAGGGGCGTTTGGAAGGGGCGCGGTGCCCTTTATTGGAAATCATGGGTAGAAAGAAGAGGCCCAGAAAACCCAGGACCGGTACTCCCAGAATGACCCAGGTTTCAAGTTGGGGAGGCAGCAGTGAAAGCACGGCGAAGTACCAGAGAAAGTACCAGTCGGGCAGTGGGTTTGCATTAATACTGCTGGGATTGGGGGGCGGATCCAGAGCGGGGGGCCCGAGAAACAGGGCACAGCCCAAAATGACAGCCACGATGATCGTGGAGAAGATCATATCCCGCCAAATGGCATCAGGCCAGAAGGGGACACCGGTCTTGTGAATCCGCTTTTCGTACTCTTCTTTATAGGTGTCCGGGTCAACCGGTTCTTTGACATCGGGCATTTCGGAGATTCCATGCCTCATGATCAGCAGCATGTGCAATCCGATGCCGGCAAAAATCAGCGCTGGCATAATGAAAACATGCATGGCAAAAAAGCGGGTGATGGTGGAACCGCCGACCGTCTCACCGCCCAGAATAAAGTGTGCCAGTGTAGGGCCGATAATGGGGGTTCGCCCCGCCATTTCCGCAGCGACGGTAACAGACCAGACGCCGTTCGCATCCCAGCGTAATAACTGACCGGTGAATGCCATGCCGAGCACGACGAACAGTAGCACGACCCCGCTCATCCAGTTCATTTCGCGTGGGTATTTATACGTGGCGTGCATGTAGACCTGCACCATGTGTATGACGGCCAGCATGACCATGGCGGAGGCGCCGTAATAATGCATGCCCCGTACCAGGCTGCCCAGCGGTGCAGTATTTGTAATGTAAACCAGGCTTTCGTAAGTGTTCTCCCCGCCCGGAACATAGGACATGGCCAGGCTGATTCCGGTCAGAACCTGAACCACAAAGGCACACAGAGTGGCGCTGCCGAAGATATACCACCAGCGGGCGTTGTCGGGCACGAGATGGACCATCAGCGGAACAATGTAATCGGAAAAACCAATTCGATTGTCAATCCAGTTCCAGGTTCGAGTCAGGAAGTTGTCACTCATTCAGCCGGATACTCGCTTTTCATCAAAGGTGGTTTTCAGGTTAACTTTGTCAGCGTCAAAGGTGTGGGTGCTGTTTCAATTTCCACATGACCATCACGCACACGCACTTTCAGTCGATCCAATGGTTCGGGCGGAGGTCCTGCAGCGACCGTGCCGTCTTCATAGTAAACGCCGCCATGACAGGGGCACATGAACAGTCTCGGGTCCTCAACCCAACGAACCGGGCAACCCAGGTGTCGGCAGTTGATGGAAAAGGCGATGAATTCAGATTCGCTGGCGCGTCGGATCCAGGCACCGGCTTTGGCCGTCACACCAGACCAGACGACCGGAGAAGGGTCTTCATATTGTACGAGCACGAATCCGCCAACCTTGAAGTCTTCGAGTTTGCCGACCGTTCTCCATTGCTGTTTTGGTTTGCGAAAGACCGGTGCCAGAACGAAGCCGATTCCCGGTAAGGTGATTATAAGTCCAATCAGCGCTGATAACCCGATTGAAAGACGGGTCAGAAACGTGCGGCGCTGCTGTTGCTGGCAACATGGTTGATCTGACTGAGGTTGTTCGGTATTCAAGGCGTTTCACTCCATGAGCTGTTGATCTCTTTCATCCAGGACCAGATGCCTCCGACCATGACCATGATTCCGATCAGTGACATGCTCCAGTGTGTCAAGATTCCCCAGAACATAAACATGATACCCAGGGCGAGTGTCGCAGGGGCATACGTGGGCTGCAGTTCGTGTTCGGTGGTTTCTTCAGAATGTGTTTCGGGTAAATCGGGCTGATTCACTGATGTGCCTCCCTGAGAGAACCGGGGGTTACCGTCGACTGTGGAGCCGAGACATGTTCGATGTCAGCGTACCAGCGTTTGAGCACGACCATGATCGCGGTCACGTAGAGTGAGCAGGGAGGAACCCACATCAGGAGTCCGCCCAGTCGCTGGTCTGTCGCAGGAGTCAGTCCCTGGTCATAGAGCAGATTCAGAATTCCGATCCGATCGACGGGGCTGGCAAACGCGGGACAGACAGAGATGACGGTGAACGTGATATAGATGCCCAGCAGCGTACAGGCCAGGCAGGCTGAAAACAAGTATGCGACTGCCACCGCTGGATTCAGATGATACCGTTTGACAGGCGAAAAGACGGGCCACCAGAATGCCAGGCCAGCCAGCAGGAAGGTGGCATCCCGGAAAATTCCAAGTGAGTAGTTTATGGTCGATGCATTGCAGAAAGAGGGGATATGCCAGAACCACATCACTCCCAGACCACTGAGCCAGCCCAGGAACGGGACGGCCATCACGGACCCCAGCCGATTCATCAACGGACGATTGAAGAGCGATTCCATGGCGGGCTTAGACAGACTGAGCAGCAGAAACAGGGGGACAATCAATAAGAGCAACAGATGCTGGATGACGTGTGCGCTGAACAGGTAGCCGTCGGAGAGAACACCAATCGGGGAGACGTAGGCGAGTACCAGTGCGAACATTGAAGTCGCAAATGCTGTCAGTCGTTTTCCGGTGGTGCCACGCTGTAACAGGAAATACATCCCGGTCAGTGCGAGGACCAACAGCCAGACGGGGGAATCCCATTTCCATAAACTGCTTGTCAGATCGAAATACGAACTCATTGCAGAAGCCCCAGATAAATAATTCCAAAGACGGCGATCCAGACGACATCGACAAAGTGCCAATAAACGCCGACGGCTCCGAAGACGTGTGTTTTCTCAGATGTCAAATTTCCTTTGAGCCCCATCAGCAGCATGACAAACAGGGCAATCACACCGGCGGTCACGTGAATTCCGTGGAACCCGGTCACTGTGAAAAAAGTTGCTGAGAACAGGTCTGTATTGATACTGATATCACTCGTCAGGAGTCCCGTATATTCCCAGACCTGACCGGCGAGGAAGATGATGCCCAACAAAATGGTGAGACCCAGGGAAAAGACAAACGCAGATTTTTTTCCGGCTTTCAAAAAACGTTCAGCGATCCAGAAAGTGATACTGCTGGCAATCAGGAACAGGCTGAAGATGCCGGTCCGTTTGACGTCCAGGACAGATGAAGTCACATCAGAGAGCGTCTCGGGAGAACTGGCTTCGCCCACCGGTGCCATGAGTTTTGTATTGAAGACCACGTATGCGACCAGGAGCAGCAGGAAGAAGACCGCTTCAGATGCGATGAATGACCAGGCAGCGATTTTGGCCAGGTTGCCGCGTCTGCCTTTATCTTCCGGAGTTTTTTCTTTTTTCCAGTCAGCATACTCCGGATGATTGATGTCCCAGACGGGACGTCGACTTTTTACTTCAGGGATGACTGGAAAGTTTTCCGGCGGAGGCGGCGAAGTGGTGGCCCATTCAAGGGTGAAGGCATCCCAGGGATTGTCGCCGGCAATTTTTCCACTACGTAAACTTTTGAAGATATTCCAGAGAAAGACCAGGGTGCCGACTGCCATGAAAATGGCGCCCAGGGTAGCAATTCCATTCAGCATGGCCCAACCGGGATTGTCAGCATAGGTGTAGACGCGGCGAGGCATGCCCATCAATCCCAGGAAATGCTGCACCATAAAAGTCATATTAAAGCCGAGAACCCAGAGCCAGAACTGCAGAATTCCGATGCGTTCATTCAGCATGCGTCCGGTCATTTTGGGGAACCAGTAGTAGGCGGCTGAAAATAAGGCAAAGACCAGTCCACCGATCAGCACATAATGGAAGTGAGCGACCACAAAATAGGTATCAGTCAACTGCCAGTCGATCGGGACAGCAGCAAACATGATGCCCGTTAATCCGCCAATCACGAACTGCAGCAGAAACGCGACTGCGAAGTGCAGCGAGGTGTTAAACTGAATTTCTCCCCCCCACAGAGTGGCGGTCCAGTTAAAGACTTTGATTCCGGTGGGGATGGCAATCAGCAGTGAACCCACGGCGAAAAAGATGTCGGCATACATGCCCAGTCCGACGGCGAACATGTGATGTGCCCAGACACCGTAGCCCAGGAGCACGATCGCTACCGAGGAAGCTGCCACGAACGTATAACCGTAGATCGGTTTTCGTGAGAAAACGGGAATGACTTCCGAGATCATGCCGAAGCCAGGCAGGATCAGGATGTAAACTTCCGGGTGTCCGAAGATCCAAAAATAATGCTGCCAGAGGACGGCTGAACCACCGCGTGTCGGATCAAAGAACGCAGAGCCCAGCCAGCGGTCGATCAATAACATGGCCAGTGCCGAGTTCAGAGCCGGCAGAGCGAGGATGATGAGTATCGCCTGCATCAACATCATCCAGACAAACAGCGGGACGCGCTGCAGACTCATGCCGGGAGCCCGTAGATTGATGATCGTGGCAAAAATATTAATCGCCCCGGAAACAGAACCGATGCCCATAATAAGCAGACCGATGATCCAGTAATCCACTCCCTGCAGAGAGCTGTAGGCTTTCGAAGAGAGTGGAACATAGCTGAACCAGCCTGCGTTAGGCGCTGAACCTGTCAGAAAGCTGAAGTGCAGCAGGGCCGCTCCGAAAAAGAACATCCAGAAGCCGAAGGAGTTCAAACGGGGAAACGCGACATCGCGAGCACCGATCATCAGGGGGACGAAATAATTGGCAAAGCCAGTCAGTACCGGCATTCCGACCAGGAAAACCATCGTGGTGCCATGCATGGTGAAGAGCTGATTGAACATTTCCGGTGAAAGAAACGTATTGTTGGGGAAAGCCAGCTGAATTCGCATCAGCAAAGCTTCAAAGCCTCCGACCGCCAGGTAAAAGACGGCGGTGAGGATATACATGATGCCGATACGTTTGTGGTCGAGCGTACTGACCCAATCCAGCATGCGCGTGGAAGTCGGCTGGGGTTCAAGCATCGTGAGTTGTGGTTGTTCGACGGATCCTGTCGTCACTTGAGTGTCTCCAGGTAGGCTACGAGTTGTTTTAAATTAGTATCACTCAGCTTGAAGTCTGGCATTTTACATCCCGGTTTGAGTGCCTGGGGATTTTTGAGCCACAAAGCCAGGTTTTCCGATGTGTTTTCAATGACGCCTGCACCAATTTCCTTGCGGTTGGCAAAGTGGGTCAGATCTGGGCCAATCGTGGCTTCTGCTTCTGTCCCCTGTATCGTGTGGCACTGCGGACAGGTTGCCTGAAAAAAGTACTTTTTGCCGTCAGCGGCCAGAGGAGAGAGTAACGGAGGCTGTTCTGTCGTCCGCTTTTCACTGGCCACCCATTGCTGAAACTCTTCGTCTGTATCGGCGTAGACTTTGAAGTTCATCCAGGCATGCTGAGCACCACAGTATTCAGAACAGCGTCCCTGGTACGAACCCGGGTTTGTTGCCTGCAGCCAGATGTAATTATCTCGTCCCGGGATGGCATCGATCTTGCGCCCCAGTTGTGGAACCCAGAAACAATGAATCACATCGGCAGAGGTAACCAGAATGCGGAATTTTTTCTCTTTACCCGCTGGCATATGAATTTCATTAGCGGTAATGATCCCGGATTTGGGATATTTCACTTCCCACCACCATTGGTGCCCGGTCACAATCAGATCAACATCATTGAAATTGGTCTTCCCATCGGGGTCTGCCTGGGGAATGGCATTCAGTGTGATAACCAGATTGGCACTGATGGCAACCAACCAGATGACGATGATCACAGGGCCGATCATCCAGAAGATTTCAGATTTCTCGCTACCAAAATTCTGTTCGGGCAGAGTGTCACGGCGTCGGCCACGCGAAATGGCAATCAGGATCAAACCTGATACGATCGCGAAAATGACGGCACTGATGAGTAACACCTGAAGAAACAAATTGTTAATGGCCTCTGCCTGCGGAGACGCGGGGTCAAGAACAGGAATCACAGAGTTCATAATCAATGCCTGGCATCTGGTATTCAAAGGTGTCTGTTTCGAGCTGATGTGTTACTGAGCCGGTGAGTTGATCTCAGCAGTAATCCGGTTTAAAGCTGCCTCTTCCCGTTCATTCTTATCAGGAATAAGTGCAATGAAAATGCGTTCTTTAAAATGGATGTGTCCCAGTATAGTGCATTAGTCTGATTAATGAATGTGAATTCATCAATTTCTAATATGAAAAAAACTGATCCACTGACAAAATAGTTCAGGACCCAGTTGAACTATCTTACCTATGTGAATATGAATTCGAGCAATTTGATGTAACGGTCATCATTTCCATCGTAATGTGAAGGAGTCAGACTTTAATTTATCGTTAAAGTGTGAAACGCATTTCTGGACAGTAAGGCTGATTAATAAAACGCAGATGCAATCATGTTCGACAGTTTTACCAGGCGCCAGGGAGCCTGGGAACGAATGGCAGTCGTGAGCAGTACCGCAAATCCATTGCGGCGGCGATCCATCCAGACCATGGTTCCTGTTGCGCCGGTGTGTCCAAATACACTGCGGTCGAGCAGGTTTCCCCAGCTTCCGGACTGCCCGGGATGATTTAAGCGCCAGCCCAGTCCCCAGGGTTGAGAGCGGCGGATCGGTTCGGGGAGATCGGGATAATCATTCAAGCGATTGGTCGTTGCCATTTCGAGCATCGAGCGGGAGAGCAGGCGTCGGTCTGCCACTTCTCCATAATTCAGCATGCACTGACAGATGACCGCCATATCAGCGGGGGAACTGAACATGCCTCCCCACGGCACCCCGAGATCCTGCCAATAGGGGCTGTTCCAACCAAAGTTGGAATCAGTCTGATATTCCGGTGTTTCGACACGCACCAGTCGTTCACGCGGGAATTCTCCCCGTCCCAGCCAGGTATTCTGCAGCCCCAGTGGTTTGATGATTTCATCTCGAACATGCTGTGCGATGGTTTTTCGAGTCAATCGCTGTATGATTTCTGCGAGAATCAATGTGCCCATGCTCTGATAGCTGAGTCCAGTTCCCGCTGGCTGGAACAGGGGGACGGTATCGTAGATGGCTCCATGGATAAACTGTTTGAGCGGCGCCAGTGACTGACGAAGTGCGACATTATTTTCCAGCATATCAGGCATGCCCGAAGTGTGTGTAAACAGGTGATGAACCAGCATGGACTCCTTATGGTGTGCAGCAAAGTCGGGGATATAGTGTGTGACGGGGAGTGAGAGAACCAGTTCGCCTCGTTCCACCAGACGCAGCGCACTCATATAGACAATCGGTTTGGTAATGGAAGCCAGCAGAAACATACCATCAGATCGAATGGCTTTCGCGTTTTTTTCAGGTCCCTGTTTTCCAAAGAATTGAGGTTCGACCATCATACCGTACCGCCCGACAACAATTGCGGCTCCGGGAACACTGCCTGCTGCAGTCCACTCTTTCAGCAAACTTCCTGCCTGTTGCAACCGCTCGTTGTCGAGTTTGATTTCCTCTGGTTTTACAATCGGCAGTGAAGTCATGGGCTTCTTCCTGATACGGTATGGTCAGTGTTGACTCTGCGGGATTCTTTTACCATGATCGATCTTAGAGAGAGCGTCAAGCGATTGCTTGTTGAATTCCCGTAAATCTGTTTCTGTGTCGTCGCATTCAGTGAAGGTTCCATCCATGATTCGGTTTCAATTATCTGTTCTGGTATTCTTATTCGTCGGGTTTGTGTGTACTGCTTTGCAGGCAGCAGATTTACCAGAACGCGATAGCAGCTTTTCCATCTCAACACAGGAATGGCCGTTTCAGCCGGGACCTCGGACTGTCAAAGTATATCTGTACTATCCGGGCAAAGAATTAAAGAATGTGAATGCTGAAACCGGGCTGATGCTCAATCTGCATAACTGGGGAGGCACGAATACTTCAGGAGCCGGGAATCCGGCGGTACTGACCAGAGAGCTGAATGTGATTGTGATTTCGGTGGATTAAGTTCAAAGCGGGTCCTGGAAAGATCAGTCGGGGGCTCCCTATGATTTTGGTTATCTGCAGGCGATCGATGCATTAAGGGCACTTTCACATGTTTATCATGCATTAAACGAACAGAAGATCCCTTTTAATTCGCATCGGATTTATTCCACCGGTGGTTCGGGCGGGGGAAATGTGACGCTCATGTGTAATAAGTTTGCACCGCACACCTTTACCTGTGTGGTTGATATCTGCGGGATGCCGCGTCTGTCAGATGATATCGCCTATCATCTGCCGGGGGGGAGCAGTCTGGATGCGCGCTACAGTCGGGGTAAAAGTTCAGCCGACTATCTTTCACCTGGAGCACAGGAACTTCGTTTCATCGGGAATCCAGAGCATCTGAAAGTAATGAAGAAAATGGGGCATGCCGGGAAAATTGTGGTTATTCATGGGACAGGAGATACGACCTGTCCGTATGAAGATGCAAAACAGATGGTTCAGAATATGCAGGCGGCCGATCTGGATGTCGAAGCCAAATTTGTCACAAAGTCGGATCTGGATGGCGTGATATTCAAATCAACGGGACATTCACTGGGTGACAGGACAAAGATGATTGTCAAATACGGTGGTCCTTACATCATTCCAGGAGAAAAGAAGTTTCGCCTGCGTCAGTCGCCGACCGATTTTGAATTGAAGCAGGATGTCGTTTATCCAACTTCCGATGGTCGCTATGTGATATCTTATTCCAATGGGATTCCTGCCGTGCGATTTGAAGCGAAGTGAACTGCTGCCGACATTGATTCCACAGATCAGGCGGGACGTTCGGGATTGAAATCAATGAGCGCCTTTGGTGGAATGGCGACTCGCAGTGCATTGAGCACGGCGAGTACATCGATCACTTCCTGGGACAACGCACCAGCTACGGGAGGGAGATATCCAAAGGCCGCCAGCAGCATGCCGAACATACTCAACGCCATGCCTCCGATGGCACTCTGTAATGCGATGCGACGCATCCGGCGGCTGATGTGCAGGAATTCGTCAATCTTCTGCAGCGAACTGTCCATGACAATGACATCGGCGGCTTCGGTAGTCACATCACTGTTTTGACCAAAGGCCATGCCGACTGTTGCCGCCATGAGTGCCGGTGCATCGTTGATGCCATCGCCGACAAAGATTGTATTCGCCTGGCTGGTTTCCGAATTGACAATTTTCAGTTTCTGTTCGGGGCTCTGGCTGAAATAGACATTTTCAATTCCGACCTGCTCGGCCAGATAACGGACTTCTGATTCCCTGTCACCGGAAACCAGCATGGTCTTCTGGATCTGATGCCGCGGCGAAAGGTGAGAGATGAAAGACTGTCCGTCGGTTCGCGGGGTGTCACGAAATCGATAAATGCCCGCGTACTGATCATCGATCAGGATCACACATTCCAGTCCTCCCGCCTGCGGGGGAAGTTGATCTTCCAGTTCTGGCTGCTGTTTGAGTAATTTCTTGCGACTGGTGATCTGCACGGTATGTCCGTCGACGGTTCCCTGCATCCCCTGTCCTGGAGGCTCACTGATTTCGGTTGCTTCATGACTGACGGTATTTGCCTGCTGCATCGTCTGCAAAATTGCGCCGGCGAGGGGGTGTTTGGAGAAACGTTCCAGGCTGCCAACGAGTGAGAGGACATCCAGGGGATTGAAACCGGGTGCACAGAGTTGATCGGTGAGATGAGGCTCTCCATAGGTTAGAGTGCCTGTTTTATCGAAGATGATGACGCGGCAGGTGTCCGCTGTTTCCAACGCCGTGGGGTCACGGACAATGATGGCTCTGCGTGCGGCCAGTGAGATGGAGCCGATGATGGCGACCGGGATAGCGATCAGCAGTGGACAGGGAGTGGCGACTACCATGACCGCCAGGAAGCGAACCGGGTCGCCCGAGATGACCCAGGCAGCCAATCCAATCAGCACAGCCAGTGGCGTATACCAGGCACCGAGTCTATCGGCCATACGTCGCATTCGCGGGCGATGCTGTTCGGAACTCTGCATCACCTGCATAATTTTGGCATAGCGGGAGTCGACGGCTCGTTTTTCCGCGCGGATGACCAGTGCCGCTTCACCATTGATGGCTCCGGAGAGGACCTGGGAACCCGGAGTTTTGGACATCATATAGGGTTCGCCGGTGAGGTAGGATTCGTCCATCACGCCATGCCCTTCGATGACGATTCCATCTACGGGACAGATTTCGTGGGGAAAGATGGCAATCGAATCGTTAATGGCGATCTGATCCAGTGCGATATCCTGAATGTCAGTCTCCATTTTTTTATGAGCGACCGAAGGCATGCGTTTACTGAGTGCCTGTAATACAGAAGAAGCACTGCGGACGGCATACGCTTCCAGGGCTTCTCCGCCAGAGAGCATCAGTACGACCAGTGAGCCAGCCAGGTATTCATCGAGTAAAACGGATACGACAATGGAGATTCCCGCCAGCAGGTCGGAGCCGAATTCTCGATGAACCATTTTGACCAGCAGTCCCCAGACCAGGGGAATTCCCCCCAGCGCCAGTACGGACCAGAGAGGAAGGTTTTGAATGAATACTGTGCAATCTGTTCCATATCGAAGGATTAAATGGGCGGTGATCATGATGACCGTAAATGCGGCAATCAATGTTTCCAGGGATTTCCAGACTGCTGAACCCGTTTTCGCTGGATTGGAGTTCGACACGCTCATCCTTATTAATAATGAAATAGCAGAAATGTTTGAAAGCTGATAATGATAAATCCACTATAGACTGGAATTTGGATGTGTAAACAGTGGAATTCAGGATGCAGTAGATCCTCCAGGATTCGCTGATCGTCAGGCGATGACCATCTGGGCGATCAGTCCGAATACGAATCCGACTACGGCACCCAGTGAAGGAGCCCAGCGTTGTTTGATCTGCGCCTGCGGCGCGATATCCTGAAAGGTAAGATAAAGAATGCCTCCTGCTGCGAAGAGCATGATCAGTCCCACCAGTCTGGGGAATAAAGCCAGCAGATAATAACCGGTCAGTCCTGATAGAGGTCCCAAGAGGACGAGTAGACAAAAACCGGGCAGGATGGCCGACTTTTTCATGGTTGAGGAACTATCCAGTTCTCGATAGGCGTTGAAACCTTCAGGCAGGTTTTGCAGGCCAATCAGGATGGCCAGCAGCAGTCCGACTGATTGACTGTTGGTGGCGAAAGATGCTCCTAATGCCATTGATTCTGGAACAAAGTCGAGCAACATGGCTAGCAACTGTGCAGCAGAACTGCGATGCTTCGCCAGGTAAATGTCAGTAAACATAAAGCAGATGCCACCCGACAGAATAGCCAGGGAGGCAATCCAGGGTGGCAGTTCAGCGATGCCTTCCGGTACCAGTACCAGGGCAACTGCGGCCAGCAGTACACCGCCTCCAAAAGCGATGACCGAGTGCCGGAACTCGTCATCCAGCCACTGGGGGTGTATGTGTTCGATTCTGGCAAGAAAACCACCCACTGGAATTGTAACCCCAGCGAGTGTGGTCAGTACAATGACTTCCAGTACACCGGTCAATGTGAATCCTTCTGAAATAAAGAAACGCTGGCAGTGGCTCATTTGCAGTAGAGATTAAAGATACCAGACTTACTGAAGATGCAACAGGCGACCGGGAAATTCTGTCTGACAAAAAAAACAGCCCGGTTAGCAGACCGGGCTGTGAGGAGATCGAGGACTCAGATGAGTTACTGAGGCAGGCGTCCCGATTCGACTTTGGTAAAGGGACCACTGCAGGCTTTCATGAAGGCAACCAGGTCTTTCTTATCCTGATCAGAAAGATTCAGCTTCTTGATCTTTTCACTCAGATAAGGATTAGGGTCGCCTCCCTTGTTATAATGTTCGACGACTTCATCAAGTGTCTCCAGGGATCCATCATGCATATAGGGAGCACTGAATTCGACGTTTCGAATCGTCGGAGTTTTGAAGGCGCCTTTGTCTTCTTCTTTTTTCGTGACGACATAACGTCCCAGGTCCGGTTCTTCGGCAGACATCCCGATTCCCAGATTGTGGTATTTTTCATCAGCCAGGTTGGGGCCCAGGTGGCAGGCGGCACAGTTGACCTTCTCGCTGAAAAAGAGTTCGCGCCCCCGCTTGGCACTTTCTGACATCGGATGTGCTTCCGCCAGCGAGAGGGCCGCCGTGTATTCTTCTTTAAAGTCTTCCAGATCCTCTTTATCCAGTTTCAGAAACGGACGCAGCTGTTCGTAATAATCGAAGGGGGAAGGGCCTGAGACCAGTGTGCGTTCGAAGGCGGCAATGGCCTTGCCGATATTATCAATGTTGACACCATCATTGAAAATTTTGTGGAACTGAAGTCGGTAACCGGGGATTTCCCTGATGGATTTGACGACGGCTTCATGAGTGTGTCCCATCTCAATCGGGTTGGCGATGGGGCCGACGGCCTGTTCTTCCAGAGTGGCGGCACGTCCATCCCAGAACTGGGGACCACTCAGAATTCGGTTGTAACTGACGGGAGAGTTACGTCCCCCTTCAAGGTCTCTGATTCCGATGCCAAATTTCGTGTGACGTCCAAAGCCTTCATCGGGATGATGGCAGCTTGCACAACTGATGGTGTTATCTGCAGAGAGACGCGGGTCGAAATACAACTGACGTCCCAGCTCAATTTTTGCACGCGTGAGCGGATTCTCTTTGAGTCCTACGATCTGGCCCGCCCCGGCATTTAATCCCAGCGGCAATGTGATTTCCAGTACTTCATGGTTTGCGGAGTCGCTCAGCCAGTCCTTGATCTCTTTTTCCGTCAAGGGGCCTTTTCCAGGAATTCCTGAGGTCAGCTCTGCTGTCCCCAGCATGACTTTGTTTGATTTTTTCGCGGTTTGTTTTTCAGCAGCCTGAAGATTGCTCTGCGAAAGTAAGCCCATCATCATTCCGCAAGCGATGCTGAATTTTAAAATGGAATGACATTGATTGAGAACGATGGATTTCATTCTACTGATTTCCTTTTCGGGTTGGTTTCAGTAACAACTAATTAACTGAATGAGTTTTAGATTACCTGTTGGTTTCTTGTGAATGCCGTTGAAATGAATGAATCAATTTTATTTCAACTTGTGGAGGGAACTTAGTGCACTCACGACACTGGTGTGATAGATAAAATTGTAAACATGCGAGAGCGTGAATTCAATTTGAAAATGTGATGTAGATGTCCATAATTCCAAAAACGAATGTGCAGATAAATATCGTTTCAGGAAACTTCTGCGGGGCTGGTTTGCAGCAGCACCATCTCTTTATATTTGCCGCCGGTTTCCATTAAGATTTCATGTGACCCACTTTCGATGATGCGTCCCCCTTCAAAAACAACAATCCGACTGGCGTGTGTGATTGTGCTCAGGCGGTGTGCAATTACAAAGCAGGTGCGATTCTGCATGAGCGTTGTGAGGCTGTCCTGAATCAGCCGTTCGCTTTCAGTGTCCAGATTGCTGGTGGCTTCATCAAGAATTAATATCTTGGGGTCTGCGAGAATGGCGCGAGCGATCGCCAGTCGTTGTCGTTGTCCGCCACTCAATTTAACACCGCGTTCACCGATGAGAGTCTGATAGCCGTTTGGTAAGGTTCGGATAAATTCGTCTGCATTCGCGATTTCTGCCGCATATTGAATCTGTTCGATGGTCGCTTTGCGATCTCCGTATCCAATATTATCAGCGATCGAGCCATCGAACAGAAACACATCCTGTTCAACGACGCCGATCTGATTCCGGTAGCTTTCCACATCAAAATCAATTAAATCGTGACCATCAAGCAGAACCCGTCCTGAAGTGGGATCATAAAAACGGGCAACCAGATTGCAAAACGTTGTTTTACCGGCACCGCTGGGACCTACCAGTGCAATGGTTTCACCCGGAGCAATGTCGAGTGAAACCTCCCGTAATGCATATTGTTGAGAATTTGGATACTGAAAACTGACATTTTCAAATGTAACCTGACCTTCAATTTCCGCTTTCGTGATCGTCCGCGCGGTAGCAGATTCCATTTCGCGGGGTTCGTCGAGAAGTTCCAGTACGCGATCGAAGCCGGACAGGCTGTTCTGAAACTGCGCTGCACTTTGTGCGAGTACCGCGAGGGGACCAAGCAGCATCAGCAGGTAAGCCAGGAACATGACCAGGTCGCCGAGTGTTAATTCACCCTGCAGAACCTGCCAGCCGCCGTAGAGCAGCAGGCAGGCGGAAGCGACAGGGATCAGGGTTTCCCAGACAATTTCGATAAAACGAGACCACCACCAGGCATAGAGTTCCTGGCGTCCCATCAGGTGATTGCCACGCAGAACGCGGCTGGTTTCTGATCGCTGGCGTCCAAAGGCACGGACCACGCGCATGCCCCCGAAGGACTCCGTGGCCAAAGCGTCAACAGCAACACGCTGTGCCCGGATTTTTCGATGTTGTGGACGGATACGACTGATCCAGGTCCGGTGTGACAGATAGACCAGGGGAACGAGAAAGAGTGCTCCCAGCAGAAGTCGCCAGTCGACCCAGGCGAGAATCACCAGGCTGCCCAGCAGTTGGATGATGGCACGACAGGGATTGTAAAGCATGCCGAAAACAAGTTCACCTACACTGCCGGCATCCTCGCGTAAAATACTCGCGGCACCTCCCGATTTGAGTTCCTGCACCCGATGGAGAGGCAGTCGGACTGCCTGCGCGAAGACATCTTTGCGAACTTTCATCTGAATCATTTTGGTCACACGAGTTGCGTGCCAGCGTCCCCAGATCTGCAGTCCGATGCGAATCAGGGAAATAATAATCACTGTCACAGTGATCGTGACCAGCATCGGCCAGGGTTCGTGCGGGAACCAGGCCGGCATCAATTTCGGCAGTGGTTTTTTTTGGAGAACATAGTCAACTACGAATTTTGTCGCTGCTGGCGGGATCAGAGCAAGTAATGTCGCGACAGTCAGAGTTGACAGAGATAATATCACAGGCCAGCGATGCACTTTAAGCAAACCCAGAAAGCTCTTGACCAGTTCCCAGGAGGAGCGGTCTCGCGTTGTGGAAGCGTTCCCCTGTGGAGCAACGTGTGCTTCCTGAAATTCTTTTTTATATTCTTCAAACTGCTGGCGACTTGAAGGTGAATTTGTACTCATGGACGATCTTTATATTGATGATCTCTGCAAAACAGGTCATTTGAGGAGTGGTAAGTGAATGCCGGCAATAAAGGCCTGATCTCATTATATTCAGGAAGGTGAATGAATGCGAACTGTATGCTGAAATCAGTGCAGGGGATCAGGGGAGAGAGCCTGTTTAGACTAATCAAGTAAGCCTGAATTGATCAGACACTTTGAAAAATGCAAGATCATTTAGCAGGAATGGAATTTCAGAGAAGCTATTACATTGATTGAGAGGAAAACACCGCAGTACGGAATCGTTGTTCCGTACTGCGTGGATCGGGTGAATTATTTTGTGACCAGGTCTTGAGGTTTATCGTCTGTCAGTGGAAAATCAATCGTATTTGGCTTGTCGGCAATGACGGTCACGCGCAGTCCGGACTTTTCCAGATCACCATACCATTCTGGAATGACTGAGACCGGTTCCGCGTTTGCCTTGACGGTATCTTCGGGTAGTCCGGAGCCTCCGGAACTGGTGAGAGCTGTAATCATTACTTTGTAGTCGCCGGGTATTACACCATCTTCTGTGCTAAAAGTTTCCATTACATAAAAGCCATCGCCTCTGACTTTTCCCTGAGCAGGAGGCCCCCCTTTGACTGGGACAAAAAGTAGTGAGCCAATTTTCAAAGGCTTTCCATTATAACTGATGGTTCCCGAAACAGGGGATCGCGCCGGGTGACCGTCGCCACACCCTGTCATGGTTACGATGATTAAACAGAACAGGAATAAAACTGAGTTTGAAAAGATGAAAGGACGTCTCAAAAAAAATTGCTGTATGATAATCATGGGTAACACTTTTTCGATGTTGAAGTGAGAATAGTAAAAATTGAATTGTGACAGTACTTCGGACCAATTTATCGACGATCGATAACTTCCGCCGACAGAGTGCATTCGATTTGAATCTTACCATTCGCCGAGGACTTCTCCGCCGGCTCGTGTTCCCAATGCTTTGAACAGTGCGAGATCGATATTTTCACTGATAAAGTGAACCGAACCGTCGCCCATCATGAAATGAGCACCACCAATGTGGTAGCTGGTAAAAGGTGTATGATTCGTTCCGAAATCTCCCCGATAGTTGATTGGGAACTGAATGTTCTTACTGTCCAGTGTCAGCCTGCGGGTGTCCGTATACCAATACATTCCCCAGGTCCAGGGTTGAATTCCTCCCCAGCCAGCCTTCATTGAAGAGGACCAGCCGCGCGATGAAGAAGACTCTCCCAACAGAATTGTGTTCGTGGCACCATCAGTAATATCGCGAAAACGGATTTTACTGTGTGGATACATGAGACCGGTATTGGCCCAGCGATAGTTATTACTGTCTGAGGGGTTCGTTACATCTTCAATACGCCCGGCACAACCGCGATAGTGCAGGGCGCCATGTCCCACAATCCAGGGGAGTGTGGAGTTCACAATATCTGGTGAGCGATCTCCCAGAGCGGAGGAAGGACAGGCAAAGACAGGTACAGGTCCCCAGATCTGACTGGAACCATTATGGGGAGCAGAGTCATACCGCCAGGGGGCCAGTTGTGTGATGGGGTTCGCAGAGAAACTCTCCATAGCATTTACACGGTTGGCTTCATCAATATAAGGGAAAATTTTGGGAGCCCAACCCATGTGATAGCCACCACCAACATAGCTGGGGGTTGGATGGCTGCCATTCGGAAAGCAGGTAAAGGTGTCATGATAGTTGTGGAAGGCGAGTCCCAGCTGCTTCAAGTTATTCTTGCATTGTGAGCGGCGGGCTGCTTCACGTGCCTGCTGGACCGCAGGTAGCAGCAGAGCAATCAGAATAGCGATGATCGCGATGACAACGAGTAATTCGATTAAAGTAAAAGCTTTGCGTCTGGATAAATTGCCCATGGGATGATTTCCTCATAAAAAATTTTCAATAGAGAAGGAAATATTGAGCGGCTGATAGCTGAGTCGCTTTTTTCAATAGCTGGCAAGAGTTCATTATTAAAGATAAGTAAATATCCTAAACAAAATGGTATACTAAGAGGCTGGGTTGTCAATCTTTTTTTAATAAAACTACCTATCTGTATTTTAATAGAAATGATGAGGCGTATTTATTGTTTTAGCGATGCGTCAGTTTGCCAGAAATTTTATTAATCATTCTGATTTCTTGAGAAATTCCTTGAAATCACATGTTGCCTATCGTTTCGACGGGTTTCTCTGGACCTGAGTGGGTGTCGAACGTAACATGAATTTGACGTATTCTTTTGATATCCTTCCTCATAAAAACATCCCTGTTTTAAGAGCCAGCTTTAAACGTTTATGCCTTACCTGTCCAAACTAATTATTGTGATTTCGGGTGTTATTGCCGGGAATCAGTTGTGTGCAGCGGACCAGATCAATTTCAGTCATGACATTCTGCCGATTCTTTCGGATCGTTGCTTTCATTGTCATGGTCCGGATCCGACGCATCGTGAAGCCGATCTCAGGCTCGATCTGGTCGAAGCAGCGACTGAGAATCGAGATGGTGCGTTTGCCATTGCTCCCGGTAAGCCGGAACTGAGTGAGGTTCTGGCGCGGATAACCAGTTCCGACGCGGATCTGCTAATGCCGCCCGCTGATTCGCATCGTAAACCACTCACTAAAAAACAGATTGAAACGATCCGTCAATGGATTGCAGAAGGGGCACAATGGGGGAAGCACTGGTCGTTCGAGCCACCCGTTAAAGTCGCGTTGAATGAGCAGGAAGCGAAACTCAATCCCATTGATGCGCTGGTGGAACGAAAGCTGACTGAAGAGCGACTCGTGTTTTCAAAACCGGCGTCCCGACGAACTCTGATTCGCCGGCTCTCCTTTGATTTGACGGGGCTGCCGCCGACGGTGGATGAAGTGGAAGCTTTCGTGAATGACAAGTCATCCGATGCGGATCAGAAGCTGGTCAATCGTCTGCTGAAGTCAAAACATTACGGCGAGCGAATGGCGATGTGGTGGCTGGATCTGGCACGCTACTCTGATACCGATGGTTTTCAGCAGGATTCTACCAGGACAAACTGGCCGTGGAGGGACTGGGTGATTCAGTCATTCAATGAGAACAAACCCTTCGATCAGTTTACGATTGAGCAGTTCGCCGGCGATCTCTTGCCGGATGCCACAGACGAGCAGAAACTGGCGACCTGTTTTCACCGGAATCACATGACCAATGGAGAAGGGGGCCGCGATCCCGAAGAGTCGCGCGTCGATTATGTAATCGACCGGGTCAACACCACGGGAACGGTCTGGCTCGGATTGACACTGGGTTGCTGCCAGTGTCATTCCCACAAGTTTGATCCAATCTCACAGGCGGACTACTATAGTCTCTATGCATTCTTCAACAGTATTGACGAAGATGGCAAGGCCGGCAGTCGCGCAAAGCCGTATTTAAAATTTCAATCGCCACTGGCAGCACGCGCCGTCAAAGAGGCACAGCAGGTCGCGGACGATCGCAAACCACGGGAAACTGCTGCACTTCAGCAGGCGAAACAGGAGTTTGAACCGTGGCTGGTTCAGCAACTGCAGAAGGTACAGAATGAGTTTACCGCCTGGCATCTGCCGGAACTGCGATCGGTGACCTCTGTTGAAGGCACCAGGTTGTCTGTTGAGTCTGAGGGGGTGATTCAAGCCAGGGGCCCGGAACTCAGGCAGGATGATTATCGACTGAGCGTAGCGACAGACTTACCTCGAGTCACCGGTTTGCGGCTGGAAGTCTTTCCGCATGAATCGCATACCGCAGGAAAACTGAGTCGTGGCGACAGTGGCGAATTTATTCTGACGGACGTCAAACTACAGGTCCGTCGTGAAGGGAGTTCCCAGCTGCGCGATATTGACTTTGTCTCCGCGATTGCCGATGTCGAAAAAAATGTCAAAGGTCGCAACTACGGAAAAATCAAAGATACACTCGATGACGATCCCCGGAATGGCTGGACGACCGAAACCCATGATGCGCACCAGAAGCATGTCGCCGTATTCGAACTGGCAGAACCTCTGGTCCTGGATGAGCGCGAAGAACTGATCTTCGTAATGCTGCATCGATCCACAGAAGGAGATGCGAATATTGGCCGCTTTCGAGTGATGCTGACAGACCAGCCGGGGCCCGCTGTCCGTTCATTGGAACCAATGCCTTTAGAAGCACTCGCAGCAGCAAAAATAGAGGATCCTGAAAAACTGGATGCGAAATTGAAGCAACGGCTGCTGGATCAGTTTCTGGTGGATCATGAACATTATCAACAGCGTAAATCAGAACTGGATCAGGCAAATACGCAACTGGCGCAGGTGAAAAAGGCAGCCGGCGAGCTGAACGTGATGGTTCTGGCGGAACGGAAAGAACCCCGCAAATCATTTGTGCTGGAGCGGGGCGTCTGGGACAAGCACGGCAAAGAAGTTTCACGTTCGGTACCCGCTGCGGTGCTTGCCCTGCCTGCAGAGAAGACTAAAGATCGATTGGATCTGGCAGAGTGGCTGGTCTCACATCAGAATCCTTTAACGGCGCGTGTGGTGGTCAATCACTTGTGGCAGAACTGTTTTGGGACGGGACTGGTTCGTACACCGGGAGACTTTGGTCTGCAGGGAGAATTACCGACTCATCCAGATGTACTCGACTGGCTGGCGGTCGAATTGATGGAGCATGATTGGAACCTGCAGCATATTCTCCGGCTGATTGTGACCAGCCGCACGTATCAGCAGCAGAGCAAAGTCACTGCGGAACTACTGGAACGCGATCCGGAAAATCGCCTGCTGGCACGGGGAGCCCGCTTTCGTTTACCCAGCTGGATGATTCGTGATGCGGCGCTCCAGGCGAGTGGACTGCTCAACCCGGCGCTGGGAGGTCCCCCTGTGATGCCTTATCAACCACAGGGCGTCTGGACCGAAATGTTTATGGGGCGCTTCCGCTATGAACCCAGCCAGGGAGCGGCCCAGTATCGAAGGAGCCTGTATGCCTTCTGGCGTCGTTCGAGTGCTCCCACATTTCTGTTTGACAGTGCGCAGCGTCGGGTGTGTGAAGTGCAGCCCCGACGGACTAATACTCCGCTGCAGGCTTTAACGTTACTTAACGATCAAAGTGTTCTCGAATCTTCCAGGGAACTGGCGCGAATGGCGATCCAGCGGAAGAAAGCGGCTGAGGAACGGCTGGATTTCATAGCACAGCATATTCTTTCGAGAACACTACAGCAGCGGGAGTCGGAAGTTCTGAAACAGGAACAGCAGCAGTCTTTTGCTTATTATCGCAGGAAACCCGATGAAGCTTTGAAGCTGATTTCCAGTGGACAGCCTCCAGCCGAAAATAAAGTTTCGCCCGAGGAACTGGCTGCTTATATGGTGGTGGCCAGTATGGTTTTTAACCTGGATGAGGCGATGACTCATGAATAATTCAATTGAAAACGCCGCACTGGCAGAAACCCGACGTTATTTTCTGGGTCGTGGAGCCGGCGTCAGTCTGGGAGCGATGGCCCTCGGTCTGTTAGAAAGCACACGTCGTGTGGCTGCAAAACCAAATTCTAATATCGGCCTGGCAGATCTGCCGCACAAACCGCCGCGGGCGAAGAATGTGATCTTCCTGACTCAGTCGGGCGGCCCATCTCAGATTGAGTTGTTCGACCACAAACCCGATCTCATGAAGTGGGCAGGCAAGGAACTGCCGGAGAGTGTACGCGGCGGACAACGGCTGACCACGATGACTGCCAATCAGAAGCAGTT
This sequence comes from Gimesia maris, assembly GCF_008298035.1. Lineage (NCBI taxonomy): Bacteria > Pseudomonadati > Planctomycetota > Planctomycetia > Planctomycetales > Planctomycetaceae > Gimesia > Gimesia maris. Next base: position 1,943,395 of record NZ_CP042910.1, read on the forward strand.
AATCATGCCGTCCCGCACGAAGTTCAAGCGGTATGGTGAAAGCGGCGCGACGCTGGGAGAGTGGCTGCCTTATCATGGGGAAGTCGCGGATGAGCTCTGTTTCATCAAGTCGATGGTCACTGATCAGATCAACCACGCTCCTGCGATGACGAAATTTCTGACCGGACATCAGTTGCCGGGACGACCCTCCATTGGTGCCTGGAGCAGTTACGGGCTGGGCAGCGAAAATCAGAATCTGCCGGATTACCTGGTGCTGATTTCGAAGATGAAGCGACCCAGTGATCAACCGTTGTACGACCATTACTGGGGGAGTGGATTCCTGCCTTCACGATATCAGGGGGTCAAACTGAGGAATGCGAAAGAGCCCGTTCTCTATCTGCGCGATCCCGATGGCATGCCCCGCAGCATTCGTCGAGGCATGTTAAACGGAATAACCGAACTGAATCAGCTGCGACTGGAACAAACGGGCGACCCGGAAATTGAAACGCGGATTCGACAATATGAAATGGCATGGCGGATGCAGTCCAGCATTCCCGAGCTGAATGATCTAAGTGATGAACCGGAATCCACGTTCGAGTTATACGGACCCGATTCAAGGCGTCCGGGAAGTTATGCTGCCAACTGCGTGCAGGCCCGGCGTCTGATTGAACGGGGCGTGCGGTTCGTGCAGCTGTTTCATCCCGACTGGGATCATCACAGCCGTTTAAGTTCGTGGTGCATCGCCCGTTGTCGTGATACCGATCAGGCGAGTGCCGCGCTCGTCAAAGATCTCAAACAGCGTGGTCTCTTAGATGAGACACTGGTGATCTGGGGTGGCGAGTTTGGTCGCGGTGTTGCCGGGCAGGGGAAATGGGACAGTCCCGAAGGGGGCCGCGACCATCATCCACGCTGCTTCACCACCTGGCTGGCCGGCGGCGGTGTTAAAGCCGGACTGACCTACGGGGCTACTGATGAATTCAGTTATAATGTTGCCGAGAATCCGGTGCATGTACGCGACCTGCATGCAACGGTGCTGCATCTGCTGGGCATCGATCATGAGCGGTTTACTTATCGACATCAGGGATTGGATTTCAAACTGACGGGCGTCGAACCGTCAAATATCATCAAGGAGATACTGGCGTGAGACGGTTTAACAATACATGGTTGTTCTTATTAATGGCAGGAATGAGTTTCAGCTCGCTGGTTGAAGCACGCGAGCCGGATGCCGTGATTGATCTCTGGGAGCAGAACGCACCGGGAGAAACAACCCGTGAGACAGGTGTTAAACTGGAACGGCGGGCGAACGAAAATCCACCGGCGACTCGCATCAAAGAGATCACGCGACCTCAGTTGCATCTGTTTCAGCCACCGGCAGGGAAACGCAACGGGACAGCGGTCCTGATTTTTCCGGGCGGTGCCTACAATTATGTAGTCGCGGATAAAGAGGGATCTGAAACGGCAGAGTGGTTGAATTCTCTGGGGATTACCGCGTTTGTTGCGCATTATAGAACCAAACAACCTGAGCCTCGCGCACAGACCGATGCCAGATTACCTCCGTTTTCAGAACGTCCCTTACAGGATGGGCAACGTGCTGTCAGCCTGGTCCGCAAGCGGGCTGCGGAATGGGAAGTTAAGCCTGAGCAGATTGGTGTGATCGGTTTTTCCGCCGGCGGTCAGGCCGCGGCTCTGATAACGACCCGATTTGAAGAGCGAGCCTATGCAACTGCTGACGATGTGGATCAGGTTTCGTGCCGACCCGATTTCAGTATGCTGATTTATCCCTGGCGACTGGTCGATGAAAAAACAGGGGAGTTAAACGAAGTATTGACGATCAATAAGACCACGCCGCCAACACTGATGGTTCATGCACACAATGACCATGCAACGCCCATCAGCAGTATTCTGTTCTATACGGCCTTAAAGAAAAATGGGGTGCCCAGCGAGCTGCATATTTACGAGAATGGCGGTCATGGCTACGGGATGCGACCCGTGGATGATTCCTACGTCGATACCTGGCCGGATCGCGCCGCAGACTGGCTGCGACAGCGCTCACTGGCAAATCCGGATAAAAAGGACTGATCGTCAGTCTGCTGCTGGTTTGGGCTCACAGTTTTTTAATGCAAGCAGCGTATAAGCGGTAACGAGGTTCGGGTCTCCTTCAAACCAGCGATTGGATTTGGAGTTGACCCAGCTGCCGTTTTCCTGCTGGATTTTAAACAGGTGATTTGCCAGTTCTTTACGCCAGTCGTGCTCCTGGCCTTTGCTGTCTTTGACCTGTTTCAGATCGGCAGTGTCGAGGGCTTTGGCAAACAGCTGGTAATAGTAGTAGAGACCGTTATCTCCCATGCCCGGGTTGTTTTCGACTGTGTAGTTTTTCTGAATCCAGTCGAGAGCTGCTTTGACGCGCGGGTCTTTGGGAGTCAGACCGGCGTAAATCATACTTTTCAGACCAGCGTAAGTCATACTGCCGTAGGAGCGAAGGCCACCGTCTTGATTTTTTCCAGAAGGAGAGGCACCGCCAGCAGAGACATTGTAGTAGAAGCCGCCATCATTGACTTTGGCAGCTGCAGGAGACGTGTTGAATTCGCTTTCGAGATTCTGGCAGCGAGAGACAAAAGTGAGTGCTTTCTGGATATCGGGATCATCGGCTTTCGCACCGGCGGCTTTGAGGGCTTCTATCATGAAGACGGTATTGGAGAGATCGGGACGGCCTCCATCGGGGCCATAACCTGCGCCGCCATATTCCAGATCACTGGGTTTGATATCTTTGCTTTCATCAAACTGCAGACTGCGGAGGAACTGTTCTGCTTTTTTGATCTGGGGTGTGTACTTGCCTGACTGGTTGGCATCCTGTAATGCCATCAAGGCGACAGCGGTTTCGTAACCGGAGTGCTGACTGCGGGCAGAGCAGATACGACCATCTTCCTGACAGAAGGAGACCAGTTTCTTTAACGCTTTGTCCACGGTCGGGTCAGTTACAGGGACGCCAGATTCAATCAGCGCCGAGGTCACCAGAGCTGAGATTCCCGCCGCTTCGCTGAAGGTCCACGTGCCATCTTCATTCTGTGAGTTCTTCAGAAAGTTGATCGCTTTGTCACGGGACGCTTTCAACTCTACTGAATCCGGTCCTGCTGCAGAAAGAGGGCTGATATTCCAGCAGAGACAGCCGATGATCATCAGGCGTAGAAACCAGTTCATTCTTAATTACTCCTGAATATGAATGCTGGGAGGGTTGTTGTCGATAAGATGTCGCAAAAGCTGTTCCGCTTTGGATTGCGATCACTTTTTCAGTATAGGCAGACAAGGCTGAAAAGTCAGTGATTTTGTTTTAGAAGGGGCGTTGAAAATAACGTCAGCGCTGTCGAAAAAAACGCCAGTCGGTGCCTGTGTTTCTGAAATAAGATTTTATGAGTGGAGTATTTCTTTGGCGACGTGCCCATGCACATCGGTCAGTCGAAAATCCCGACCTGCGTGGCGGTAGGTCAGTTTCTCGTGATCCAGTCCCATGATATGTAGAATGGTGGCATGGAAATCGTGAACGTGCACCAGATCTTTGATGACATAATTGCCGATATCGTCGGTCTGCCCGTGAACCACGCCGCCGCGGACATTGCCGCCAGCAAGCCAGCAGGAGAAGGCTTCCGGGTGATGGTTACGCGATTTCGTTCCTTTTCCATCCTGCGCCCAGGGAGTGCGGCCGAATTCGGTGCAGAAGACCAGCAGCGTATCCTGCAGCAGGCCGCGTTGTTTCAGATCCATCAGCAAAGCGGCGACCGGCTGGTCAACACGGCGGGCATATTTTTCGTGGGATGCGATATCACGATGTGCCGCGTCCCAGTTATCCCGGCAGGCACCGACTGCATCGATGATCTCGACAAAGCGGACTCCCCGTTCAACCAGTCGACGTGCCATAATACATTGAGCCGCGTAGCTGGACTGATCTTTTTTGTCGGCACCATAAAGTTTGAGTGTGGCTTTGCTTTCTTTTGACAGGTCGAGTGCCTCAGGCGCCTGTTTCTGCAACCCGGCGGCTGTGGTGAACGTCGACATGCGGCCTGCCAGTTGGGCATCGTGGTCACGCTGATTAAAGTGACGCTGATTCATTTTTCTCAACAGCGCGAGTTCCAGCTGCTGCCGCGATTGTGAAACAGGTGATTTGAGAAACGGGATCGGATCATCACCGGGGACAACGCGCACCCCTGTATTGGCAGCGGGCAGGAAGTTGGAATCCCAGAGTTGAGGTCCATTGTAAGGACGATGTTCTGAAATGACGACGTGAGAAGGCAGGTTCGGGTTGAATGACTTCAAGCCGTAACTTAACCAGGCACCGATGCCGGGCATGGCGGCTGTGGTGCTGCCCGTATGCAGTTGCAAAGTGGCTTCACCATGATCGCGGTGATCACTGTTCATTGAGCGGATGAGGGCCGTTTCATGCATGATCTTGCGAATGTGGGGGAACAGGTCGCTGACTTCCGTTCCGCATTCCTGATTGGGGCGAAACTTCCAGAGAGGCGCTTTGAGGTAGCGTTCGACAATCGGCTGTCCTGAGACGGCCGCTTTTTTTTCATCGCCGATCGATTGATCGTGCCGACGGGTCAGTTCGGGCTTGGGGTCGAAAGTGTCGACATGCGAATATCCGCCTGACATGTAGAGCATGATGACCTGTTTGGCTGCCGGGCGGTGGTGAGGCAGATCCTGTCCCGCTGGCAGTGTGTTCGGCAAAGCGAGTCCGGCGGCTGTTCCGAGCCCTGTTTGCAGCAGCTGTCGACGTGAGAAGAAGGATGAGTCGTGCATAGATTCAAACCTGATTGTTTTCATTCGAAACGTTAATGTTAATCGACAAAAAAGAATTCGTTACTGGTAAGCAGAACTTTCGCGAAACCTGTCCACGCATTCTGACCGGCGTCTGTGTCTTCATCAGGTTGTTCTGTTTTTAATTCTTCGCGATAGTATTCCAGGAACTGCGCCGCTTCTGACAGCTCTACAGCGGTCGGGTTTCGGCTGAATGCGAGTTGGTAGGCCTGGATGATCTGCTTTTCCTCCGTCCCCGCCGATTGCTGAATCCGTTTGCCAAACGCTTCTGCCAGTTCGGGAAGGAGTGGTGCATTCATCAGGTACAGCGCCTGTGTCGGCAGGTGGGAGCTGTCCCGGGTTCCCGAAGTTTCGTTGGTTTCCGGTCCATTGAACCGGCCCAGAAACGGGTGTTTATAAAGTCTCTGCGTCATCAGATAGACGCTACGTTTCTTTGTTGGGAAATCCTCATGAAACGGACGATTCAGGCTATACCCTTTTTTGTGCCAGGGGACGAAGGGGTGCGGTCCTCCCTGTTCACAATCCAGTTCGCCGGAAACAAACAAGAGGGCATCGCGGATGGATTCGGCGTCCAGGCGTCTGCGGGTATATTTCCAGAGAAAGACGTTGTCCGGATCACGGTTGGAGTTTTCTGTGATGTCATGGCTGTCGAGTCGATAGACGCGGCTTAACATGATCTGACGATGCAGGGCTTTGAGCGACCATTGCTGATCAATCAGTTGACCGGCGAGGTAATCGAGCAGTTGCGGGTGAGAGGGGGTATCGCCTAAGACGCCAAAATTGTCGACTGTTTTGACAAGACCATGTCCGAAGTGGTGATACCAGAGTCGGTTCACAATCACCCGTGAGGTCAGAGGATGAGTCGGGTCGGTGAGCCATTCGGCCAGCTCCTCGCGACCGGATTCCGTTTTGTCGATCTCCGGTTTTGATTTTGAGATGACATTGATAAACTGGCGTGGAACGATGTCTCCTGGATTTTCCGGATTACCGCGTCGATGCAGTCGAGAGTGATGCGGTTTGCCATCAATGACAGCATATAGCATTTCTGCAGGAGGCGCTTTTACCAGTCGGGCTTTTTCGGCTTTGAGCCATGGTAAACCGTGCAGCATCAGTTCCCGGAATTTACCTTTATGTGCTGCCAGGAGCTTCTGACGTTGCTGTTCCAGTTTGTCTGTCGGGCTTTTGGATATTTTCGCTGCTTCAATTTTTGCGGTGACGTCTTTATACTCTTCGAGCGTCGGTTTCAGCCAGGGGCGGAAGTGATTGCGAATCTGATGCTGGTAATAGCTGAGTAGATCCCAGTATTCATTGATTTTCTGCTGCGAATCGGGATCGTTTTCTGCCGAGACGAGCTGTGCCGGCGAGGGTTGATTGGATGCACCCATACTCGGATAAAGTGTGCTTTCAAAAATACCGTAAAGGCCGTAATAATCGGTGGCCAGCATCGGATCGAATTTATGATCATGGCAGCGGGCACACTTCAAAGTGACACCCATGATGCCACGTCCGACGGTGTCGATGGTGTCGTCAATGGTCAGGTTCTGATCTTCATAGCGCGTGTTACCAAAGCGTCGCGACAGGGCAATGAAGCCTGTCGCGATTTTCAGTTGACGAGCCTGTTCCGGATCGGCTTCGCGTTCTGCCAGAATATCTCCTGCAAGCTGGGCTTTCAGGAACTGATCATAGGGGAGATCGGTGTTGAACGCATCAATCACCCAGTTGCGATAGAGATAGGCTCCGGGAATGGGGAAATCCCCGACATCGCCCTGGGTGTCTGCATAGCGAGCCACATCGAGCCAGTGGCGTCCCCAGCGTTCGCCGTATGCCGGGGATGACAGCAGTCGGTTTACTACTCTGGTAAATGCTTTCAAATCAGTTTCCGGGTCATCCTCAAACGCTTTGACTTCCTGGGGCGTGGGAGGCAATCCGGTGAGATCGAAGGTAGCGCGTCTGATTAAAGTTCGCCGGGAAGCCAGGCCGACGGGCTGGAGTTGTTCTTTCTGCAGTCGTGTATAAACAAAACGATCGATGGGAGAAACCGACCATTTGGGGTTGCTGACGGTTGGCGGAGCGAGTTCTTTTCGCGGCAGAAAACACCAGTGTGAGGTTGTCATTTTCTGTGGTTTGGTTTTTTGTGATGTCGTGACTGGCTTTGGCTTTTCAGCAGGCCAGGGAGCGCCCCATTCAATCCAGCGTTTGAAATGGGTGATGGTTTCCGGTTTGAGTTTCTCATCCGCATCAGGGGGCATCTTCAATTCTTTATGAGTTCGCTGGATGGATTGAAACAACAGGCTCTGTTGCGCATTTCCGGGCAGAATCGCTGGACCATAATCGCCGCCTTGAATGAGAGCCGCGCGGGAATGGACGGCCAGTGTGCTTTCAGCGTCGGCATCACCGGAGTGGCAGTCGGCGCATTTTTCTATCAGAACCGGTCGGATATGCTGTTCGAAAAATTCGAGCTGGCTGGCATCAGGTCTGACTGGTTCTGCTGCGCAGACTGAATCGGGCTGGCTGAATAATACAGCCAGTATCAGAACGAGTAGTGGGATTCGTTGGTATTGAGTCATGTGCGAATCTTTTATGCTCGGGGGCTGAAAATGGTTTAACCTCGTTTGAGTCCCGCCTGTTTGAAAGCGGGGGCCAGATTCTGATAGCAGGTTTTGGCAGCGGCAACGGGATCATAGCCTTTCTGACGGAAGACCATACTGCTGACTTCACAACAGATATCTCCTCGATAGCCGCCTGCGACTGCCAGTTTGAGCAGTTGTACGTAGTCAATCTCCCCACTCTCGCCAGGCAGCACGAAACTGACTTTACCGTCTTTCATGATCGTATCTTTGACCTGTATGAAACTGGTATAAGGCAGCATGGTCTGCAGGGATTCTTTCAGTGAAATATCCCGATGAGTAAAGTGGCTGTAGTCATAATCGAGGCGAATCCAGGGGCTGTTGACCTGTTCGACCAGCCAGACACCCTGTTCGGGATGATCGACCACGCCGCCCCGATGTGGTTTGACGGCGATAATGGTTTTTGTGCTGGCGGCAACTTTGGCCCATTCACCCAGGTTGTCGCGCATTTCGTTTTTGAGGTTATCCCATTTGCCACTTCCGGCGACCGTTTCGATCAGCGGGGGATGGTCGGGGCGCAGATCGTGTCCCAGTTCAGCAGCCTGTTTAAAGCGTTCGAGGACTTTCTGCTGACTGGCCTTGGAACCGGTTAGAATGCAGTGCTCCATTAATGAGGTCAACTTTAATCCGGTTTCGTCAAGCGTTTTGGCAACTGAAGATCGACGTTCTGAGTTCAGTTTGGCGGGGGTAGCGTCCCAGTCGTTCATCAGAGCCAGTTCGACCGAGTCATAACCGATGTCGGCGACGATACGGAGTGCCTCCTCTGTTTTCATGTGAGGCATGCCATACAGGCTGAAACCGAGCGTGAGTTCCGGATTATCTGGTTTTGCTGCCTGTAATCTGTTGAGTCCCAGCAGACCGCCTGTGGCGATGCTGGCGGTGGTGAGAAACTGACGGCGGTTGAGCGGCTGCATATCTGGTTTCCTCATTCGGAGCAGGGGGGCTGTAATCAGTTTTAGAGCTGGCGGACTGATTCGCCAGGAGTCAAGTGTGGTTCGAGGGTTAAGTCGACATTGGCAATGGCATTGTTCATGGACAGTCGGGTCTCCAGTTGTCTGACCGCCAGTCGACCGATGTCATGTGCGTGAATGTCAAACGTGGTCAGATGTGGATACAGGCCGGTAATAAATGCATGGTCGTTATTGCCGGAAATGACGCTGATCTCATCACCCACTTTAATTCCGCGACGGGCCAGTGATCCATAGACGACCGCGGCGACACTGTCTGCTCCGGCGAAGATTGCTGTGGGACGTTTGCTGGCATTCAACAGTTGATCGACCAGGTGCTGAACGGCGTCTGTTGAAAGTGGAGGTTTGATCGGCAGCTTCCAGCCTCGGGAAGGAGGATCGACGAAGCGCTGAATATCCAGGCCGCGTCGCATTGCCTGGGAGACGAAGCCGGTTTCGCGATTCGTCATAATCAGGTGATCTGGTTTAGGACTGAGGAAGGCGACATGCTGGTGTCCGTGATCGGCGAGATAGTCGGCTGCCTTTTCGCCTAGAAGAACATCATTCGCACCTACACAGTCACCCGCGCAACCTTGTGGTCTGCCAAGGAGCCAGACTGATGGAATGCGAGAAAGTCGTTCCATTAATGTTCTATTGGATTCGATCAGCATTTTTCCCTGCAGGGCACCAATGAGGAACAGACCATCCGTCTGGTCAAAATCCAGATGAGCAGGGACTGCCTGCAGGTCGGGAATATGGGCGATCTGAAAACGGACACCCAGTTCAGAGAACGCGTCTTCGACTCCGCTGATCGCAGAGCTGACGACTGGGAGTGAAATTAAAGAGCGATCCAGTCCCAGGGAGACAACGAGCAATCGTTTTCCGGCCAGGACGCTGCCTGGGTTCTGGCTGTTTTCTTTCTTAGGACGGCGGCGCCTGAGGGGGCGATAGTCTAGCGATTCAGCGACCTGGCGAATTCGCTGCTTGGCGGCATCACTGATGGAAGGGTCGTCACGCAATGCACGGCTGACTGTGCTGACGGCGCAGTCAGCCGCTTTGGCGACTGTCTTTACCGTGACGAGTTCAGCAGTCTTATTCATAGCAGACCTCAGGCTTCCTGAAAGATCAAAGATAATGAATGTGACGCAATTTGATGCACATAAGCAGGGAAATTAAAACCACCCGTTTCCTTGAGTCTATCTCGTGATACTCAAATAGATACTTAATGTAAAGCGGAAATACAGCGATTCTCTGAAAATAGCTTTAAGAAGAATCAGAGAAACATTGAAATCACGCCACGCAAATAAGTGTTATTTGCGTGGCGTGGAAGATTACGGGCAGCTGGGAGAGGGCTTAAACAATTACTCTGCAGGAAGTTGAGTATGGGGGTGGGGTGGAATGGTAGCTGGAGTTATTTCAGAAAATCAGCTTCTTTCAAACTCAGCCTTACGGGGCCCTGCATGGTGGTGATCCAGAGTTCTCCGGGCGTAATTTCCGTGACATACGGATATGAGACACGGTTTTCGTATTTCTTCCCGGCTGGTGTCAGATCGCGGGCGATGACAACCGGCTCACTCCAGGTTTTACATTCATCGTCGGAAAAGGCGATCGACAATTCTTCCCGTCGCCCGAGTTTGCGATCGGGGTCACGGAAGCGGTTCCAGAGCATGACAATCCGTCCGCTTTCCAGTCGCTGCAGGATGGCGGGCGAACTGCTGGCCGGGATCTCTGAAGGTTGAATGGTGCGCCACGAGGCGCCTTCGTCAGTCGAGTAGGCTTCCCAGAAGCGTCCGAATTTTGTGCGGATTAAGGCATAGATGCGACCATCTTTCAGTTCAACGATCGTCCCTTCCATGGCGCCGTCATGATCGCCTGAACCGCCGAGGTCAATCATGTTGCTGTGGTTCCAGGTGGCTCCTTCATCATCGGAGTAATAGGTCAGCATGACATGTCGACCCGGATTGGCAATGGTCTGGGAGACGACAACGATAATGCGACCGGAGCGCGTCTGAATGATACTGCGGACGGCACCGCACCAGCCATGGTCCTGCAGGATCTGAGGCGGAAGCCATGACTTTCCGTTATCGGTACTGCGCACGATGTACACCGGGAGATAACAATCGGGCTGTGGGCCTCCCTGTTTATCGTTCCAGTGAAATTTGCGTTCCGCCAGATTCATATAGGCCAGGACAATGGTTCTTTTTTTTGTCTGCAGCAGCGCGCGTTCGTTACTGGTATGGAACCTGGACGGTTCCTGGTACAGGGGGGTAGCTTCCCAGGTTTTTCCCTGATCGGTGCTGAGTAAAGACTGTTTTGCATCGGGAGCCAGCAGGTTGCCATTCTGCAGTTTAATAAAGGGGCCCAGGTGCTGATGCGGTAGTTTTTTCGTCTGGGGATGGTTCCATTCCGCCTGTGTGACTGATGATGAGAAGCAGATTGAAACGAGGAACGAGGCTATGATGAAGCGCTGCAGCATTTCGGAAAACCTTATAATCCAATTGAGTAAAGTCAGTCTTTCAGTTCGAAGTCAACGTTGAACGGGTCATGGCCTGCTTCTACTGTCGCCTCAAGCTGAGAGTCTTTGTAATACTTTTCGGGAACATTGATGGCGGGTTTGGTCGCTGCATCAATTTCACCAAGCGACATTCCGGTGGTATCCTCAGGAAGAATCGGAGTCCCTTTGATTTCAACTTTATGTTTTCCAAGAGGGACTCCCCCTTTATTGGTGACTTCATATTTGCCATCGCGAATTTTCCCCGCGGCGATGGGACCAGAGGGTTGAGGAAGAAAGCGAATGACACCACCTTCAAGCGGAGAGCCATTCAGAGTGACGTTTCCCGTGACAATCCGACGGTCGGGGGCATCGCTGATCCTGCCACAACCTGCCAGCAGCAGGCTGATCAGAATGCATATTATGATTTTTAATTCAGGCATCTCTGCCTCCTTTCAATTGTTTATTCGACTCTGCTTTACCCTGCGTCGTTGCAGGGTGCAGGCGTCCTCGTGACATCCCCGTTAGAGTGGGGCTGCGTTTGAATCGAGATTCGGATAGAGTCCATAAACTATAAACTATGATCAGTTTAAAATTCGCCTACGACTTCACGTCCATTGCGGGTGGTAATTGCGGAGAGTGTGCCCTGGTCAATGTTTTCCGACAGAAAGCGGACTGAGCCATCGCCGAGTACAAAATGTGCTCCACCGACGTGAAAGCTGGAGAATCCCTGGGGCCGAAAAGCAAAGGTACCGCCTCCGGGGACAGTGTCGATGCTATTGATACCGTTACTGGTATCAAAGACGTCATAGCCTGTATAAGAATTTCCATTCAGACCTGAGGAGGCGAGAGAACCTGTAATTTCTCCGACCATGAGTGTGTTGCTGGCACCGTCAATGATGTCGCGCATTTTCACTCGCGAGATGGCAAACAGGACGCCATTTCCTACTGAAGTGGGACGCACTCCGGAGCCACTGTTGCATTTCCAGCTGATCGAATCAGCAACGCCTCCCATATCGGTTCTCCCCATACCATCCGGTAGCGCGCCGGCGAATGCGCCTGCTTTATTGACGATGACGTCAGGTTGTGGATTGCTGGGGCAGAGGAAGGGCTGGACGGGAACGAGGCAGGTACTGGAACTGAAGTTTGCTGGTACGAATGGAGTAGAGCCGGAAAAGTTAAGATTGTTATAAATGTTTGCCTGATCGAGGTAAGGCAGGATCCGTACGCCCCAGGAAAACAGATGCGCGCCCGAGTACCCGCTGCATCCCCCACTGATGCCAGCCCCGATGGGAAAGGCGGTGAACGTGTCGTGGTAGTTGTGTAAAGCCAGGCCGACCTGCTTGAAATTATTTTTACAGGAGGAGCGACGGGCTGCTTCACGGGCCTGCTGGACCGCTGGCAGCAGGAGGGCAATCAGGATCGCGATGATGGCAATGACCACCAGTAGCTCGATCAAAGTAAATCCACGATGTCGTTTTTCGTAATCAGTCAGGAACATTGAATCGTCTCCATCAAACGAAGCTCAGAAAATATAAACAATATAATCACCCTGGCACACAGGTGCGTATTCTGCTGTAAGACTGAACCCGGAACGGTTCTGTCTGAGGTCTGCAGGAATCAATTCATCAAGCTGAAGCTGTTGTTTATTGTTTCGATATCCGCGCCTGAGGTATCGTAGTTTCAATTTCTGTATTCAGATGTCAGAGCGACTCGTTCTTCTCCGTTATTGTTGGGTTGGTGCTTTTAACTGCGGTTTCAGGTGGTCGGTCAGATGCATGGTTGCCTGATCGGTGTCCCGGTCGGCAATTGCGTTGGCGATCAATTCGTGTTGCCGGAGCCCTCTCATTGTGGGAGCCTGACCATACAGGTCACCGGCATGAAAGTAATCCAGCAGCACGCCATGAAACTGTTTGACAAAGTTGCCGTGAGAGGCTGCCAGAATTGTCTGGTGAAACAGGCAGTCCATCTCTTTGTATGCTTTACTGGCTCCCTTGGGATCCAGTTTTATTTTTTTCATCACGCGTTTCATTTCGGAGACGATTGTCTGCAGGCGGATGATTTCTTCTGTCGTGATCAGATCGACTGCCAAGGCAATGGAACCAATTTCAATCACGGCACGTAACTGTTGTAATTCCCGCCAACCGTGGGGGCTGGCGACCTGGGGGACCAGGGCTTTTCTGAGTACATCAGAAAAATTGTCCGCTTCCGCTACACAGAGTCCGCGTCCCTGTCGACCAATCACTACTCCCAGCCCTCTAAGAGAACCGACGGCTTCACGAACAACCGTTCGCGAAACGCCAAACTGGTCTGCCAGTTCTGCTTCGGTTCCCAGTCGATCGCCGGGAGCCAGGCGTTTGCTGCGAATACGTTCACAAAGATGGTCTGCGACTTCGGCACTCAATGTTCGGGCTTCCGTTGTAGGAACTGTGATATCGTCACGCGATACTTCCATCGATTCACTGCTTTCCGGTGAGCGCCATAGATGACAGTAAGAAGTGTAATTTAAAGCGAAAAATAACTGCCAGTATTGAACGGGCCTGAAATTCCAGAAGTGGAGTTCGTTATTATTGCGTTCGCATTATACTACAAATAAAAAGATTGTATGATAAACTGATCTATTATCATATAATTGCTTATTTGGTCGTCAAGACTTTTCATGACGTTTTGACAAAGATTGCTGATGTTGCGAGCGACATTCTGATTTAATAATAGCTCATTGGGTTCGTGCATCAGACAATATATTAAAGGCATCGCTACAAAAGGAACAGTTATGGGGTCAGCGTATTTCACGCTGGGAGAGGGGCATACTCCTTTAATTAAATCACGTCGAATCGGTCCCGACGCGGGGCTTGATCATTTATATTTCAAACTGGAAACGGTGAATCCCACCGGTTCCTATAAAGATCGCTTTGCTGCTGCAGCTGTCACGGACATGCTGTCACAGGGGAAGAAAAGGGTGGTGACCTGTTCGAGTGGAAACGCGGGTTCCGCCCTGGCGGCTTACTGTGCTGCCGCGGGAATGGATTGCCAGGTTGCGGTATTTATCGGTGCTCCTGAAAACAAGCTGAAACAGATGCTGGCTTATGGGGCGACCGTGTGGCGGATTGAGGGGTTTGGTGCCGATCCGGAAATCTCGGGAAAGGTGTTCAAGTATCTGAAACATCTGGGGGCCGCCGCCGACACAGAGTTACAGGTCAGCAGCTACCAGTTCAATCCCATCGGGATGGCAGGGGTCGAATCAATTGGTCGCGAACTGGTTAGCCAGATCTCTGATGAGCGAGGGGGGATCGATCATCTGTTCTGCTGTGCCGGAGGGGGAGGGCTGTTGCTGGCCGTCTATCGTGGATTTCAGACTGCTTGTCAGGCAGGGCAAATCAAACGACTGCCAGCATTTCATTGTGTGCAACCGGCGGGAAACAATACGATCGCCGGTCCGTTACTGGCAGGGACCGATCGTGCCCAGACCTGTCGGAGTACGACGAAAATTGGGGGACTGCAGGTGGCCAGTGTGTTGGATGGGAACGATGTGATTGCTGCCTGCCGGTATACCGGTGGCAGTGGGTATCTGGTGGAAGACGAATTTGTATATGAGGTCCAGGCGTTGCTCGCGCGTCAGGAGGGTATTTTCTGTGAACCTGCTGCCGCTGTTTCGATGGCAGGCATCTTACAGGCAGCCGCCGAACGTAAAATTACAAGTAAAGAGACCGTTGTCTGTGTGATTACGGGCAGCGGGTTCAAGGATCAGGAATCGGTTGATCGCATGTTAGCTGGCACGACCAGTCCCGTGATCTCCTTAGCTGAATTTATCGATCAGACGGCTTGAATTATTATTTAGAAAGAAATACAGCATGACTCACTCGTTGAAAATGATTACCGCTTTGGGAACTCCACTGACAGCGGAAGAAGATCTGCATCCAGCCGGCCTGGAAGCACAGATTCAGGACCAGCTGACGCATGGCATCAATGGCTTTCTGGTCGCAGGAACGATGGGGCTGATGCAGCTACTGAAAGATTCAACTTACCGTGAGCTGGTAGAGCGGAGCGTACAATTCAATGCGGGACATGCTGAGCTGCTGGTGGGAGTAGGAGATACGAGTTTTGTGCGAACGCGTGAGCGGATTCGCATGGTAGAAGATTTTGCCATTGATGGTATCGTGGTGATCTCTCCTTACTTCCTCAAGTACAGTCAGAGTGACCTGGTTGATTACTTTGAGACGCTCGCCGACCTGAGTTCCCGGCCCGTGTTCCTCTACGATCTGCCGCAGACGACCGGTACAAAACTGGAAGTCGATACCGTTCTGCAGCTGGCAAAACATCCCAATATTCGGGGGATTAAATGTTCGGATCATTTCACGACGATTCGTCCTGTCATCGATGCGGTGGGTGAAGAGTTCCGCGTCATTGTCGCACAGCCCAATCTGATGGATGTCCTGTTGCAGGCAGGAGTACGCGAACATCTGGATGGAATTTATATTGTGGTGCCGGAATGGATTGAAGCAATGGTGGAAGCGACTCTGGTGAAAGACTGGAATCGGCTGGCGCTGGTGCAACAGGATCTATCGGCATTACTGAAATTGCTGACAACGTTCTCTACCCCGCTGTTTTCGACGGTCACAACACTGATGAACGAGCGAGGGATCCCCGGCAACTTTGCTCCGCAGCCAATGCGACCTGTGACTGCAGCAGAGCGGGAGCAGCTCCTCGCCCATCCACTGGTACAAAAAGTACTCACAGGCAAGCCGATCACATCTGTCGAAGCGTAAGTTGAACTGGAAACAGTCAGTCAGATTTACGTTCAACCTGTTTGACGAGTTTGTCGACGGAATTTGAGATCAGGGTTTCTGTATCCGGTCCCCAGCGATAAGCCGGGCGACCGTATTCATACAGGTTATAACCTCCCTCATAACCTCCTTCGAGCCAGACTCGTCTGGAGGGGATGTAGGAGATCATGTCATCCGCATAACCACAGACCCAGGTACCCGGCCCGAATTCGCGTTTGAATTTCAAGGCATAGTCAACGACGGTTTCCGCCCCCATGCCGATCATCAGCATGTTGCTGCCCAGTCGCCAGGCATGCAGCGGATAGGGATAGCTCGATGGAAATTTTTCTCCGGAGTCAAGTTTTTTCAGCAGTCGTTCGGCCCAGCGCTTTTTGATGGCACTGCTGCTTTGAAGGTCAGCTTCCAGATCAGCACGCGTGACGGTTTTCAGATAGGGAAGTTCAACATATTCAAACGCGGTCGATAATCCATCGGAGATGGGCTCGAGTGGTTTCTGCAAAACTTCTTCAACGGCGACAGCCAGCATGTGGCCATATTTTTCGCAGAGTTCGACTTTGCGACGGGGAAGCGGATTCTGGTCGCCACCACAGGTGTTGACAAACATGGCGGTAACACCGGGATGTTTCTGTTCGAGTTCCAGCTGAGCAAAGCCGGGATAGTCGCCGCAGACTTTAGTAAAGCTGAGTGTCGTGGGATGACAGGCATATCCAAACAGGACTGCATCCAGCTTGCCATCGGGGCGTGTGACAGTCATGACAGGTACAGCATGATCAACCGGTCCGACCAGTTCCTTTCCCGCTTTGAGGAGACTGGGGATATCGGCTTCACGATTATTGCGACGGTTGACGGCAAAGGTGGTGTGACCATTGCCCATCTGCAGTCGAGCAGGGGCGAGGTTTTTCAGTGACTCTCCAATCATCTGTACGGTTTTAACAACCATGCGGTCAGTGTATTCATTCACCAGTTTGACCTGCATCGGATCGACAGGATAGTAATCGTAAAGGTCATCACCGAGTCTTGGTCCACAATGATTATGCGAGAAGGTAAACATGATCTGATGGCGTTCGAGCTGAAATTTCTGTTTGATCTCAGCGAAGACGCGGTCGCTCATGCTGCGGGGGACCCCCTGGAAATCGCTGGTGATCAGCACGGCACGATGACCTTTATCATCTTCGAGGGCCAGCGCTTTCATCCAGATATCATGCAGCTTTCCATCAGGCAGTCGCTTGGACCCGTAGCCTGCGAGCCAGACACCGGTTTGGGGGGTGATGACTGCCTTGGCGATCCCTGCTTTCCACTCTGTTTCAGCATGGACTGCAGACTGTCCAGAATGAAAAAGGCTAACGGTCAACAGGCAGAACAAGAGTGCGAGTCTGTTGGTTGACTTCAGGTTAGTCGTCAATCTTTTCATGTGGATTTCCTTGTGAACTGATGCTGCTTGTTAACTCGACTGTGGTTTGTGATGTCTCAGCTTTCTAATGTAAGTTAAGAAAAGCTGCGTCGCAAGTTGGAAGCATCATTTGAACAGAAATAGAAGCCGCCAGGAAATCAGATCTTACTTCGATAAAGTTCATAATGATGGAATGTCGGGGCAGCGTTGATTTATACGTAGAAGTATGATTTACATATCAATAAATAGTTAATTTTGTTGAGTAATGCGTGTTCACTGAGAATACACTATACGGAATAAATTATTTTCTATTATGCTGTGAATTAAAGAATTCTTCTTGTTGTCATTAACCGATAAAACTCTAAAATTCCTATTAGATTAACTTTAGAAGAGTGATGCTTTCATAAACGCTATCTGAAGTGATTTGCGTTCATTTCAAATGTAAAGCCATTCTTATCCGCCCAGCTTTTAATCTACTAAAGCGAGTGACCCGGGCTCTCATTTCAATGCCAGTATTTCCGGTATTGTCTCAATTTATATTTACTATATTTAAGGGGTTGAACTCATGAGATCGAAGAACGTCTCACACAAGCGAGGTTTTACATTAATTGAATTGCTGGTGGTGATTGCCATCATTGCGATTCTGATTGCTCTGTTACTTCCCGCTGTGCAACAGGCACGAGAAGCAGCTCGTCGCAGTACCTGTAAAAACAATCTGAAACAGATTGGTCTGGCATTACATAACTATCATGATTCACACCGTACTTTTCCTCCTGGCGCTGTCTGGTATGGTGTTGGTGTTGCTCCTGAAAATGGACGGGATGCACTCTGGGGAACCACTTGGGTTGTACAGGTTTTACCCTTCATGGATCAGGGTCCCTTGTATAATAACTACAATATGAGCTTGCCTGCCCGCAGTGCGAATTCTAATACTGGCTCCAGTGTTTTACGGGCCATCATCCCCAGTTTAAAGTGTCCCTCGCAGACAAAAGTGGACCGTAGCCGTTTGACTCAGGATCATGACGGGTTTTCAAGAATTACCTACGCCGCTGCTGTTGGATCAGGTTCTGCATTGACCAGATCTGATCATAACAATACTCGTCGCGGAATGTTCAGCGCGGTGGGTCAATACGGCGCAAAAATTCGTGATGTCGAAGATGGAACTTCAAATACGATTATGTTGGGGGAAATCGTGGTGGGGACAGCCACTTCAGATGATAAGGGAGCCTGGGGCTGGTGTACTGGAGCTTTGTTTGCCGGACGGAATTCTAACGGGATCCTGACTCCGAATGCACAGGTTTATGATCGGACTCCGTATGCCTCAAATAATACTTCCGATAACGATTTCAACCGTCGAAATAATCCAGATGATACAAATGCAGGTTCTGGTCAGGCAGCCCGCAGTTCTCATGTGGGAGGCGTGCACTTCACCATGGCTGATGGAGCGGTACGATTCATCTCCGAAAATGTGGATCAAACCACTTATCTCAACCTGTTGTCGATTGGTGATGGCAATGTGATTGGTGAATTTTAAACAATCTGTCTGATCCAGCCTGGCAGATAAACGACAGCTCCAATAGGGTCTATTGGAGCTGTTTTTTTAATCCCCGGATAAAAGGATTTTATAAATGAAAAACAGTATTGAGAATTATAAGCAGCTGCTTTGCTGCATCGCATTAATCATGATTACTTTTACAGCGACAGGTTGTGGTGGTCGTGAATCGTCGCCTCCACCTACTGAAACGGAAAAGAGCAAGGTTGCTCAAAAGTCGATTGATGATTTTATCGCGGCAGCCAAAAAAAGTCCGAAGCAGGCAGCTCAGAATCTTTCGATTCTGATGGAGTCCCTGGAAGCGTATGCCAGCGAATACGAAGGTCCCTATATCGAATTGCGTGATGCGGCCAAAGAGCTGTTGTCTTTATATC
Source organism: Gimesia maris (assembly GCF_008298035.1). Classification (NCBI taxonomy): domain Bacteria; kingdom Pseudomonadati; phylum Planctomycetota; class Planctomycetia; order Planctomycetales; family Planctomycetaceae; genus Gimesia; species Gimesia maris. The sequence goes on from NZ_CP042910.1 coordinate 1,962,351, forward strand.
AGAGTTCAGCTGCGAAAGATAAAATCGATGCACAACTGGAAGTGCTGCAGCAAAAAGCGAGTGCCCTGTCAGCTGGTTGAAAGTGAGCCGGGTGATCGCGCGCACAGTTAACTTCGTGCGATCACCGATGTCATCATTTCACGATCTTTAATGATTTAATGCTGCCGTTTTTCGAAAAGTCCTGGCTGAATTCAAGCGCGACCTTTACTTTTACATCTTCATGGCCGGCTATAGTTACTGTGGGAGGCGTCATATAACCCGATCCTGCATTGGTGATCTGCAAGCCGGTCACCGTTCCTTCTTTGATGATGGCTTTTGCTGTGGCAGGTGTATGTTTCCAGAGGCCTCCGCGTTCAGGTTGATAGCGATAATAATTTGAAACGTTGTCCAGTCGATCGTTGGTGATACCGTATTTTCCAAGGGCTGCCATCAATACTTCTTTGTTGGCACGCGCCCGGGCGGGAGAAGGATCACCGCCGCGTGCGGGTTTCACGTTACTGAATGCCTGACGAAAGACTTCGGGTTTGACGCCGAGTGCCGCGGCAATCAGAGCGACCGGGCGTCCGTGATCACGAGGATCTGTTTCGTACCCTCCTGTAAAAATAACCGTGTCAGCAGGAGTGTTTTTTGAGACTGCTTTCTGTTGCCTTTGTTCTGGCATTGGGTCTGCTCCGTGGCGAGGGGGGCGATTGGCTCCTGGTCGTCGGTGATGCTCCGCACCGGGGTGATGATCTCGCGGAGGATGTGGGGGGCGCGGCATTTCATCTCGTGTCAGCGTGCCACTCTGATCACGATCCAGTTTCTTGAGCACAGAGCCTGACTGTTCGATTTCCCTTGGGGAAATTTCGCCATCCTGGTCGGTATCAAACAGAATCATATATGGATCAGGAGGGGGACCCTCCGGTCGCCGGCAGCCCCGATCTCCCTTATCACGTGGCGGATGAGAAGAGACTCCAGTCGCAATTAATACGGCAACAGCTGCAAACGCAATCAGAAATTTCATCAGAATCGATCTCCCTGCTGGGGGCCCTGTAAATTCGATGTATCCCTGTTCGTTGAATTTCATCATGTTTTAAGTGTCGCGGAACAGGATCCGTCAGGAACCCTAACGCACGCTTTCCAGGAGAACTACCACTTAATTCTCAAATTATTGAGAATCCACTGGTTTTAACAGGTTTTCTGACCATACATCTGCTCACTCGCTTCCCTCCAGAGCGAACCACGCCTGCATTTGATACGAACAGTTACACTGAGACGAACCATCGGGAACCAGCACCAGACCGCCGGCGGGGATCGCGTTGATGTAACAGCCCAGGCGGATGCCACCAAAGTTTTCGACGCCGGCTTTACGGGTCAGATCCAAATAACCGAGTGTCGCCGAGCGAAAGACCATCATGTGTTTACTGGCGGAAATCTGTCCGCAGCCGTAGGAGCGGTCGAATTGGAAATCGATGGGTTTGCCGGTTTTTAAATTCCAGGCACCCCCCTGGGCATAGATCTTGTCGCCGTTGATGACAGGGTGCGACTGATACTCGGCTTTGATATCCCAGATCCGCTTGCCGGTCTTCGCATCGATGGCCGCCATGCGCCCGCCAACTTCAGAGGGGAGCTGGAAAAAATTATGCCGGATTCCCTGATAAAACATCAGCAGGATCTCGTGGTCTTCGGAAAGCGCCAGCTGTGTCCCGAAAATTTCCTGATCGTCGTGCCAGAGATCCATGCCGGTCTTGGCCTGGAACGCTTTCAGTTTTCCTTTGCGCAACGCGTCTTCCGGAGACGGGGGATTGGGGCGGCCGTTCCGCCGTGCTTCTTTAATGTGGTCGGCTTTGGCAATCTCACGGTCGACCAGATACACGCTGTTATTGCCAATCGTAATCGCGTTGTTGCGGATCGAATATTCCGGCTGATAGGTCCAGAGTAGAGTACCCGTATTTGCATCCATCGCAAAAAACAGCACCGATTCATTTCGCAGCTTCAGTCCTTTGTAACGGGGGCTGGTATAATGCGCGTCGTTACTCACAGAGCCATATACCACGCCGTCATGATAACCGAGATACCCCCAGTTCTGATTCGGATCGTCGCGGCTGACGGGCGTGGACAGCTTCCGTACCAGTTTGCCGGTTTTCAAATTGATCTGGTGACAAACGTCGTCTTTGCTGACAAAGACATCATCGCCGCCCAGGCAAAAGTTGCTGCCGACTTCCGCGGTGCTGAGATCATGGTGAATGCCATTCATATCGGTGAGATTGTTTTTGAGTCTGTATTTCCAGAGCGTATGCCCGTTGTAAGCATCCAGCCCACATAAACCATGCAGACCGCCGACCACCATCACGCCCCGATTCACCAGCGGCGCGGGACCCTGACCGTGACGATTGGGAATCTGGAAATCCATGTCTCGATACCAGTACATTTTGAGCGGCCCTTTGACGATTTCATCATCCGAGTTCACGGTGTTTGTTGAATTTGAATACTGGTGCGTCCAACTTCCGGCCCCTTGCAGGTCGGCTTTGGTTTCCACCTGCATTTTCCTGACCGGTCCCCTGCAAAACTGACCGCCATAAGGACGCTGGATGCGTCGGGCTTCGCTTAAAAGTTGCGGGGTCATATCCCGGTAGAGTGAAGCAGAGCAGATCACCAGGTTCGCAAAGTGTTTGGAATAGGGAAGCTGCTCTGAATCAGCGACATGCACGACAACCCGTGAACCATATAAACCTGCATCATGTAGAAATTGACGCGCAGTAGCGGCATGTTCCGCGTCTTTCATGACGACATATATCTGGAAAGTCGAAATCCGGGCCAGCGCGGCTGCGAGGTACGCATCGTCCGCATTCAGATCGATGCAGATTCCGGATTTGACATCGGTTTTGTCGCAGATTTCTTGTGCGGCAGTGGAATAAATCTGCCTGACGGAAAACGGCATCTCCCTGAAGGGACGTTTTCCAGTCTTCTTGTGATTGGGTTCAGCATTCGCAAAGCAGCTGATGACGCCCTGATCGGTGCTGACGACGAGGCAATCATCGGAGGCCGCCAGGCCGCGGACAGTCCCTTTGATATCATGCGACCACCAGGAGTTGGCCTGCGCTTTATAATCGACGCCGGTCACTTTGTTGTGAGAGCCGCAGTACGCGTCGTTGCCGGCGATGATCAGATCGGTGATTTCATAATCCAGCGGGATCAGGCGTTTTTCCTTGAGCTGTCTGACGGTAATCGGTTGCCCTTTCCGGTCGCGGGCAGTTGTGTCCGACCATTCGCTGTAAATCAGAGACTGACCGCTGCCTCGTAGAATTCCTTTCGGCGTGGCGACCATCGGGCCGGTTCCCGTTTGTTGTGTCAGGTTGCCGTTTGTCTGATCGTAGAGACAACCGGCATTACAGAAAAACTGATCTGCCAGTACCACATCGGCACCGCCGCGCTGCTGATTTTTCTGCAGGTGATAATATTGAAACTTCCCGGTCGCCCGTTCGAAAGCCGCGGGAACTGCGCGTCCGGTGGGCATGAAAATCTGGTCTTCGCTGGCAGCCAGATAACCCTGAGAAGAGACGCCGCTTTTCGCACTCGCGCCGCCATGGGGTTGATTCATCAGCATTTGACCGGAATTCTGATTGTCCCAGATCACGTCGCCCGTTGCAGCATCGAGGGCATAAAGGTAAACGCCATCCGAAGGCCAGACGCCTGCGGCGAAATAGACCTGATCGCCGACCACTGCCGGGCCGCCTCTTGCGGGCCAGTGTGAGATGAGCCGGTCGTTGCCCATGATGAATTTGCGTTGCGGTCCCCCCTGTTTTTTCCAGAGCAGGGAACCATCTTTGATGGCCAGCGCGTACAGACAGCCATCATCGCTGGCGACAAACACGCGGTCTTTCCAGGCCGCCGGTGCAAAACGGATCGGCCCTTCGGTGAAGAATTTCCATTTCAGTTCTCCCGTTTTCAGATCCAGGGCATAAAGCTGGTCATCAGCCGAACTGCCGAACAGCACCGTCTGATCGACAATGATGGGCTGAAAAACTTCATCAAACTTGATGCGGGTGTGAGTCGGCCAGGCGGGAGCGGGAGCGTGTTTTGTCCGAAACGTCCACTGCAGTTCCATGCGGTTGGGCAGGGGGGCTTCGGTGTATCCACTGCGGGCAGCGTCTCCCCGAAATTGCGGCCAGTCTGCTGACGCAGGTGTTGAGAAAGCACAACTGATGATCAGGAATGCGAATGAAGACAGGAGTTTCATGGAGCGCCTCGGAAGGTCAGTTTTTTCGGACAGGAATACGAATCAGAATTTGTTGATCTGTTATGTTAATCCATGTATGCGGGCTTGTCACCGATAACAGTCAAAAAACAGCTGTTGGAAGTTCATCCCCCCTCACTGCCAATAGCCCAACGGCCCTGATGTGCAGGGAAAAACGCCCACACAAAGTTCGGCATAATACCTGCGCATCACATACTCACTTTTTAGAAAGGACTCCAAAACGACCCACCCGGCATCACGCTGCGCGCGGGCAATAAAGGGTCATCACTCACATCACCATTCGACTGTAGAACTGAATATTCCACATTGGTAGCGACACATTTCCGCACTCCCGCTGCATAAAATGAACTTGACCCCGCCACGCCGCCGGCGATAAGCGTTGTTTTGGGTCGCGCGCGTGCCCAGTTTACAGTGCACTGAAACACGGGCCACTTGTTCGCAGTCATCACTATAAAACAGCCCCTTTTTTCCAGATAAGCAGTTCGCAGAACAGCACCTGTTCCGAATGTATGCCTGCGGGTCGCCACACTTCGCAGTCTTTCACCCCGGAACCGCCACTGCTCACACCAGCATCGTCCCTGTATCAACGCAGATCGCCACCCGATTCGGTTCATCCCCCCTTGACGCCCCCGCGCCTCTACAGAAAATAGTTCACCATGCAACGGTATCACAGTCACCAGACACCCCGGATAGAAAAGCAGATTGAACACTACAACAACGAACATAACTCAACGTCCTCTCATGCCGGTGGCACAGCTCGCTTGCCTGACGCTGCCCGAAAAACCAGTTCCCGCTCCTGATGCAGGGGTAAGCCCGAATATAATTCGGGCCGAGCGCAGCGAGCAGGAGGTCGCAGCTACCACGCACCACCCGGAACCGGGATTCCTATATCCATTCGGCACAGCCTCACAAGCCAGATCGTGGCTCACGGTTCCCTGACGTGATTCACCACAAATTATAAAGATCGGCTCCCACCCCCCGCAGATGAAAATCCTGCACCACTGGAAGTTCAAAAGGTGTCATTACTATTCACCGTAGAACATTCCAGATTAGCCGCAGAGCGTTAGCTCCGGTTGTCTCCCGATCTGCAGAAACCGCGGCTAACGCCTAATGGCACTTACTTTAAATTAAGCTGGTTACCCCAGCCGTTTGGCATGGGATTTGCGCAGGATTCTATTCTTGAAAATAGACTGCCAATTTGCCAGGAGTAATCACGCTGTGAAACAATCACCGGAACAGATTCTTGAATTCGATCGTGCCTTCGAACAACTTAAAGATTTGGTGGACTTACGCCAAGCCGATCAGCTGCATCCCAGGCGACCCAATGCAATCTATACCGCCTGTGTTGTGCTGTGGATGCTGATTTTTCAACGCCTCAAACCAGATGCCTCACTCGAAGCGGCGGTGAAGCATCTGATTGAAAATCAACCTGACTACCTTCCTGAAAACAAACGATTAAGCCAGGGTACACTCTCGTCCAACAGTGCAGCATACAGCCGGGCTCGCAGCGAACTGCCGTTGGATGTTGTGAAATGGTTTTCCAATGAAATCACTCGTGCCATCGTCGGGCAATCTGAAACCCTGCTGGACGGTCGTCAAATATTTTTACTCGATGGAACCACGATCACATTAGCACCGGAAAAAGAATTACAAACGAAATTTCCGCCCGCCTCAAATCAGCACGGTGAAAGTGTCTGGCCTGTTGTCAATCTGACCGTTTTTCACGAACTCAGTAGTGGATGTGCCTTGCTGCCACAGCTGGGGGCCATGTATGGACCTGAAGCGGTTTCCGAAACGGAACTTGCCCGAAATGGCATGCACTGCCTGCCAGACGAATCGATCATCATGGCTGATGCAGGATTTGGGATCTTTGGCGTTGCTTACCAGGCACAACTCCTGGGGCATGATTTTTTTCTACGCATGAAGAAGTTAAACTTTGAGTCACTTCGAGCCAAAGCAAAACTCGTATCGCAAAGCCCAAAACATAAGACCTACCAACACCAGTGGACTCCGACCCCCAAAAACCGTAAAACACAACCCGGGCTCCCCAGGGACGCTTCGCTGGCTGTTGTTTTGCACGAAATCATCGTCAATGAAACCTTGACGCTGTATTGCGTTACCAGCCTGCCGCAAGACGCTGCCACCCTGGGCAACCTCTACAATCAAAGGGTCAATGTCGAAGTTGATATTCGTAACTTGAAGGTCGTATTGGACACCGAGAACATTCGCGCCAAGAAGGTAGACACGTTTTTGAAAGAGCTGTATACGTCAGTGGTCGCCTACAATTTAGTTGGTCAATTCCGCAGACAGGCGGCTGAACTGAATCAGGTTGCTCCGCGGCGGATGAGCTTTAAGCGAACCTGGACAACATTCCAAACGTTCCTGTTGAAGCACCTGCACACTGAGCCAGAATCATGGCGTGAATCCTTCGAGCGAGCACTGTTCTACGCGACCAAAGATAAACTACCCAATCGCGCTGCCAGCCGAAGCGTAAAAAGAGAATGCTACGCCAAACGTTCAAAGAGAGACCATTTCGAAAAAAGAAAAAAGCCCCCAGAGAAATTGAAACACACTGATCTAAAGTAAGTGCCATTAGGCTAACGCCGTACGGCTCATGTGAAAGAAAGGGTGCCCCCGGATGCAATCCGGGGTTGTCGCAGACAACAGGAAACTGTCAGTGAAATCGTACAAGCAGTTTCCAGATCACCAACCTGCCCAGCCATAGGAACGGAACCCACGTGTCCGTCTGACACGGTTCGCACCAGTATCACACCACAACGAGAACCGATGAACCTCTCGAAATCGATTTTTCTACCACGAAAAGACACGAAACCACACGAAAGTAAAGATGGGTAGTGGCTATAAAAATAAACCATAAAGCGTTCCCCATTAGCCGCAGAGCGTTAGCTCCGGTTGTCTCCCGATCTGCAGTAACCGCGGCTAACGCCGTACGGCTCATGCGAAAGAAAGGGTAGCCCCGGATGCAATCCGGGGTTGTCGCAGACAACAGGAAACTGTCAGTGAAATCGTACAATTCAGAACAACGTATCCCACCTGTTCATCATACAGCGCCCCATGTGTCCGCCTGCCTGGTGAGTATCGCCCTGGTATCACACACAATGGGAACAGCATGAAACATCTCAATCAGATTTTTCTACCACGAAAAACACGAAACCACACGAAAATAAAAGTGGGTGGTGGCTATAAAAATAAACCATAAAGCGTTCCCCATTGGCCGCAGAGCGTCAGCTCCGGTTGTCCCCCGATCTGCAGAAACTGCGTCTCACGCTGTACGGCTCATGTGAAAGAAAGGGTGCCCCCGGATGCAATCCGGAGCGAGCAGGAGGTCGCAACTGTTACGTTCAATCCAAAGCAGGGCAGCAACTATACTCGGCACGGCCAGACGAAATCACAGAAACCGCGGCTAGCTGAATAAAAGGGGGGCAGGACTATTAAAAAGAGTCCTGGTATCTCGGGTACGAGCGGCATTGGACCAGGCTTACAGAATTGATGTGGCTGGTTATATTGATAAGAGCTCATCCCTGATGGCCATCAGGGATGAGCTGCGACTTTGTAGATCGTCGAGTCCTGGGTGCTGATAGACACCGTGGGTCAGTTGGATCGCAGAGCCGCATCGTTTTCAACCCGAACAGTCGCTAGAGCCACTCAGGTGAGCTCGTATTTTACTAGGATGGGACACACGATGAAAGACTCCTCTTCAATTTCTGTGGTTGGCATTGATGTTTCTAAAGATTCACTGACCCCTTAAAATGTTCCCCGGAAATGCGCAGGTTCTTGAGATCGCGAATTGCCCCCCCATAGCCGCGAATCCGGGACCTGGTTTCCAGATCGTCACCGGCACCTTCCGGCATGAAGCCGCCCAGACACTGGATATCTCAGTTGAGGATGAATTAAAACCGATCGGCACCACGCCGAACCATCCGATCTGGAGTGCCGACCGACAAGCCTTCGTCCGAGCCGACAGCCTGACAGTGGGAGAGCGTTTACAAACCTTAAACGGCACCACAGTCATTACCAGCATCACAGCCCGCGGCCCCCCGGAGCCGGTGTATAACCTCGAAGTTCAGGTTAAACACACCTACTTCGTTGCCGATTCTGGTGTGCTGGTTCATAATGGAAAGACCTGCAACTTACCTGTGATTGATTCAAGTTTCACACCTAAGCCAACGACTCTAGGCCGTGTGGGTGAGACGCTAGCGGGAATTGGTGGAAGAAAGACCAAGATTTCAATCAATGGCCAAAATCGAATACCAGATAGTTTGACCGCAACAAAATTGACGGAAGTTAAAAATGTTGCCAAGTTAAGTTATACTCGTCAATTAAGAGACTTTTCGGATTATGCTAAAACTAACGGACTGAGATATGAGCTATTCGTTAGAGGATCAACAAAACTATCGTCGACATTGCTGGAGAAAATCCGTAAAGGTGAGATCATATTAAAGTACATCCCGGGGATACAATGAAAAAGAAACCAATGTCTGCAAAAGAGTTGATGGATGAACTGGAGAAAGACCCTGAGTATCAACTCAGGATGCAGAAAAAAGAAAAGGAGAGTGCCATTCGCGAACAAGAGCTTGCTGAAGATGAGAGGGAGCTCATCCAAGAGTGTCATGCCGTGGGGATCACAATTAACTCTGTGTGGGACTTTGTCAATACTTCAGTCAGTTATGCCTCGGCGATTCCCATTCTAGCTAGACATCTGGAAAAGAACCATCACCCTTGGACAATTCAGGGAATTGTAAGAGCATTAACAACACCAGAATCTCGTGGAGTTGCGTTTTCCGCACTGGTCAAAATATTTCGCGATACTTCTGATGCAGACTCTGAGCTTAAATGGTTATTAGGAGATGCCATTGCGCAGGCAGCTATGCCGACAGATATTGAAGAAATTATTGAATTAGCAGAAGATCCCGATCATGGACGTGGACGGTCATTTCTGCCGCTGGGGCTGTTGTCCGCTCCCATTGAACAGGTACTTCCTGTTTTGGAACGCTGGTCGGAAGATCCGATACTTTCAGAGTGTTCACTTGAAGTTTTAGAACAACTGAACAAGAGTGAATAGGCGCATTGAATCGCTGATCTGTTTTGCGTCGCCGTTGAAGGCAAATCCAAACCGATCGGCACCACGCCGAACCACCCGATCTGGAGCGTGGACCGGGAAGCCTTCATCCGGGCCGACAGTCTCTCCGTGGGCGAACAACTGCAGACCTTAAATGGCATCGCCCGCGTCACCAGTATCACCCCCCGCGGCCCGCCGGAACCGGTTTACAATCTCGAAGTCCAGGTTAAACACACCTACTTCGTTGCCGATTCTGGTGTGCTGGTTCATAATGGCGGCCTATGTCCCAAGGCTCAATTAAAGGCAAATCGGGCCGCTGGAAAAGCAGGTGAGAAATTTTTGGAGGATACATATGGAGGTGTATCTCAAGTCTACAGAAAAACTTCATCAGGTGGTCGATACATTGATAATTTGGCTGATGGTGTAGCTCGAGAGTCAAAAGTAGGAAGAACTTCTGCTAGTAAATTTGTCCGCACTCAAGTAGCGAAAGATGTTGAATTGTTGAGCACACCAAATAATGGAATAGATAAGATCGAATGGCACTTTTTTCGTAGCAAGACTGGAAAAATTGGTCCTACGGGACCTCTTGAAAAACTTCTTGAACTTTCCGGTATAACGATCAATTACTGATGATGGAATCTGGTATGAAAGAATATCCCTTGTTTGTCCCCCCGCTTGAACTGTGTCAAAAAAATGCTCGAGACTGGACCCTACAAGAAGCCAGACAATACAGAGACTGGCTGTTAGCTTCAATTGATGAACGAGTTTCTTTTTTGTTGAAATTTCTGAATGTACCTGAAACGAAAAATCAAGACGTTGAAGAAATTATGAGTGCAGCAGGTAAAAAAGCAGCTCAATACCTTCAACAAAAAGAATTCTCAGAATGTGACACTGAAAAAAAGAAACTGACTGACAGAGGTTATGCCCTGGCTGCAGATATGGGGTTACTGTTGGCAAAATTATTATTAAAGGAGAGCAGGCACAAAATCCGCTGGAGTGTTTTGAGACGCCCCAAGAGCGAGATTTCATATAACCTGCCAGTGCTGGAAGGATTTAAGTTGAATCCCCTTGAACCGATAGGAGGTTCTATCGCTGAAGCATACGGTATTCTTCGTGAGAGAAAAGATGGAAACATTTGGAGAGATAGCTATACCTACTGGCTTGATCAGATTCCATCTGATTGAATCAGTAATATAACCTTAATTTCGTACTTGGCTTCATTTCTGAGATGTCTCATATGGCACATGAAGTATCTCAGAACTAAAAGTGCCGGTTTGGGTTATTTCTCTCATAAAACATGCCATAAGTCTGATAATCCTGCCCTCCGCTGGGGGGGCTTCGTCAGCGACACTCTGGTTGTCGTTCCCGAGGAACTGCAGTTTGAACCGGAATTGGCTGGTCTGCTGCCAGATGCATCTTCAAAAACGGAGTGGGATCTTTCTAGCGAAAAAAGGGGGTCAGGACTATAAAAAAAGAGTCCTGGTATCTCGGGTACGAGCGGCATTGGACCAGGCTTACAGAATTGATGTGGCTGGTTATATTGATAAGAGCTCATCCCTGATGGCCATCAGGGATGAGCTGCGACTTTGTAGATCGTCGAGTCCTGGGTGCTGATAGACACCGTGGGTCAGTTGGATCGCAGAGCCGCATCGTTTTCAACCCGAACAGTCGCTAGAGCCACTCAGGTGAGCTCGTATTTTACTAGGATGGGACACACGATGAAAGACTCCTCTTCAATTTCTGTGGTTGGCATTGATGTTTCTAAAGATTCACTCGATCTCTTCCATACGATTAATGGCCAGCAGCAGAAGATCGCTTATCAGCAGGATTCCCTCAAGCTGCTTGCCCGGCAGATCATCAAGCTCAACGCAACCGTCGTCATGGAAGCCACGGGTGGCTACGAAAAGAAACTGGTCAAATATTTACAGAGCCAGGGAATTGCATGTGCCGTGGTGAATCCGAAGCTGATTCGTGACTTTGCCAGAGCCTGTGGGAAGCTTGAGAAAAACGATGCCATCGACGCCAGGATCATCGCCTCTTTTGGACAGATGATGCAACCGAGGACGATGGGAAAAATCGATCGAAACAGGGAGAAACTCAAGTTGCTGGCAACTCGTCGAGAACAGGTTCAAAGTATGATTACCCAGGAATCCAATCGTCAGCAGCAAATTGAGGATCGGCAAATTCGGGCATTCATTCAACGGGCGATCCAACTCTATCAGAAACAGCTTAAAAAACTGGACAATGAAATGCTGAAGGTCATTGAAGCCGACCAGACCATGAAACAGAAGTCCGAAATCCTGCTCTCTGCGAAAGGTGTCGGCCCGGCAACAACCGCTAATCTGATTGCCGGGCTGCCTGAACTCGGGCAACTGAATCGGCAGCAGATCGCCAAGCTCGTCGGCCTGGCTCCTCTCGTTCGGGACAGTGGTAAATTCAAAGGGCAGCGCAGAACATATGCCGGCAGAAGCCAGATACGGCGGATCCTTTATATGGCGACCTTAGTAGCCACGCGCTGGAACAGTCGCATCAAAGCATTTTATCTGTCTTTATTGGAAAGAGGTAAACCGAAGAAACTGGCCATCACAGCCTGCATGAGAAAGTTTATCACCATCCTGAATTCGATGATGAAAAACAATCAGACGTGGGATCAAAATCTTCTTGCTTCTTGACATAATCCAAGACAGTCGCTGACCCCTTTAATCTTTCCTGTTTCACTGGAATCTACGCAGGCTCGGCTGATTGAATCTGCCAGCCGAAGTCGGTCAGGGCTCACTGTTTTTCTGCAACAGAGTCGCTAATGGGATTTCCTGGTAACGCAGTCCCCCCGGACCGTAATACACCAGGTGCAGCGAATCATTGCGAAAATCCATGCTGGCATAAGAGTAAGAGCCTTTGGGATCATCTTCGATTTTGGTCAGGTTCTCCCAGGTTTTTCCCTCATCATAGGAAAGACCGAGAGTCAGCGGCGTGCGTGGTCCCTGATGGTCGGCTCCGGGAACAACTGCATTGTTCCAGATCAGGATCAGCGGTGCGTTTTTTCCTGGTGCACGCTGCAGCAGCATGGGGGCTTCGGGATGTACAATGTCGGTTTTCTCAGCAGGACTCCAGGTTTCTCCCCCATCACTGCTGTAAGCGCGATACATGCGGGTGGTCTGCGTGCGGATGAGCATCAGAATACGCCCATCGTTGAGTTGTTCAATTTCAGGTTCCATTGCACCGCGCAGAGGACAATCCACTTCATTGGCTGATCGATGCCAGGTCTTGCCTTCGTCATCGGTGTAAAAACTGAAAGAGACAAAGTGTTCGTCTTTCTGCCAGGCACTGGGAGAACCAAAGGCAGCCAGCAGGATGCGTCCGGATTTCAATCGGATGGCTGCTGAGTTGACGGTGAAAATTAATCCCTTTTTGCCATGTGACAGTTGTTTGGGTTCGCTCCAGGTGTTTCCTTCATCAGTTGATTCTTTGAACCATAAATTGGCAAAGCGATTGCTGTCGATGCGGATGTAGGTCAGCAGGATTTTCCCACTGGTTGTTTTGACGAGACTGGCCGACATCACGTTCATCTTGCCAATATTTTCCTGAACGGTTTGCGGCTCCGACCAGGTTTTGCCACCATCGTCCGAATGAATTTCAACCAGCCGCGCGGGGTCATGGTCGTTGCCTGTGGCGCCGTACCATTGGGTGTAAACGACAAGTAGTCGCCCGTTGTCGAGCGTGAGCAAAGCACCTTCGCCATGTCGCGGCAGCTCTTTTGTGGCTTTGATCAGCAGGCGCGATTCAGCATGGCAATCATTGGGGTTAGCGGTCGATATCATAGCCAGAAACAGCAGGCTGAAACCAATTTGGCAGAGGGGCGGGATACGGAATAGCGATTTCATGGAGAGGCCTTTTTATTTGAGATTAAAATCATGCTGGACCGGGTCACTGTCCGGCGGAATGGTGAGTGGTTCAATCGTTGATTTCGTATTGAATTGTTCTGGCAGGTACTGTTTTCGGCTGGTGGAACTTCCTGTGGGTTGATCACCGGGCAGTCCCGCTTCTCCCTGGTAGGCATTGATCTCTACCTGGTACGTGCCCGGTTTGACTGCGGACCGATCGGTGAACTGATAATTGCCTGCGTTAATTTGTGTTGTTCTGACTGGTGCAGAGCTGCCTTTCTGGGGGACGAGTCGAATCACTCCTTCCTCAATGGGAGTTCCCTGGTAGGTGATGGTTCCACTCATGGGGGTGAGCGTCATTTCGTCGGTCGCTTGACCGCATCCAGTGAGTAAAAGCAGCCAGCTACAGAGGAAATTCAGTTTGCTCATTTTCTGGTACCTGTAAATTGTGTGGCGATGCAGTCGCTTGTGAAGCAGAAGCAGTCAAAGAGATTTAGAATTCGCCGATCACTTCACGACCGGCACGGGTTGTCAGGTCCTGCAGTGTTCCCAGATCAATATTTTCAGAAATGAAGCGGACGGCACCATCTCCCATCAGAAAATGACAGCCTCCTGTGTGATAGCTGCCGGGACCTGTAAAATCATCGCCGTTCCAGCTCCAGCTTGTGAGCAGGGGGAAATTGGCATTGATGCCGCTGCGAACGCCAATGCCACCACCGCCGTAGGCACCCCAGGTAAACAGTTCGTGTGTACCGGGTTTGTCGCCGACTGTTTCTGCAAACGCCAGGGTTGTACTGGAGCCATCCAGGATATCGCGAAAACGGGTTTTTGAATTGCGATAAAAGACACCATCTTTATTGAAGCCGACGGCGTCCTGTCCATCGCGTGCCGGGTTCCCGTCTCTGCCACTATGTGCTACCGGCTGATAGTGACTGCCCCAGGAGTCGTTGGGGCCGCCGGCTCCTGTCCAGTTCTGTCCTTCATCCTGTGGATTACTGGGGCAGAGAAACACGTTGATTTTGTTTTGGGTCACCGGAGAATTCGAAGCGTGATTAAAAGCCGCCAGAAAATTGAACTGATTGTAGACGTTCGTCTGGTCCAGAAATGGAAGCAGCATGGTGGAGCACATCTGGGAACCGAAGTTTTGCGGGGCAGAACTGGAGTTATCAGTAAAACTGCGACCAAAGGGGAACAAGCCGTGCGATTCATGGTAGTTGTGCAGCGCGAGGCCAATCTGTTTGAGATTGTTTTTGCAGGTACTGCGACGCGCTGATTCACGAGCCTGCTGTACTGCAGGCAGCAGCAAGGCAATCAGAATCGCGATGATGGCGATCACGACCAGTAATTCGATTAAAGTAAAGCCCCTGGTGGCAGTTTCTGTTTCTCGATGTCGTCTCATCATTTTTCGGTCTCCTGTAGAGATATAAAAATATGAATCCACAAAGGAATCGGCCTCTGTGTGAGAATTGTAAAATTATGAAATGATTATATATCATGATATATCATGAGGTGGGTTGGAAATATTGTCAACGGGAAAATGGATGATTGGCAAAAAAATCAAGGGGTTCCCTGAATGTCATCCCGGGGGTGGGGTGTGAGCTGCGGAAGTGGGTTCAGGGAAGTGAGGCGTGGAAATTCTGCTCACGAACTTTAATGAGGGCAGCCGTTTCCAGCCAGTAGTTGTTCGATTGCTGCTTGAAGCAATGCCTCGCCTGGCTCGATGAAAGACCAGGTCTGTTCATAGCCACCACGGTCTGAGTAGGATATTTCAGTCCCGATATAACCCATTGCACAATCGCCATAGCCGGCTGTCAGCAGGAACAGTTCAGGGTGTGTTTTCTGAGCTGCCAGTTGAAATTCAACAAAGGGTTCACCTGGCAGGTGGAGCAGTCTGACTTTTCCCAGGGTCAGGCAACTGAGTTCGATCTGGTCCCCCTGTTTCAGGCGTTCGTTCCAAGTGACGATCATGGCTGATTTAATTTTTTGCGAGAGGGGGGATTGCTGATTCTGCAGGATCGATTGCTGGGGGGCATTCTGGAATTCAGCGGCGCGTCGTGGGGTAAACTGAATTTTTGTGGTCTGCCATTGCAGGGGTGCAGCCGGCAGGCGTTCGATTTGTGTGAGGGAACATTCCATCGCCTGGAATAGCCGCTCTGAAAGCTCCTGGCGTGCTTCCCGTGTGCCATTATTATATTTACCCATGGCAATGTTTCCTCCACAGGCGGTGAAATAGAGCTGAAACACATTGTTTTTTTTCTGCAGTCGTTCTCGAGCAATGCCGACCGTGTCATAGCTGATGCGGGCATCTCCGTAGAAGCTTTGTGGGTGTGTGGCATAATAATGGATCTGCAGCAGGCATTGATTTTGGTTAAATAATGATAGAGTGCGCATCCAGGGGTCAATGAGACCTTGTGGCGCGTTCTGCAGTTCGAGATCTTTTGTACTGCTTAAGCGTGCGCGGATGGAGCCATCTGCCTGTTTCAGGCGTCGGTTTGATGCCACTCGTTCCACAAGGCACTGACTGATTCCCAGCCCCGTGATGGGCTGCATACTCTTTAGCGATTTGCGAACTGCTGTGTGCAGTAGTTTGGTCACACGTTGTTCGTATTTGAGAGATGCAATACGGCGGGGATCTTCCGGTTTTAAATAGAGTTTTTGACTGGTTGAGTCGATCGCGGGTGCCGTGTGCTGATGCAGGCAATGCAGGGCTACGCAAGCACTGGTGGTGTGGGCAGCTTCGGCGAGAGTCTTCCGCAATGCGTCGTATGATTCGTTGTGAACTTCCATCCAGTCGAGTGCACACAAAACATAATGGCGATTATTTTGCTTGAAAACAACACCCTTGGCCAGCAGCGGATGTTCAATTGTCCGGGGAATGGGAACAAATCCCATCCCCACCGGCTCATTCAGGGGCGGAGTAATCTCAGTGGAAAATACTGCGACTTGCAGGTCCGGAACTTCTGCTGTCACTGTATGTAACTGCAGGAGCAGCAAAACGAGGAACAAGGCTGGCTTTATTCCGAGGCGCAAGGAGTGACAAGACACGAGTGTACCTCAAGCAGTGAGTGACTGATTAACAATTGACGACTGTTTTCTGGTTTTGCGCAATCGATTGCTGTTCAACCTGAAAGCGGAACCAGCGAATCACGCTGACGCATTGTTCGTAGCACCAGAAAGTGACAAACAGTTCGCTGTCAGAGAGGCGGGTAATATGGGGGGCACCGAATTTGAGCACGGCGAAATTATCGGACATGTTTTCTCCCGTGGCCGTAATCCCTTCCAGCTGATTGTGCCCCCAGAGTGGCTGCTGGTCGCCGTTGATCCAGTTGCCTGCGTCATCTAAACGGGACAGGCAGGCCCAGAGTCCCGGCTGATCCATGCGACGATAGATATTAAGCAGGCTGCCATCTTCGAGCAGGCAGGGTGTCAAAGTCTGGCCCTGAATCTGTGTGGAAGCAGGTTCCGACCAGGAAGTTCCGCCGTCATCACTGATTGCATAGTGATTCGGGAGATCGGTTGACGATGCTTCGTCGTAGCACCACGCAACCGCCAGCAGACGTCCTTCAGGGTATTCAACAACTTTGGATTCCCAGAAGATCAGGTTGTTGTTTTCGCTGTGCATGATATCGAGGTATTCATCCCAGGAACTGCCCTGATCGCGGGAGACCAGCGCCAGCATGCGATTTCCATTGGGTAAAGCGCCGTTCCAGTCTCGCCAGGTGGAAGTGGGCCAGATCCAGCGGCCATCATTGAGGATCGTAAGCGGGCTGCACATTTCGAATTCGGGGCCCTCGAGTGGCGGAGTGACGAGGGTTGGTTCTGACCAGGTTTTACCCTGATCGAGGGAGCGGATTATTAACAGTTCGGAGGGGACCATACCCAGTGTCTGTGGATTGCATAAGCCTTCGCCGGGGAAATCGGTACGATCAAAGCGAACCAGATTTGCAATCAGCTCTCCTGTTTCCGTCACTGCAAGCCGCCCGAAAGTGGATGTTTGTCGCCCGGTTACACTGGTGTCGATCGAGCCTTGATATTCCCAGGTCTGTCCCTGGTCTCTCGATCGCGACAGGTGCAGTTTGAGGTCGACCGCTTCAAAGGCTTCTCCCAGCATATACATCGAGAGCAGCGAGCCATCAGGCAGGGATGCGACCGAAGGGAAGTAGGCGTGCACGCTTTTGACATGCGGTTTTGCATTTTTGAACAGGATCCCTGTTTCCAGCTGTTTAAGTTGCATTACGACCTCGTTCCTGTTTTCGCATGAAAGCCAGGACGTCGCGACGGCCTGCCTGGATCTGTTCGCTCATAATCTGTCGGGCCAGATCGGCATCCCGGTTACGGAACGCTGCCAGGATCTGTTCTTTGCCCGCACAGGTTTCTTCTGCACTTTGAGGAGTGATGATCTTATGTTTTAACTGCCGCAGGGCATAAAAGACATCGGTGATCGCCCGCTGTTCCTGAATGACTTTTTTCAGCAGTCGGTTCCGCGAGGCTTCGATCAGGATTTCATGAAATTCGGTTTCGCAGTCCACCCAGCGATTGAATTGGGTCGGCGTGGTGTGTTTCGCGTTCCGCTCATTCAGCAAAGCAGTGATTTCACGCATCTCGTCAATGAGAAACTGCAGATCGTCCAACTGTTGCGGTGTGATATACAAGGCCGCTTCGCCGGCTGCGAAACTTTCGAGCAGATCACGCAGCACGTACAATTCATCCAGGTCTTCGCGTCCAATCTCCCGGACGAAGGCACCGGATCCCTGAATGTGTTCCACGAAGCCTTCCGATGCCAGACGGCAGATTGCTTCGCGTACGGGAATCGCACTCACCCCCAGTTCCGCAGCCAGTTTGCGGTTCACGAGTCGGGCGCCCGGCGCGAGCACGTTCTGTTCCATCTGTTGTTTGATATACTGATAAGAGTATTCAGTGAGATTTTTTGATGTATCTTCCATTAGCGTCCACTGCTGGTTCGTTCGAGACCGGATATACTTTAATTAATATAATATATCGTGATATATCAGCGGCGTCAAGTTTTGAAGTGAAAGCGGTTCATTCAGAATGCACATCGTTAATGTATTATGAGGCATTATAAAAAAAGGGAAAGCCTCCCGCAGGACACTTCCCCTTATTGAACTCCACGGAATTGCCGTTATTTATTTTTCAGTTTCAGATCAGCCATGTAAATTGCGGTGATCGGTTTACCATCCTTGTCTTTTTCATGACTTGAATAATAGGAAATCAAGGCGTGATCGGGACTCAGGATCAGAATGCCGGGATAAGAGTTGTCTCCGCCACTGGGGAGTGAAGCGAATTCGTGTAGTTGATCGTCCTTGAACCAGTAGAGTGAAGTCACATATTTCCCGTTCTTGCGCTGACGGCCGCCGACGAGGTAGCGATCACCCCATTTGGCGAGCAGCGGTCCGCCGATATAGCGGTCGAGTTGTTTGCGGTCCCAGTGATCGAAGGGGGGCCGCGATCGCATCACCCAGGCTGGATTGGAGCCGCTGCGACCGATGGCCAGCAGGTCGCCGTTGTCTTCAAACAGAAACGCGGTTTCATCTCCCTGCTTTTCATTGAACAGGCTGGCGGTTTTCCAGACCAGTCCATCGTCGCTTTCCAGGATCGCGGTTTCGATCAGTTCGCGATCCTTATCGCCTTGTGCAAAATGTCGGATGCGGCGTCCACAGAGGTAAGCTTTGTCTTTATAGGCAGCAGCCCGCCAGATGTAATGGCCGTAGGTTCCTTCCAGCATGATCGGTTTCGACCACTCATTTCCGTCGGCGGACCAGACCGCGAAGCCCAGGTGTTCGTTAATCGTCCGTGTTTTGGGAGCAGAGTCGCCGCAGTACCACGTGCCGGTGTAGACGAACAGTTTATCTTTGAAGATCAGAAAGTGCGGGTCGCGGACATCGCGTTTGGGGACCGAGAATTCATCGACCTGTTTCCAGGTTTTCGCGTCATCGCTCTGCATGATCAGGATTCGCGAAGTCGGGAACAGCATATGGCCGCCCGGGCAGGTGCGGAAGGTGAGATAGAATTTGTCTTTGAATTCGATCATGTCGGTAAACGCATTGTGCTCGCCGTTGTCAAAGACTTTATGGACATTCGAGACTTCTACTTCCGGCAGGTCGCTGTTTTCACCTGCAGGGAGAGAAGCGGCTGTCAGCATACTGCAGCAGAGCAGTGTTAGCAGGGGTATCAAACAGAATTGTGTTTTTTTCATGGTGATACGCTTTCTGGAATAATGTCTCGGTGTTTCAGTCGATTTCCCGTTCCGGCATCAACAGATATTTTAAATGAGCCCGCATGACGGAGCGTGCCCGTTCGACGTCGCGATCCTGTATCGCACTGACCAGTTCAAAGTGCTGCCAGATGATGCGCTCGTTGACGTCATCATCCAGCATGGGAGATTTTCGCGTGGGATAGGAAGTTTCAAAGAGAGCCGCCAGCAGTTTCTGCATGTCGGCGATCAGAGGTACGCTCGACATCTCCAGAATCAGACCATGAAACTGGCGCTCCACTTCGATACGGCGCGGGCGGTCTTTCTTCTGGCGGGCGATCTGTTTGAACTGTTCGGCGAGTTCAGCCAGCTGTTCAATCTGTGCTTCACTGGCATTTTTGATGGCCAACTCGACCGCGCCGACTTCGAGGGCATAGCGGAAGGATGCGAGTTCGGCCAGCTTTTCCTGCGAACGTGCCAGTGAAGGGAGGCAGTTTGCCCAGACTTCAACCGGATCGGGATGGCGGACGATCAGTCCTTTGCGCTTGCGTCCTTCCAGCAGTCCCAAGGCACACAGGCGGTTGACGGCTTCGCGGGCAATGCGTCGCGATACCTGATATTCTTCCGCCAGTTCGGCTTCGGTCAGAAAAAAATCACCGTCTGTAAATTCAGCGGACTGGATCCGATGGCGGATGCGTTCGGAGAGTTCCAGTGCCAGCGAATGCGGCGGTTCTTTTTGAATAAGTGCCATTATAGGTCGTTATTATCGGAGGATATATTGAAAAAAGAGTCCTGGGTGATATTATATGACATTTAAAGTGGGTGTCAAACAAAAACAGGTGTTAAGGCAAAATGACGATACTGGAAGAGCATGTTCTGAATTCTGAGATTCTCATCGCTGGCGGAGGGATGGCCGGCTGCTGCGGCGCGCTGGCTGCGGCGCGCTGTGGGGCAAAGGTCATTCTGTGCCAGGATCGCTCGGTGCTCGGCGGAAATGCATCAAGTGAAGTCCGCATGCATATCGTCGGTGCGAATGGCACGGGGCGTTTTGATCGGGGAGCAGAACTGGAGACGGAAGCCCGTGAAGGGGGGATCATCGAGGAGTTGAGGCTGGAAAACTGCCTCCGCAATCCCCAACGTTCGGCTTCGATGTTCGATCTGATCCTGTATGAGAAATGCCAGGCGGAACCCAATCTCACACTGATGCTCAATACCTGTGTGACTGCGGTTCAATTGAATGGCGACCGGATTGAGAGTGCGACTGCAGAACGGCAGAGTACAGAAGACCGTTTCACGATCAACGCGGAAATATTTATTGACTGTACCGGTGATGGACGACTGGCTGCAGAAGCCGGGGCGCTGTTTATGGAAGGGCGCGAAAGTCAAAAACAGTTCAATGAAAGTCTGGCTCCGGAAACGGCAGATTCACATCGACTGGGATCGACGATTCTGATGCAGGCACGTCGTCATGACCGGCCGATGCCTTTTGTGGCGCCCGCGTGGGCGCGGAAATTTGATCCCGCAGAGTTGAAGCTGCGACTCTATGCGACGCCGGGTGAAGAGGAGCCGACACACGAGTATGGTTACTGGTGGGCCGAGTGGGGCGGTATGCTGGATACGATTAAAGAGAATGAACAGATCCGCGATGAACTGCTGGCGATCGTCTTGGGCATTTGGGATCATGTGAAAAACGGACCGGAGGGAACGCCCGCCGGCGAAGATCCATTTCAAGCGGCACACTGGGCGCTGGACTGGTTTGGATTCGTACCAGGCAAACGCGAAAGCCGCCGGTTCATCGGGCAACATATTTTAACCGAACACGATCTGCTCTCATCCCGCGCATTTCCTGATGCGATTGCCTATGGTGGCTGGTCGCTGGATCTGCATCCGCCCGAAGGTATCGATGCGCCTGGGCTGGAGCCCTGTATACAGCATCCAGTGCCTCATTTGTATGACATACCGCTTGCGGCCTGTATTTCGGTGAATCGTCAAAATCTGATGTTTGCGGGACGCAATATCTCTGCAACGCATGTGGCATTCTCATCGACGCGGGTGATGGCGACCTGTGCGACGATCGGGCAGGGAGTGGGGACGGCGGCCGCTTTGGCGATTCAGCAACAGCAGGAACCAGCTGAGTTGAGCACGAATTCTGAAATAATGGCGCAGATTCAGCAGCAGTTGTTGCGTGATGATGCGTATCTGGTCGGGATTCGAAACGAAGATGTATATGATCTCGCTCGCTCCGCAAGTGTTTCTGCCAGTAGCGAGCAGGCTGGATACGAAGCATGTCATGTAATCTCGGGACAGACGCGAAGTGTGCACGGATCGGCCGGTGCACCCGAGGGGCGTGCCTTTCCCGGCGGGCATCGCTGGTTGTCCGATCCTGCTGAAGATCTGCCGGCGACGCTGCTGTTGGAATGGGAAAAGTCAATAAAGGTGAATGTGGTTCAACTGATATTTGATACGGGCCTGCATCGGCATCTGACTTTGAGCCATCATGATGGTTATACTGCTAAGATGCAGTGGGGAACGCCGCAACCGGAAACGGTGCGGGATTATCAGATTGAAGTTCACGACGGTTCTGACTGGCAACAGATTGTTAACGTTACGGGGAATGTTCAGCGGCGTCGAGTGCATCAACTGGAATCGGAGATCACTGTGAAACAGCTACGGATTGTCGTGACTGCGACGAACGGAGTGGTTCAGGCGCGGGTGTGTGAGATCAGGGTGTATTGAAGCAGATAATACAAAAAACTGGGTGATACCGGATGCAATCCGGTATTGCCGCAGGCAACAGGAGGTGGCAGAGTGAGTGCTGCGTGAGGAATGAGCGTGCCCCATTTTGTTTGAATTATTAGAGTAGGTTGCTCTGTTGTGAATTGTTAGATTGAGCTGCGACCTCCTGCTCGCTGCGCTCGGCCCGAATTGCATTCGGGCCCACCCACAATGTTTACCAATGATGTTGATACTGTTAGGGAAGTGTGATGTTTTCGAAAAGGTTTTGGAACAATCTGATGAAAGCTGGCCTGATGGTGGGGCTGTCGCTGTCTGCCTCTGAGTTGTCTGCATCAGAGCTGGAAACAGAAGAACTCTTTCCGCGGATTGATGCGGTTTCGTTTGAGAGTTCGCGCTTGAAGAAACGAAAGCGGGCAGTGGTCGTGTTGCCTAAGAACTGGCAGTCGATCAAACCTGCGGAGCGACGGACGCTGGTCATTCTGCATGGGCGGGGGCGGCATGAGCGATCGCTGATTGATGACAAGCTGATCCGCCAGCAGCTTTTGGGTTCCGGCTTATTTATCATTCTGCCGGACGGTGATGATGGCTGGTTTCTTAATTCGCCGCTACGAAAGCAGGATGTGTATGAGACGTATCTGGAAGAGGTCCTGGCGATTGTCTCTGAGCAGTATGAATTGCCGACATCTCAAAAACAGTGTGCGATTGCCGGCTGGTCGATGGGAGGGTTTGGCTGCGTGCGTTTTGCTGAACGACATCCCGGTCGGTTTGCCGCGGTCAGTTCGATCATCGGTCTGCTTGATTTTCCACGTAGTGGATTACCGGAGGGGCAATCCTACAAAGTGCCTGTCGACCGTTTCGGCTCCGATGAAGCGGTGTGGAAACAGTTCAATCCAATCAATGATGCTGAGAAGTTAAAAGGGGCATCGGTGCTGATCATCACGGCAGACCAGGCATTTGACCGGACGATGAACGAACATTTTCGCGACCGGTTGACAGAGCTGAAACTACCTCATGAGTATGTGGAGCTCAAAGGAGGGCATACGTTCCCCGTAGTGCGGGCTTCGATACCGCTGGTACTGGCTCATACGAAGCGCGTGCTACAGCGAAATTAATGCTACCACGAAAGACACGAAAAATTTACTGGCGGGAGTACCGGAGCGAAAGCTGGTGATGCCGCTAATGAAAAAAACGAGTCGCAGGTGGTACCAGATGTAATCCGGTATTGCCGGAGGCAACAGGAAAGTGTCAGTTCAAAAATACAATCTGTTATTTACTCTGTCCGACCTCAGCAGAGATGATTTGAGAGCAGACGAAATGTTTCTTTCTTGAATGCAACACTGTCGGTTTCCTGCTCGCTGCGCTCGGCTCGAATTGCATTCGGCCCCACCTCCTGATCTATATTCTGATGTGTTTTCTGTGTTGGAAACCTTTGTTTTGTTGTGAACCGGTTGTGGTCTCCGGTATGATCGGGAGCGGTTCTTTTCTTATTTCTTCTTCCTGAATTCCCCTACCTGAGAGACCTGCCGTGAAAAACGTGTTTCTTTTAGTCTTGTCTGTTGTTGCCAGTCCCCTGGTTTCCGCTGTCTGCGCTGAGGAAACGAAGCCAGTGCAGAACCTCCTGCAGAACCCGGAGTTCCAGTTGCGGAAGTCGGCTGCAACAGAGCCGGGACGCTCGATTCTCTGCTGGAATACGGATCGCTGGGGAGATGTGATTGCCGGGAAGGGCAACGGAAAACTGGTGCTCCAGCCAACCGAGAATGTGGTGGAGCTTCTGCCGGGCAAGCGGATCTGGCAGTTTGCGACGCTGCCGGAACTGGGACTGAAGTCTGGCGATGCGGTCAGCCTGTCGGTCAACGGGTACCAGGAAACAAGCGGCGCCCTCAAAGTGCGGCTCTGTCTGATGCTGATTGAAAGTGACGATGGTGAGTGGTCGCCGGCGGAATTTCGTCTGCCCGATAAGCGGACGTTTGCGAAGCAGGGGCGGGGGGAACTGATCCGTGCGCCGCAGCGGGAGGCGTCTGCGCAGGAGACCGGAAAAGAATTTCATCTGCAAGTGAATGGTCTCAAAGTCGATCCCCGTTTTAAGCATCAGCGGGAATCGGATGCTGCGTTCCGGAATGTGGTAGGTGTGCTGGTGGAATTTGTGAATGACTCTGACAAACGGGTCTGGATTGATTCGCCTGCGCTGGTTAAAGGGGATCAGGCGGTGACTGAGTCTGCCGCATCGCGTGCGTTGCCGGACCTGTATCGCCAGATTCCCCGCACGATGAAGAAGCTGACAACGGGCCAGCCGGTGACGATTCTGACACTGGGGTCGAGTATCGATCGGGGGAGTGCCAATCCGCGGTTGTATTTCTACGACGAAGATCCCGCGAGTCCGCATTATAAAGAGCCCCTGGTCGAGGCCCGACCGGGAAAGCCGGATGCGATGAAACAGTTGATCGCAGAGCGGATGGAGCAACCCGAACTGCAGGATTATGTGGGCTGGTCGCAACATTATTTTATGTATACCGGACGGATGCGACGGGAACTGCTGCGGAAGTTTCATTATCCGGTTGACAAGATTCTGCTGAACGTGATGGCCGCCGATGGTTCATCGATCGGCGAATCGCATAGCGGCTTCAAAGCATACGCGGAACTGGAGCTGCCGCCGAACCCGAATGACAACGGACATCCAACCGGGAAGTCCTGGCAGGAACTCTATCCATCACTGTTTGAGAACGGGAAGAAACCAGGGCCGGACCTGGTGATCTTCGGGCACGGGCATAATGAGCATATTGACCGTCCCGATGAAATCGCCGCGTATGAAGGGGCGATTCGCTGGTTTCAGCGGCACTATCCCGGTGTGGAGTTCGTTTCGTGCATGTGGATCCGCGACAAAGGGCAGCCGAATTCAATGACCGGGCCGATGCAGCAGCTCTGTACGCATTACGGAATCCCGTTTGTCGATCTGGGAGAGTTGTTGATTGATCTGAAGACGACGTGTAATCAGTATGCGATTGCTCCTGATGGCGGTCATCCTGGGGCTGCCAGTCATTATATCTGGTTCAAACAGCTGGAGCAGGTATTCGAGATGCCCGACGATCCGCAGCCGGGAATCGCTCAACAGCAACTACCTGCGCGGATGAATGACTTTACGGCGAACTGGGAAGGAGAGATGGTCCGGTTCGCTGCCGACAGTCCGCGGATTGTGGACGGGCGGATGATGATTCTGGAAGACGCCGCGTTCAATCTCTGGGCGGATAACAAACGAGAGAAGATGCAGTTGCAGATCGATGGTCATCCGGCGCAACACGCGGGACATGGACGGCACAGTTGGTCGCGACCCAATCCACGCAATTCGACGTTCGTGCATGGACGACTGTCGCGCGGCGATCGACATATTATTGAAATTCCCAATAAGAATGCGCAGTTGAACACCGTGGACTGCAAAGTGGGTCTGAACCGCCGGTTCTATGGCATCGACTCAAAGGACTGGCGGGGGACATCTGCGGTAAAGACATTCGAATCGAAGTGGGGGGCTCCGTATGGGAAGAAGGCGTTCCAACTGCAGCCGGGTGAGACGCTGGAAATTGATGTGGAGGCGGATGAACTTTCAATCGCCTGGCTGGATGATCCGGACGGAGGCACGCTGATAGCGGAAGTGGATGGTAAACAGGTCTGGGCACAGCCGACCAATGAGCCGTTTACCGATTCGCAGGGGCGGGACCATTTTATTGAGAACCGTCGCGGCGTGTTGGGACTGCCGTTCGGGAAGCATCGGATTCGGTTACAGGCAAAGGGGGAGCCGGTGCGGGTGATCGGGGTGTTTGGTTATGACGGGCGGTAAGGACCACTAAGGGGCTCGGCATTATTTTCTACCACGAAAGACACGAAAAATTCTAGTGGAGAGTACGGGAGAGAAAGCGGGTGGTATCGGATGTAATCCGATATTGCCGGAGGCAACAGGAAGTTGCAGGGGATTGTTATGTGTTGAGTGGACGTACCTCATTCAGGTGCTATTCGAGTTGGTTGCCCTGTTAAGAATTGATCTGGTGAGCTGCAACCTCCTGCTCGCTGCGCTCGGCCCGAATTTTATTCGGGCCCACCCGCTGATATTTCGCATGTTCAATAATTGCAGTGCTTTATGTCTTTTTTGTTTCACTCGTTTTAATGAATAAATTTCTTTTTATCAGAATCTGCGTTAGATTGGAGTCTGTTGAACTAATGAACTGATACAGGACGTTTTTAAATTATCTGATTCGCGCGGAAGGGCCCTGGTTTTGTCGGACAGTGATCTCGATGAAGAATATGTTGCGTTGATTGCCGGCAGTCAGCCTGCGCTACGGGGGCTGTTGAGGGCACTGATACGCCAGGCTTCAGATGTCGATGATGTGCTACAGGAGACGAATACCGTGCTCTGGCGGAAGCGACAGGAATTTGATCGGGACCGTCCGTTTCTTCCCTGGGCCTGTCGCATCGCTCAATTGCAGTCGTTGGCGTATTTCAAACGGGTGCGCAATCACAGTCAGTCGGCTGTGGACGAACAGACGCTGGAACAGATTGCTGCTGTTGCGACCAGCAGGGCGGTAGAGACGCATGCTCACAGTGCCGCACTGACGCATTGCATGGAAAAGCTGCCTTCCGAACATCGACAGCTGGTGGAGAGACGTTACTGCGATGCGACACCGGTGAATCAGATTGCGTCACAGGCGGGCCGTTCAGCGGATGCGGTTTCAATGACCTTATATCGAATTCGTAAAGTGCTCATGGAATGCATTCAAAAACAGGTGGCCCGGGAGGCACAGTGATGAATTCATCATACGAGGCAATTCAAAAAGAACTCGCAGAACTGACCTGTCGGGTTCTGGATCATAGTCTGACCCATGCAGAAGACGCGCGGCTGACTGAGATTCTGACTGAATATCCCGAGTTGATTGAAGACTATACGAACCAGATCCAGATTGATGCAGTGTTGACAGCTGATCTGTATACCTCGGTGCCGGAAGGGGTTGACCTGGAAACACTGGAACCCGCTGCCTATCCAACGGTTGTCGCGGAAGAAGTGAAAAGCGAAGTGGGACGAAGCATCTCGTTGTGGCAGTCGGTGACTGTGGTCACAGCCGTGCTGCTGGTGGGCATCGCTTTGTGGCTGAATGCGGGCTGGTGGGATGGTGAACCGGTCAACCAGGTTGCTGCAATTTCTGAACCGGCGCCGCTTGCGCTCAGCCATGTCGGGATGCTGCTGGATACCGAGGATGCGGTGTGGGCAGACGAAGACCTGGGCGAGGAGATCGCCTATGGGACCCGGTTTCCGGCGGGAAAGAAACTGTGGCTGAAGTCGGGCATTGGCAGGATTCGTTTTGAAAGTGGAGCTGGAATTGTGCTGGAAGGACCGGCGCAGATTGAACTCTGTTCCCCGCTGAATGCAAAGCTGAATTATGGCAAGATTGCCGCTTATGTTCCTGACGAAGCACACGGTTTTACCATCGATACCCCTGAGATTCAGATCGTCGATCAGGGGACGCGGTTCGGTGCAGTCGTTGATCCGCTGGGCAAAGCGGAAGTGCATGTGTTTGAAGGGCAGGTGGATGTCAAACCGCAGTCTGCTGCCAAGACGCTTAATCTGAAAGCGAGTCAGGCGGTGCTGTTCTCACGACAGAATGAACAGGGATCTGCAATCCGTCTGACGCCGACCAAATTTGCTGATGTGCCAACTCCCGAACAGTTGACGGCGGCGAAGTCGGGAAACTATCCCCCCGTGGAAGCGGTTCCCTTTGAACGCGAAGCACTGCAGAATGAATATGCCTTGATTCAGATGCAGACCGCGTTGCCGAAAGGGATTCTGGCTGGTGAAGCGTTTGAGTATCCGGCGACGTCGCTGTTACAGCAGACCGGGGGCGTGGGTTTTCACTATGAAGGCTGGTGGGCCGATCCGAATTTTACCCGGCTGATGGTTCCTGAACAGCGGATGCAGTGGGGAGACTTGGAGGGAGGGCCGATGGTATTGCAGTCCCGCGGTCATCATCATGCCTATCCATCCCTGGCACATCGGATGGCCCGCGAACTGGCAGAACCGCTTACCGAGGATTTTTATTTCAGTCTGCTGGTGAAGTACGAAGGGCTGGACAAGAACGATTTCTTTGCCCTCTGGTTTGACGATGTGGCGGGAAGCAAAGGGAGCAGTCATTCGCGTGTGCCCAATTTCGGCTTGAAAGAGAAACGGTTCTTCGCCCGGTTCGAGGTGAATCAGGAAGGCTTTTCCGCGGGACTGATCGACGGAGAATGTTTTCTACTGGTGGGGCGTGTGATGAAAGAGCAGTCGTCTTATTTCAATCGTCTGGAAATCTGGGTGAATCCGGTCGGGGAACGAAGTGAGACTCCTGATGCGGTCGTGGAATTGGGTAAAGGGGCAAAGAAGCTGAATGCCGTTCACGTTCTGGGCATGCGAATTGGACAATACACAGAGGTCGGCGATTCACTGTTCGTGGATCGACTGGTACTTGGAAAGACTTTTGAATCAGTGACACAACCTGTGGAGTAATGACATTCATATTTTTTTATCAGGATGAGTCTAAATAAATGGGAGAAACCGGGGGTTGTTTAGTGTTTAAAAAATCGAAATGGTTCTTACCAAAGATACATAACCGGAGCTAACGTCCTGCGGCTAATTTGTCACTCCGGCTGGCAAAGTGTGAAGCACATTTAAAACCATAAAAAAATGCTACGTGGCGGATCTGCTCACGTTTAATCAGATGGAAATCATGATGATAAATCGGGCTCTGACATCGAATCGAGTAGGCAGGCAGCTGGTAACGGCGCTATTGGTTTGCGGGCTGCTGTTTTGGTCCACGCAGACGTTTGCCGGGGATTCTCCGCGGCTGGCGCACGGACTGGTCAACCCGCAGATGGATTCTGTCAAACGGGATCACAAAGGATTTGGCTGGAACGGGGGCTGGGTGCTTTCGAATCGTCAGCCGGCATTGTTTGTGGATGTGAAGTCGAAGCAGACCTCCGGTTCCGCGATTCAGCATGAAGCGTTGATTCAGGGATCAGTACAGCGGAACAATCCGTTGCGGCGGGAACTGACGGAGACGTACCAGGGGCAGGAGCTGTTTATGCGGTTTCGCTTTCGCTATGCCGCCGATCAGAAGCCCCGCGATGAGGGGGAGTTCTTCGTCTTCTGGCTGGATCGTTACGAAGGTTCAGACAAAGCCGTGCATGCCAATCATGTCCCGAATATCGGCGTGCACATTGCCTCCAGTGGACCGCAGAAGGGAAAAGTGGTTTTCATGGTGCGGATTGGTGCGCAGAAAACCGCCTGGAGTTCGGTGGAACTGGAACGGGATCGGGATTACCTGATCGTGGGGCGGCTGTCGAAGCCGGAGAAATCGTTGCGGGCTGGTTTCACGCGATTTGAGTTATGGGTCGATCCGCAGCCCGGTGATCAGGAACAGCCGGTCGCGACAACGGTGAATCCGCAGAGTGTGAATGGTGTGCGCTGGGTTGGTTTTGCGACCGGCTATAAAACAGAACTGGAGGACCAGATTTATGTCAGTGATCTGGTGTTGAGTCGCACGTGGAGCGACGTCCTGGATGTTTCGCCGGGGCAGATTCCGGCCGGTGGTTCAAAGTCACAAACGGCGTGGCATAGACCGGTACATTTCAAAGATGAGATTGTTCCGCTGCTCAAGCAAAAATGTTTCAACTGTCACGCCGGGGCAAATCCGGATTCGGGGTATCGGCTGGATGTGTATGACGAACTACTGGGTTTCAGTACCGGGGAAAAACTGATTGTGCCGGGCCAGAGCGGTCAGAGTAAGCTGATCGAACTGGTTTCCTCACAAGTTGCTGAGGAACGGATGCCACCCGCTGATTCAGCGACAGCCCTCTCAAAGAAAGAGGTTGCGTTATTGCGTGCGTGGATTGACCAGGGGGCGAAGTGGGATTTTGCCGTGCTGCCGACGCCGCGAACGGAGTCAGATCACTGGGCATTTCAGACCATCAAACGACCGGCGGTTCCCAAGGTGAGCGGACCGAAGCCGATTCGGACTCCCGTGGATGCGTTTATCACCCGTGCCTGGCAGCAGCAGGAGATCAAACCGGCGGAGGAAGCAGACAAGGCAACACTGATTCGGCGACTGTCACTCGATCTGACAGGTCTGCCGCCCACACTGGCTGAGGTGGATGCGTTTAAAAACAATACCGATCCACGGGCCTATGAAAAACTGGTGGAACGTTTGCTGGCGTCGAAACATTATGGCGAACGCTGGGCGCGGTACTGGCTGGATCTGACGCGCTGGGCGGAGAGTCATGGCTACCAGCACGATCTACCGCGACCTTATGCGTGGCGATATCGCGATTACGTGATCGAGAGTTTCAACGCCGACAAACCATATGATCAGTTTATTAAAGAGCAACTGGCAGGGGATGAACTGACACCTTATGAAGACGAGCATGTGGTTGCGACCGGATTTCTGGCGTCTGCCCGGATCAGCGGGAACAATATGGACAAGGCGGCGCAGCGGAACGACGTGCTGGTCGATATTGTGAATGTAACAAGCAGTGCGCTGCTGGGGCTCACACTGGAATGTGCCCAGTGCCACAATCATAAATTTGATCCATTGACGCAGCGGGACTACTATCGACTACAAGGTTTCTTTGTGAATGGCCAACTGGGGAACCTGTCTTTACAGGGAGACGATCTGCCGAACCCGACCGATCTGAAATCGTGGATGACGAAAGGGACGTTTGATTTTTATCAGCGGGAAGCAAAAAAACTGATCAACCGAAAACGGTTCGCGCATACAAAGCAGGCACACACGTGGGGATACTATTCGCCTCTGACGGGGCACGACAAAATAGAGCGGCTGCCGGTAGTGAACCGCGATCCGATCCCGTATTCCGCGGCGCAGCTGAAACAGACAAAGTCGCAGATTCTGATTCGTGGCGATGTGCATAAACCGGGACTGGAAGTCGGCAAAGGCTGGCCTGCTGTCCTGGGAGCGACAAACATTGATTCAGAGAAACTCTCGCGGACGGCGCTGGCTGAATGGATGAGTGACCGCAAGAATCCGCTGGTCTCACGCGTGTGGGTGAATCGGTTGTGGCAGTATCACTTCGGTCGCGGTCTGGTATCGACACCCAGCGACTTTGGTGTGCAGGGTGAACCCCCTTCACATCCCGAACTGCTGGACTGGCTGGCGAGGGAACTGCTGGAACAGGGCTGGAGTACCAAACACATCCATCGACTGATTGTGCTGTCGTCGACTTACAGGCAGTCGCGGACGTTTGATGAAGCGAACTTTGAGAAAGATCCAGAGAACCGGTATCTATGGAGCTGGCCGCGCAGGCGGCTGGAAGCAGAAGCGATTCGAGATTCGATTCTGTGTGCGACCGGGGAATTGAAACGGGAACTGGGGGGGCCGAGTGTACCTCAGGAGCGGGAAGAGGAAAATCTCAGGCGCACGATTTATCTGTTTCAGCGTCGAAGCGAAATGCCATCGGTGATGGCGATGTTTGATGCGCCGGACAGTATCACCAGCTGTTCGCGTCGGCAGGTTTCCACGGTGGCGCTGCAGCCGTTATTCATGTTGAACAGTCAATTCATGGATCGACGGGCGCAAATGCTGGCGAAGAAGATTGTTGAAGAAACCAGTGATGATGCCAGTCTTCAGGCGGAAGCGGCGTTTCTGAAAGTGCTGGGGCGCAAGCCAAATCAAGAGGAGCAGGGGCGGTCCGTCTCGCTGCTGCAGAGTGGTTCAGGAGAAGAGACAGAGCGGCGGCTGTCGATGTTGTGTCATGCGTTACTGAACCTGAATGAGTTCGTTTATATCCCTTAGATCAGAGGGGCTGAATGTTGTTTGATGTCAATCAGAAAAACGGAATTGCATTCCTGCAGCGCAGTCGACGGGCGATGCTGAAAGAGAGTGTATTGGGCTTCGGTGCCGTCGGGCTGATGTCATTGCTGGCGGAAGAGGGGCTGTTAAGTGCCGACGATGGTGCGCCAGCGCACGCTGGTCAAAGTCACTTTCCGGCGACAGCGAAAAATGTGATTTTCCTGTTCATGTCGGGGGGGCCGAGCCAGGTGGATACATTCGATCCCAAGCCTCTGTTGACGAAGCTGGAAGGTCAGGCAGTGCCCGATGCGATTGCAGCCAGGGTTCCGAATATTCCGCGGGCCGGCCTGGGTTCAAAACTGATGGCGTCTCCGTTTACCTTTCAAAAATACGGCGAGAGCGGGATTGAGGTATCAAATCTGTTTCCTTCGACAGCGGAGATGGTGGATGAACTGTGTCTGCTGCGCGCGGTGAATCATCGTGTGCCCGTGCATGGACCGGGTGAGTGTATTGCTCTGACCGGTTCGGCAGTCGGAGACCGACCCAGCCTGGGGGCGTGGATGACGTATGGACTGGGAAGTGAAAGCCGTGACCTGCCCGCTTTTATTTCCATGCTGTCAAACAGTACCGGCCCGGCGCCACAGACCCCCGGCTGGGGGGCCGGCTTTCTGCCTTCGCGTTACCAGGGGACTCTGGTGGATGGGAAACGGGGCATTCCCTATACCAAAATGCCGACCGGCTATTCGAATGAGAACCGCCGCGAACAGCTGGATTTCATCAAGTGGATGAACGAGAAGCATCTGAATCAGCTGGGTGAGGATTCGGAACTGGAAGCGCGGATTGCTTCGTATGAGCTTGGATTTCGTCTGCAGACCTCCGCTCCGGAAGTCTTCGACCTGGAAAGCGAAACGGCGGAGACCGCGAAATTATATGGGCTGGATGCCAAGCCAACCGCAGAGTTCGGCAGGCATTGTCTGATAGCACGACGGCTGGTTGAGCGGGGTGTGCGTGTCGTTCAGCTGAGGAATGGAGGCTGGGATGCGCATGGTTCGCTGAAAGGGAATCATATCAAACAGGCCCGGGCCACGGATGTTCCAATCGCGGGACTGCTCAAAGACCTGAAGCAGCGCGGACTGCTGGATGACACGCTGGTGATCTGGGGAGGCGAATTTGGTCGCACGCCCACTACGGAAGGTTCTGCCAAAGGAGATCGGCGCGGTCGCGATCATCTGCCGACGACGTATTGCATGTGGATGGCCGGCGGTGGCGTGCAGGGGGGCCAGATTATTGGTCAGACCGATGAGCTGGGTTATACACCGGTGGAACGTCCTGTTTCTCCGGCAGATCTACACGCGACTTTGTTACACGCTTTGGGGCTGGATCAGCACAAGCTGTTTTTCAGACATAACAACCGAAAAGAGATTGCGACGGTGCTGGGCGGTGAAGTGATTAGCGAGGTGTTCGGGTAAACCGCGAATTGCATGAAATTTTTCTACGACGAAAACACTAAATTGTCTGCACGGAATCAAAGTGGGTGGTATCGGATGTAATCCGATATTGCCGCAGGCAACAGGAGGTTGCGGGGTGATTGTTATATGCTGAGGGGACGTACCTCATTTGGGGATAACCGAGTTGGTGGGTCTGTTATGAATTGTTCTGGTGAGCTGAGACCTCTTGCTCGCTGCGCTCGGCCCGAATTGCATTCGGGCTTACCCCTGCTGGTGGGATCTCAATTTCACTGT
Organism: Gimesia maris; assembly: GCF_008298035.1. Lineage (NCBI taxonomy): Bacteria > Pseudomonadati > Planctomycetota > Planctomycetia > Planctomycetales > Planctomycetaceae > Gimesia > Gimesia maris. The sequence goes on from NZ_CP042910.1 coordinate 1,996,056, forward strand.
CGGGCAAGCCGACAGATGGCACCCGGGAGATAATAACCGTTCAAAACCGGTACCCGGCGAGGTGTTCGGGTAGTTTTTGAATTGCTCGAAGATTTTCTACCACGAAAAGTACGAAAAGACACGAAAAATATTATTGGCGAGTGTGCGGTAGAGAAGGTGGGTGGTATCGGATGTAATCCGATATTGCCGCAGGCAACAGGAGGTTGCGGGACAGACGTTGAAGTATGTCGGTGTGCCTCATGCTCTTTTTTTCGAACAGGTGGGTTTCTCTGTTGTGAATTGATCTAGTGAGCTGCAACCTCCTGCTCGCTGCGCTCGGCCCGAATGTGCATTCGGGCTTACCCCTGCTGGGGGGATATCAATTTCACTGTTGACAAGCCAACTGTACCCCACCCTGTGATGAAGGTTTTCCTTACAGGTCGAATTTGATGCCCTGGGCTAAGGGGAGTTCGGTCGAGTAGTTAATCGTGTTGGTGGCGCGGCGCATGTAGGCTTTCCAGGCGTCGGAGCCGGATTCGCGGCCGCCGCCGGTTTCTTTTTCACCACCAAAGGCACCGCCGATCTCGGCGCCGCTGGGGCCGACGTTGACATTGGCGATGCCGCAGTCAGAGCCAACAGGAGAGAGGAACAGTTCGGCCTGGCGGATGTCATTCGTCATGATAGCCGAGGAAAGTCCCTGTGGGACCGCATTATGCATCTGGATCGCTGTCTCAAGATGCTCATAGCGCATCACGTACAGAATGGGGGCGAAGGTTTCCTGCATGACGATTTCCGTTTGCCCCGGCATTTCGACAATGGCAGGATGGACATAAGAACCGCCTGCGGGGATGTCGGACAGAAGCGGGTTTCCGAAGTGGACGGTGCCTCCCTGTTCTTCGGCCGTGCGGAGCGCCTGCTGCATGGTTTCGAGTGCGCTTTGATCGACGAGCGGGCCGACCAGTGTGCCTTCATCCAGGGGATTGCCGATGGGTAATTTCTCGTAAGCTTTCTTGAGCGATGCGAGGAGTTTGTCGGCGATACTTTCATGGACGATTAAACGACGGAGTGATGTGCAGCGCTGTCCGCAGGTACCGACGGCTGAGAACAGGGCAGAGCGAACCGTCATTTCCAGGTCGGCGGATTCAGTGACAATCATGGCGTTGTTGCCACCCAGTTCCAGCAGACTGCGTCCCAGCCGACGGGCGACTGTTTCTGCCACGGCGCGACCCATGGGGATCGAGCCGGTGGCAGAGATGAGGGGGAGGTCCGGATGTGCGGCGAGCGTTTGGCCGACCTCTGCGCCGCCGATCAGCAGACTGGAGATGCCATCAGGTGTTTCGGGAAAATTATGGGCAACCTGATTAACGATCTGCTGACAGGCGATGGCGCAGAGCGGTGTTTTTTCAGAAGGTTTCCAGACGACGGTATCGCCGCAGACGAATGCCAGCATCGCGTTCCAGGCCCAGACGGCGACGGGGAAATTGAACGCGCTGATGACGCCCACGGGACCCAGAGGCTGCCACTGTTCCATCAGGCGGTGTCCCGGTCGTTCGCTGGCGATGGTTTTGCCGTAGAGCTGACGTGAGAGACCGACGGCGAAGTCGCAGATATCAATCATTTCCTGCACTTCGCCGAGCGCTTCCTGGGTGATCTTACCCGCTTCCCAGCTGACGATGGCAGCGAGATCGGCTTTGTGTTTGCGGAGCGCTTCTCCCAGCAAGCGAACAAATTCACCCCGTCTGGGCGCGGGGACCTCGCGCCATTGGTGAAAGGCGTTTTTGCTGGTTTCGATGACCAGATCGACATCGCTACGGGTGGCCTGTCGCAGGCTGACAAGTGTCGAACCGTCGATCGGAGAGACGACTGTCAACGGTTCTCCACTGCCGGCCTGCCAGGTATTGCTGACGGCGACTGCTGCCGGATGATCAGCAAAGCCGATACGTTTAAGTACTTCGTGAATGGGATGCGTCATGATGTCCTTACCCGCCTGAATTCAATGTTTCGAGTCCAAAGGTTTCTGATTCATAGAACTGGCCGAACCGGTTGTTGATAAACTTATCGAAGGGAATTTCTTCCTGTTTGATCAAGCCGGTTCCTTTCAACTGCTGTTGCTGGACGAGATCCACGACGGCGCAGATGCCTGCTCCCGTGGTGAGTTGAATGGCACTCCAGATCTCGCCATTGATTTCTTTCGCGTACAGCTTTCGGAGGTCGCTTTTTTCGACGAACTGTCCGTTGCGGGTCCCCCGCACGGTGCAGAAGACAACCACCACATCCTGGAAAGTGACAGGAATCGCATGTTCCATCACATCCTTAAGCAGGGCGCGACGTTCTGTGAGCCTCAGATCCTGCAGCAGAAACTTCATCAGCATGTGATGCCCGGGATAGCGGATGGTTTTGTAATTGAGTTCACGAACCTGTCCGTGCATTGTTTCACAAAGTGTGCCCAGTCCGCCGGACGTATTGAAGGCTTCGTAGACATTACCGTCGAGTGTGAACTGTTCGAGTCCCTCCAGGGGGAGGTGATTTTTGACATGATGCGAATGGATCACTTCGCAGGGGTTACAGTATTCGTTGATCAATCCATCGGTTGACCAGGTCAGGTTATAGGCGAGGGCATTCGTCGGATGCTGGGGCAAGGCACCGACGCGCATTCGCACGGTGTCGATTTCTTCGAACCACTCCATAACGTGTTTTGTGACGATGGTGACAAAACCCGGAGCCAGTCCTGATTGAGGCAGAAAGACCTGACCGGCGGCAGCGCCTTCTGCAATTTCCTTGACAGCGGCGGTGGTCTGGCGGTCTTCGGTCAGATCAAAATAGTTGATACCCGCTTCAAGCGCGGCGCGGGCGACTCCGGGGTTTTCACGAAAGCTAAGCGCGGAAATGACGGCGGTACAACCCTGCATCAACTGCAGAAGTTCGGCATGGGAATCGGCGTTGAGCGTACGCGTTTCCACATCGGGCAGGCGTTTCTGGATGCGCTCTAATGCTGCGGGAAACTGATCTGCGATGCGCAGCTGGTAATCGCCGCTGGCATGCAGCAGTGATGCGATCATGCGGCCGATTTTACCTGCGCCGATTAAAAGAATAGTCTGTGACATGCCGGGTCCTCCTGCCAGTGATTCAAGATGTGATATGATCGTTGAGAGACCTACTGTGATTATATACGCTGAAAATAACTTTTCTGATTGACTTTCTGTTTTCCCTGCATTTTGCGTACTAAGAAGAGAATGGTGACTTGACTCTTCAGTCTGGCATGAGAGAATGGGAATGTAAAGGGGATAAGTTATGTCCAATGAATCACTTACGGCGTATGACTGGAAACGATATCCGGAAACGGCAGCGTTTATCTACGAGCGGATATCCGGCTTCTGCAAACATTCTGCGTTGATTCAGGACTTCGCGGACCAGCTGCAGTTTAAAACGGGAACCCGGTTATCTGACTGGGTGGATCATCTGGAACTGAACTGGTCGGAAACGCTAGAAAATCAATTGGTAAAACTGGGGTATGTTCCCGTTGATGGAGCGGACTCTCACCTGCATCAGCATCCTGATGGGATGTTTCCCGCGATTCAGGCCAGTGATTCCAAAGTTGAGCGTCTGTTTGTCCGCGTAGAATCGGTGGCGGACTTTTTAACCATACATCAATGTGATCTGGAACGACCCATCACTGGTGAAACTGGTTCTGCAGTCCGTCAGCGGATTGTGATCTCTGACAACGGTCTGGAACTGCATGTGATTGAACGTCATGGTGCGCCAATCTGTGCCGTAGAGGTAATGGATGCAGATGTGTCACTGTTGCTGAAACACGCTGAAGCGTTTCAATTACGAAAGCGTGATTATGACGATGAGATCGCCGGCTTCACCGCAGCAGAATCCCTGATACGAGCAGCCATTGATGACCTGGGGATCGATCGAACCTGCGATCTGTTTTTTGCTGCCGAGCGGGCTTACTGGCAGCAGCGCAATGGAGTCGCCCGGATTCAGAAAGCACGCCAGGACACCCTGGGCATGGGGTGGGCGAATCACGATCACCATACTTATCGTTCCAGTCGCAAACATTTCTGGCGATTGATTTCTGTGCTGGAGCTGCTGGGCTTTCAATTGCGGGAGCGTTTCTATGCTGGGAAAGAAGCAGGTTGGGGAGCGCAGGTGCTGGAACAGCCGGCAGCAGGAGTCGTGATCTTTGCCGATGTGGATCTGTCGCCCGAAGAAGTCTCGCAGGATTTCGCGCATGAGCCACTGCCCGAACTGAAGCAACTGGGAACTGTCGGGCTCTGGTGCCGTCTACATGGAGAAGCGTTTCTGCAGGCGGGCATGCATCACCTGGAATGCCAGTTCGACTTTGACGCTGCACGCGAACAACTGGCAGACGAAAATGCAGTCAAAACGATGAAACCCTTTACGGATCTGCCCCATCTCAAGCAGGCGTTTACGGCGGGTGAAATCTGGCCTGTAAAGGAATCGCGGATTCAGTCATTGCTGGATGAAGGTTTGATCAATGAAGAGGCGGCAGACCGCTTTCGGCTGCAGGGAGCCATCGGTTCGCATCTGGAAATTCTGCAGCGCGAAGAGGGATTCAAAGGCTTCAATCAGACTGGTATCAATGAGATCATTCTGGAAACCAATCCGCTGACACAACAGGAAAAATAGTCCCATAGCGTATTCTGGTTCTATCGGCTCTGTTCCAGAATGCGTTCCATGTGTGGCAGCGGGCCTTGTGGATTCGTAGACTCGGCCCAGCCCAGTCCCCCCTGATGCTGTTTGAGATCCCAGTCGTTTTCTGCACAATAATCTTTGAGTTCCTGCTCTGTCGGAAAACTCGCGATCAGAACGGGCGCTCGTCGGTCGACGAGCAGCACGGTTGGCAACGCGGCAAACTGCATGCGGTATAGCGTCGCCGGTTCGAATTGATCTGTGATGAAGGTCGCCTGGGGAACGTGGGGGAAGTTCAATTCTTTCAGCTGGCTTTCTTCCACCAGCGATTCATTCGGAAAATCCCAGGGAAAGACGTTGTTCTGAAGTTGATAAAAACAGAACAGGGGACCGAGTAAAGACAGGCTTAAGAGTAATCCCAGTCGCAGGGATTGTGTGCGCGGGAGTGCTTCTCCTGCCGTTGGCGAAATGCGATACAGGGCAAACCCCAGCAGACAGAGTGCCGCCGGTGCGATGTGCAGCAGCAGACGATTCATGGAAGTAGAAACGTGCCAGTAGGGATTATAGGGAGTCAGCAGATAAACCGCATAATATCCGCCCAGCTGGAAACCCAGCGCGATCAACAGTCGTGGCAGTCGATGCTGGCGACGGGATAAATTGATCAGAAACAATAGAACGATAGACCAGAGCAGGATCGCTTCGGTTTTCCAGGCGAACAGCACATTCCAGAACTGGCTCCAGATGATCTGATGCCATTCAGGCGATTCGACCTGATCGAGGCGCACCAGCAGTCCATAGGGATTCATAAAGACATCGGGCTGGATGACCTGACTGATTTCAAAGGCCCGCGCTGGTTCCATTAAATCGTTAGGGGGAGCGAGACTGGCTTTGAACCAGATCAGAAACACGAGCGGAATTGCAGCCCCTTTGATCAGGTCGGGCAGCATGGAGATTTTCTTTTTCTCGGCTGATTCCTGTTCGGGGGTTTCCAGAAACGAATGGCTGAGTCTGAGCAGGATCAGGCAACTGAAGCAGGCGAGTATCCAGAGTTGTCCCTCATTTTTGACGAGTGCCGACCAGACGACCATGAAACCAAACAGCGACCAGGCCAGTCGCTGCTGTGAAAGCATGGCATAATAATACCAGGCAAGCGATGTGAGAATTGCATAGGCCAGCATGAAGTCGAGCGATTTGACGGCGTGCAGGTAGATCAGAAACGGCGTACTCAAAATAACGGCAATTGTGAAAGCAGGCCATAAAGAAGTTTTACGTTCCAGAGCATTCCACCAGCCGGCAAGAATGAGAACGAAGCCGCTGAAACAGGGAATAGTGAGGGCAGCGACCGCCAGAGAGGAACCGCTGCCATCCAGGCTCCAGAGCGGAACCAGCGCCCAGGAAAAGAGAGGCGGATAATCGGGGTGGAGCAAAGCGAGATCGCTGCTGAAACCCTGCGCCCACATCGCACCTCCATCGACGAGAAAGCGGGCCCGCATGATCCAGGTAAACATCGGGTCCCAACTCCCCCAGGGAACGTGCGTGTGAACCAGCACGGCAACGCCGCATTCGGCAATGATAGTCAGCAGGAGAATCCAGAGTACCGGAGTGGGAAGTGTCACTGATGAATTATCCAGCGGCTGTAAACGGAAGAGAGAAAAGATCATGGCCGCAAACAGCAGGAGCAGGGGGATCAGTGCTGGCAACCCGCTGAGAGTCTGAAATAACCCACAAAATCCGAGCAGCGAAACCCAGGCAATGGGCAGACTGCCCCAGGCAAAGAGGCGCGCGGTTGCTGGAACGCGACGGAAGACGATCAGCCCCGTAATACTGTAAAACAGGAGTGTGACAATCAGTGAAATCATTCCATTCAGTGTAACGCGGGCTGCGATGATTGCAAAACGAAACGGACTCTTTGTTTTTTGCTACCACGAAAGGCACGAAACGACACGAACATTTGCTGGTGGGTGTGTGGTAGAGAAGTTGGGTGGTATCGGAGTAATCCGATATTGCTGGAAGCAACAGGAGGTTGTGGGGTAGATGTTGTAGAGTGTGGGTGTGCCTCAAGCTCTTTTTATCGAACAGGTGGGTTTCTCTGTTGTAAATTGATCTCGTGAGCTGCAACCTCCTGCTCGCTACGCTCGGCCCGAATTTTATTCGGGCCTACCCTCGGGACTGAATGCGTCCCCCATATGGGGATGATTTCAATTTCACTGTTGGCGAGCCAACAGTGCCACCCGACCGGACAATTCTGTCGCACTTAAACTTCGGGTAATACCCAGGGTTTGCGCCATTCTTCTCGGCCGCGGAGCTGGTTGGCGGCGTCGTCGTTTTCGAAGGTTTCGGTTTTCGGATCGAGAACCAGTGTGCGACCCACGCGGGCGGCGATGTTGCCGGCGTGACAGAGCACCGAAGCCGGGTGGCCGACTGTCTCCAGATCGCAGGCTGGTTTGCTCCGGGTCTTGATGCAGTCGAGGAAGTTGGCCACATGCGGTGTCGCGTCGCTATCCCCTTTGACTTCCTTGATCAGTTTGCCGCGTTCTCCGTAAACGCGCCAGCGGCTGTTGCCGATGGTCATGTGAGCTTTGTCACCGTAGATGACAGCGCCTTCGGATTCACCGTGATAATGATAGGGGGCCCAGATCCGCATTTCGTAGGTCAGGATCTTGGGGGTTTTGCTCTGGTATTCGTAGGTGACCTGCAGGGTATCCGGCCATTCCTGCATGTCGTCGAAGTACCATTTGCCGCCGGTCGCGGAGATTTTGGAAGGGAGTGAAATCGCCGCGTCTCCCTGTGCTGCGCAGGCGGCGTTGAGTGCGGCGAAGGCCATGTCGAGACGGTGTACGCCGTCGTTTCCCAGATCACCGGTGCCATAATCGTGGAACCAGCGCCAGCGTCCATGGAAGCGGTTTTTATTGAAGGGACGTTTTTTCGCCGAGCCGAGCCACATGTCGTAATCGACGGTTTCGGGAGGCGTGCCATCCGGCGGGTTGCCGATATTTCCCTGCTTCGTACTTTCCCAGGCTTTCGCGACCAGGCAGCGACCCAGGGCACCGCTGCGAATGTAGTCAAGTGCTGATTTGAGGCGTTCGGTGGAACGGTGCTGCGAACCCAGCTGCACGATGCGGTTGTGTTTTTTCATGGCGGCGACCATCCGCTGGCCTTCGACGATGTTGTGCCCGTCCGGTTTTTCGACATAGACATCTTTGCCGGCCTGACAGGCGAGGATTGTGGGAATCGCGTGCCAGTGATCGGGAGTGCCAACCACGATGGCGTCGAGACTGTTGTCGTCGAGCAGGTGGCGGAAATCCTGCGTGACGGAGGGCTGTTTTCCCTGCAGTTTCGTGACGGTCTCCACGGTGTTGCCCAGCCGGGCGGAATCGATCTCGGCGATGGTGACAATTTCGGCCTGGGGATTTTCAGCGAAATGACGGTTGAGGGCCGAGGCGCGACCGCCGGCACCAATCATGCCGACACGAATGCGTTCGCTGGCAGCGGCTTTGGCAACCTGTTCCAGAGAGAGTGAGGCCAGCCCGGCGGCTGAACCCTGTAGAAACGTCCTGCGATCCATAGTAGGTGTGCTCCTGACTGGTGGTAGATGGTGGAGGAAACAGATAGACGAACTTTGATTATAGGGGACAGGGAACGCGGGGCAAAAGAAAACTGGGAGATGGTTTCGATTATTTTTGCTACCACGAAAAACACGAAAATATATGAGAGAGGTATTTCCAGGGGGAGAATTTACTAAACTACAGATGCTGTTTCTTTGTTTGTTGTCTCTATCGTAAGATGAATGGCGGGAATACATTTTTATTTCATTCAGGCTGACAGGTTTCAAATGACAATTCCGCGAATCTATGCTGACTTTAATAAACTGGACCGGGATCGAAATGCGATCCTGCTTTGTGCTGGGACATGGAAGGATCTGGAAGAACAGGGAGTGCAGTTTTCGCGCGGGATGAAAGTCATATTAAGCCAGCCAGATGACATCGATGAAACTGGCCAACCGGATTTTCTGGAAACGCCTGCGGTGATCGACTATGACGAGGAGCACCAGTACTGGGTCGGACGCTTTGACTGGAATGAACTTGAATATCGATCCGTGAAAGAAAAGAGAGGGGCGGATGCTACCTGAGCGAACGCTGTAAACGTTCGGGAGTTCAGTTGGCGATGAAGTGAAAAAACTGACTGAGTTGACTGATTGCTTGGGTGAAAAGTTGCTACCACGAAATGACAAGAAATTACTGTGTTGGTAAGCCTGGAGAAGAAGTGGGTGGTACCGGATGTAATCCGGTATTGCCAGAGGCAACAGGAGGTTGCAGGGCAGACGATGTGAATCGTATGTGTTCCTCAAGATAAATTATTTCAGTTGGTGGCTATGTTATGAATTGATCTTGTGAGCTGAGACCTCCTGCTCGCTGCGCTCGGCCCGAATTGCATTCGGGCCTACCCGAAGATTTTTCGTGTTCTTTCGTGTTTTTCGTGGTAGCAAAAACGAATGTAAATAGGCATCCATTCTCCATCACAACGACCTGTTTTACGCCGCTGATCCGTGCAATCTTGTGTGGTCCAGCAGCTACGGGATTTCTTTATTTCGTTAATAAAAGTGTTTTGCCTGCGTTTCGTGCTGATCTGGTAAGTTCTGCGCGGGAATAGCCTGAAACTGCGTGGAAATCACGTTTATTTAGTTCATGGATCGACGTTGATGCGTTATACTGGACGATGATTAAAATTCAGGCCTGATCAGAGTTTACTGATTCCCTCCTGCCTGTCTTTCAATCCCAGAGAGTGAGCTTCCCTAAGCCTATTGAGTGCGTTCATCTGAAAGCTTCGAGAAGGAGAACTGCTTTGCGTCCTTTCCTTTATCTGTCCTGCCTGAGTCTTGCCGTTGTCTGTGTCTTCAATCAGAACGCGTATGCGGAAGATCCACAAACGGCGTTGCAGCAGAAGCAGGCCGGGATTGAATTCTTCGAGAACAAAATCCGTCCCGTGCTGGTGGAATATTGTTACGATTGCCATGCCGGGGAACCCGATCCGGAGAACGCTTCGTTCGTACTGGACACGCGGGCCGGAATTCGCATGGGCGGCGATTCGGGAAAAGCAGTCGTGCCTGGCAATCTGAAATCGAGCCTGATACTGCAGGCGATTGAACATGATCCCGATTTTTACGCGATGCCTCCCGATGAGAAACTGTCGGCGAATATCATCTCTGACTTTCGCAAGTGGATTCAGATGGGCGCCCCCGATCCGCGGGAAGGAAAAGTGAAGACCAGTCCGCTAGCGAAGAAATCAGAACTGGCGTTTGACTTTGACAAGGAACGCGAATTCTGGTCGTTCCGGCCGCTGACAAAGCCGACTGTTCCGGAAGTGAAACAAAGCGAGTGGCCGACCAACGATATTGATCGTTTTGTTTTGTCGAAGCTGGAAGCGAAACAGATGAAGCCCGTCAAAGGCGCGGATCGACAGACGCTGGTGCGTCGCGTTTATTTTGATCTGACCGGTTTACCTCCCACGCCGAAACAGATTGAGCAGTTTGTGAATGATCCTTCTCCCCAGGCGTACGAGCATCTGATTGATCGCCTTTTAGAGTCGCCTCAATATGGTGAGACGTGGGGGCGTCACTGGCTGGACCTGGCGCGGTATGCCGATTCGAACGGGCTGGATATCAACCTGACGTTTTATAATGCGTGGCGGTACCGCGATTATGTCATCCAAGCCTTCAATCAAGATAAGCCTTACAATCAGTTTATCCGCGAACAGATCGCCGGCGACCTGCTGCCGTTTGAAAATGATGCAGAGCGGACAGAGAAGATCGTCGCGACCGGCTTCCTGGTGATGGGAGCCAAGATGTTGAGTGAGCGTGATAAAGAAAAACTCCGCATGGATGTCGTCGACGAGCAGATCGATGTGACCGGGCGGGCCTTCATGGGAATGACGCTGGGCTGTGCCCGTTGTCACGATCACAAATTCGATCCGATTCCGATGACCGATTATTACGCACTCGCCGGGATCTTTCGCAGTACGGAAACCGTGCATGGTAACCGCTTGAACAACCAGTTTGTTTCAGGTTGGATGACGCGTCCACTGCCGATCAAACCGGAGCATGCGGCTGCGATTAAGAAATATGAAACCGATCTGAAAACGCTGGAAGAAAAACTGAAGTCTCAGTCTGATACATTAAAGAAACTGCAGGGGGACACCAGTCAGCAGCAGCGTTTGAAAGAACTCGCGGGAATTGTCGTCGACGATGCCGAGGCGAAGAAAACGGGTGCCTGGCAGGAATCGGTTTATTCCAAAAATTACCTGGGCGTCGGTTACGTGCATGATATGAACGAGGAGCAGGGGAAAAAGGCAATTCGCTTCATCCCGGATCTGCCAGCCGCTGGTAAGTATGAAGTCCGGTTTGCATTTCCGGGCAGCAACGGCCGTGCGAGTCAGGTGCCTGTAACGATTCAGACGAAACAGGGGCTGAAGACGGTCAACGTAGACCAGACGAAGCAGGGCCCGATAGACGGCATCTTCACTTCACTGGGAAGTTTTGAGTTCGCAGCAGGAACAGCCGGCTATGTGGAAATCTCCAACAAGGGGGCTTCCGGCTATGTGGTGGTCGATGCGGTTCAGTTCCTGCCCCAGTTTGAACTGCCGAAACCGGATGTGAAGCTGGCAAAAAAAACAGAAGCAAATCCCGATACTGCTGAGAAGCAGAAACAGATTAAGGAACTGCAGGCGAGTGTCAAATCGCTCAAATCGGAGCTGGCGAAATTAAAAGAGAATGCACCGCCGCCGGTACCGATGGCGCTGGCCGTGGGTGAGCAGCCTGACCCGGCGGACTACCGGATTGCACGGCGGGGAAATATTCATCAGCTGGGTGATAAGGTTGATCGCGGATTTCTGACGATTGCTTCACTGCAGGATCCGCCGACCGTGAGTCCGCAGCAGAGTGGACGTCTGGAACTGGCCAACTGGTTGAGTCAGTCGCAGAATCCACTCACCAGCCGTGTGATGGTGAATCGTATCTGGAAGCACCTGTTCGGAAACGGGCTGGTTCGCAGTGTCGATAACTTCGGTCACCTGGGTGAGCAGCCCACGCATCCGGAACTGCTGGACTATCTGGCACAGCGGTTTGTCGCGGAAGGCTGGTCGATGAAGACGTTGATCCGCGAGATCATGGTGAGCTCTACGTATCGCCTGAGTTCTGACTTCAGTGAAGAACGATATCAGAAAGATCCGGGGAACCACCTGGTGTGGCGGATGAATCGCCGCCGTCTGTCCGCAGAAAAAATCCGTGATGCCGTCCTGTCGATTTCAGGGAAACTCGATCTGGCGCAGGGGGGCTCTTCGGTGGCGCACTATCCCGAGCAGGCGATCAGTCCGAACCGGAATAAAAAGGTGGACCAGAATCCGTCCGAGTTTCGGCGCAGCATTTATCTGCCGATCGTACGCGGCAATGTGCCGGCGGCGTTGACCGTGTTTGATTTTCCGGCTCCGGAAATGCTGGTAGGAAATCGCCCGGTGACAACAGTGCCTGCTCAGGCGCTGTTTATGATGAACAGTCCGTTCGTGGTTTCTCAGGCGGAGCAGACCGCGTCAAAACTGTTGTCTGACACACAGCAGAATGATCGCCAGCGTGTTTCACAGTTGTACCTGGCCTGCCTGGGGCGGGAAGCGACGGCAGCGGAACAGACCGAAGCGGTGCAGTATATCGATTCTCTCAAGCAACAGAATGACCAGGATCATACTGATGCGAAAGCGGCGGTGCAAAAGGCCTGGGCTTCGTACTGCCAGATCCTGTTTGCGTCGACCGAATTTCGCTTTTTGAACTAAATGATAGTGTGAATCACTGGATTCACTCGCCTTCATATGAAGAATGAACCGTTATGGAAGCTCTCAATATTTCACGACGACAGATGTTGAAATCCTCAGCGTGTGGCTTTGGCTACATGGCGCTGGCCGGTTTGAGCGCGGAAGCCGCGTTGAAGTCTCAGTCTCCGCTGATGTCGAAGACGCCTCATTTTGAACCGCGGGCCAAACGGGTCATCTTCCTGTTTATGCATGGCGGGCCGAGTCATGTGGATACGTTCGATTACAAACCCCGTCTGAATAAGGAAGATGGTCAGCGACTGCCATTCAAGGCGGCGAAGAACATTGAGAAGTCTTCACAGGAAAATCTGCGGTTGATGAAATCGCCATGGAAGTTCAAGCAGCGGGGCGAGAGCGGTCTGTGGATTTCTGAACTGTTTGACAATGTCGCTGAGCACGCTGATGATCTGTGCGTGATCAACTCGATGCATACCAACGGTCAGTCGCATGGCCAGGCAGTGATGAAGCTGCATACTGGTTCGGACAGCCTGGTCAGGCCTTCCGTTGGCTCATGGATGGTGTATGGGCTGGGAACCGAGAACAATAATCTGCCCGGTTTCATTTCGATCTGTCCTTCACGTGGGCATGGGGGCGTACGCAATTACGGCAGTGCGTTTTTACCGGCTGTCTACCAGGGGACCGCGATTGGTGATGCCGACACTGCAGCGAAAGAAGCACAGATCCGCTTTCTGGCCAACAACGGTGTCTCGGTCAGTCAACAGCGCAAACAACTGGGCCTGTTGCAGGCAATGAACGAACGACATCTGACGCAGGTCAAGGTGGATAACGAAATCGAAGGCGTGATCAATTCGTATGAACTGGCGTTCCGAATGCAGTCGGAAGTTCCTGCACTGATGGATCTGAATTCGGAAACCAAAGAGACGCAGGCATTGTATGGCATTGATGACAAAACCACCGAAAACTTCGGTCGGCAGTGTCTGATGGCGCGTCGTTTTGCCGAAGCGGGGGTACGATATATTGAAGTCGCGCTGGGAAATAATAAATGGGATCAGCACAGCGGCTTGAAAAACGGTCACGAACGGAATTCGAAAATGGTCGACAAGCCCATCGCCGGGCTGCTGGCGGATTTGAAGCAGCGGGGACTGCTGGACGATACCCTGGTTGTGTGGGGCGGCGAATTCGGACGGACTCCCATCGCGCAGGGGAAAAATGGCCGCGATCATAATCCGCAGGGGTATTCGATGTGGCTGGCTGGTGCGGGGGTCAAAAAAGGACACGTCCATGGGGCAACCGATGAGTACGGTTACTATGCGACCCGCGATAAGGTTCATATTCACGATCTGCATGCCACGCTGCTGCATCTGATGGGCATGGATCACAAGCGGTTGACTTATCGTTACGCAGGCCGCGATTTCCGCCTGACCGACGTGTACGGCGATGTCGTTACCGAGATTCTCAACGGGTAATTCGCGACCGTTAGTCTTTGAAATTCACAGATGAGAACCTGTGAGACCATCTGCCTGTCAGACCCTTATGCAGGTCTGTCCATAGTCTGTGCAAACCACTGATCTTGCTAAGCTTAAAGCTGTTCAGGGCTTCTGTTGAATGGGGGCCAGCAGGCCGTGGGGGTAGTTGCAGAAAGCAGCAGGAATAGTTACAATCCCGATCTCAGGCGGACTTTGCGCGCAACTCGTTGTCAATTCATGAGATATGAGCGAGTAGAGACCATGCAGAGTACTGAATCCATAAACAGAATATTCGAAAATCTGAAGAATCAAAATGTCTGACAATAATGACGCGCTGGTAGAAGCCGCCATGGAGAGCATCGCGGCGGCACAAAATCTTGCAGAGCTGGACGAAGTACGGGTCCAGTACCTGGGGAAAAAGGGAAAACTGAAATCACTGCAGCAGCAGTTGAAGTCATTATCGCCGGAAGAAAAACGGGAGTTTGGTAAAACGCTGAATGCCGTCAAAGAGAGCATCCAGACCGCGCTGGCCGAGAAGAAAGAAGTTCTGGAAGCCAGCGAAAAGACCGGACCACAAATTGATGCCATCGATGTGACGCTGCCAGGGGTTCGATCCCTGCCCGGTCATCGACATCCCCTGATGGCGACCATGGAAGAAGTGAAATCGATTCTGATCGGTCTGGGATTTCGCTACGATGATTATCCTGAAGTCGAAACCGAATTCTTCAACTTCGACGCATTAAATACACCCGACTGGCACCCCGCACGGGATATGCACGACTCGTTCTACACGACTGTCGGAAATGTGCTCCGCACCCATACATCGGCTTTTCAGACCCGGGCAATGAAACAGTTCGGGCCACCGCCGTTGCGGGCGATGACTTCGGGACGCTGTTACCGTCGCGATGAAATTGATGCTTCCCATTTTCCGATTTTCCATCAGCTGGACGTGATCGCCATCGATCAGGATATCAGCTTTGCTGATCTGAAATGGGTACTGTATCAGCTGGCGAGTGCTTTGTTTGGCGAAGACGTGCAACTGCGTTTCCGGCCGAGTTATTTCCCGTTCACCACGCCCAGCGCGGAAGTGGATGTGATGTTTAACGGCAAATGGCTGGAGATCCTGGGAGCTGGCATGATTCGCCCTGAAGTGCTGCAGGCGGGGGGCGTGGATTCGGAACAGTGGCAGGGCTTTGCCTTTGGTCTGGGACTGGACCGGATGGCGATGATTCGCCACGGGATCAGTGATATCCGGCTGATGTACGAAAATGAAGAAGCGTTTTTGCGTCAGTTTTAATCCATTTTTCCTGGTAAAACCTGGCACGAATATTCTGGCATAAGAAGAGAGAACGATGCGAATTAATACTGGTTGGTTGCGCGATTACCTGGCGTCAGACTGTCAAGAACAGGAACTGCTCGACGCTTTTATGACTGTCGGCCTGGAAGTCGAAGAAGAATTTCATCTGGCCGAAGCGCTGGCGCCGATCCGCATCGGGTTTATTCGCGAGAAAAAGCCGTTGGGTGATACGGGCGCGTTGTATGAATGCCAGGTGGAAATCGAAAAAGGGAAACTGATTACCATCGTCTGTGCCTCTTCGCATCCTGTTGAAACTGGTTGGGGCGTACCTGTCGCGGTCTCCGGTACGAAGCTGCCGAGTGGCGCATTGATTGGTGAAGGCAAGTTCAAAGGCGTTAAGTCACAGGGCATGCTCTGCCTGGACGGCGAACTGGGGCTGATTGCCCGCTCAACCGGATTGCAGGTTTTCAATGACGAAGCGATGCTGGGCGCAAGCCTGCCTTCTGTTTCACCGATTGAAGAATCACTGGTCGAAGTCTCGGTGCTTCCCAACCGTCCCGACTGTCTGGGGATGATCGGCGTTGCCCGCGAAGTGGCCGCTGTATTAGGAATGGAATTGAAATATCCCAGTGCCCGCGAGTTGAATTCGCAGTCAGCTAAGGGCGATGCGGTCACCGTCAAGATTTTGGACGAATCACTTTGTTCGCGGTATACCTGCCAGGTGTTTGATGGCGTGCAGGTGCGGACGTCTCCCCACTGGCTGCAAAGTCGTTTGCAGACCGCGGGATTGAGGCCGATCAACAATGTGGTGGATATTACCAACTTTGTCATGCTCGAATGGGGCCAGCCACTACATGCGTTTGATTTCGATTCCCTCACAGGGAATCAGATTGAAGTCCGTCGCATTCGGAACGGGGAAAAACTCAAGCTGCTGGATGAAGCAGAAGTGGATGCAACTCACGAACCTTTGGTGATTGCGGATGGGGAAAAGCCGATTGCGCTGGCCGGGATCATGGGAGGCTGGGATTCGCAGACCACGACAGACTCCAAACGGATTCTGCTGGAAGCGGCCTGTTTTGATCCGGTCTGCATTCGAACTTCTGCCCGCAAACTGCGGATTGGCACCGATTCTTCCTATCGCTTCGAACGGGGCACCGATCCCAACGGCATGCTGAGCGGCGCGTTCAACCGTGCCGCCGAGCTGCTGCAGGATGCGGAACTGTCAGCCGCCAGTCCCGCTTCAACCGTTACGGACAGTTATCCGAGCGTCAAGCAGTCGACTCAGTTCACATTAAGTGCCGCACGCGTCTCCAAGATTCTGGGCGCGAACATCAGTGACAAACAGATCAAGGACTGTCTGACCAGTCTGGAAATGCAGGTTGAGGATGACCTCACGATTTCTGTTCCGACCTGGCGCGTCGATGTGAACAATGAAGTTGTACTGGCGGAAGATGTGGCCCGCCTGTTGCGATATGACAGTATTGACATGAAACCGATGATGGCGACGACAACCAAAGGGCGCGTTTCGGATACCGACAATCTGCGAAACAGTGTTGCCGGTTTTCTGACGAGCAACGGTTTCCTGGAATGTCGTACGCCACCTTTAACGACCGAACAGATTGCTCTCTCTTTCAGCCAGTGGCCCGGAGACGCGATCCAGGTACAGAACCCGATTTCCAAAGAGATGACCACACTGCGACAGAGCCTGGTAGGCAGCCTGGTTGAAGTGGCAGAACGCAATGCCAGGCGTGGTGCCAGCAGCTTCCGGTTCTTCGAAGTCGATCGGACATTCCGCCAGAATAGCGAGATTGATGAACGCTGGATGCTGGGAGGCGTGCTGGGGGGACCTGTAAATGATTCCGCCTGGATTGCTTCGGAAAAAGAGATTGACTTCCTGCGTGCCAAGGGGCTGGTGGAGAATCTGCTCTCACATCTGAATGTGGATGGTTGCACGTTTGCCAGTGATACACCGGCGAACGGATATCGGGGGGAAGAGTTCGCCGTAATCAGCCAGGGCCAGCAGCGTATTGGAGCACTGGGACGCATTGATCTGGAAACGCTGGGCATCAAGGATCGGGCGCGCGTGCCTCTGTATGGATTCGAACTGGATCTGTCGACACTGATTACCGTAAAGTCACCGCCGGGCATGTTCAAAGGGCTGGCCCGAACACAGGTAATTGCCCGCGATATTTCGATTGTCGTTCCCAGTGATCTGCATTATGCCGAAATTGAATCCTCCCTGGAAAAGGCATTCGCATCTGCTGTGGAAAATCTGGAAACGGAACCGCGAAAGGATGCGGGAGCCGATTTCATACTGCAACCGGAACTGGAAAGCGTGATCTGCGTCGATACCTTCTCTGGTGAAAGCGTGGGAGAAGGCGCGATGAGCCTGACGATTCGCATGTTGTTCCGTGATGCACTGCATACTCTGACATCCGGGGAAGCACAGCAACTGATGGATTATGTGGTGAAACAACTGCAGGCCGAATACGGAGTGGTGCAGCGGTAAGCGGTGGCTGATGTCCATTTAAAATCAAATCGCACGCCTCAATTCCGGGGCGTGTTTTTTTTGCCTGGTTTGTGGTGGAGCGAACAACGTGTGAGGGGCGATTCCTGGCTGATTCATAAAAATCTGCCCCGAAGTGCTCATTTCTTAAAAGTCGGTATCAGTTGATGTTCTGTGGTTGACTTTGCGTCAGCGATCTGATTATATATAATATATAATCCTTTGGGTGGTAGATTGACTGATGAGGATTCGTACGCATTCTACCCGTAGAAAAACGTTGGTAAGTCGAGAGTTACTTCATACACACACGTGCCCTCCCGGAAGCAGATAAATGAAACGACAACTCCTGGTATTTTGGGGATTGAGTTTAATTGTCAGCCTGACTGCGCTGTGTCCCTTGTTCGCGTCAGAAGCGGACTTGAAGAAAGCAGAATTCTTCGAAAAACGGATTCGCCCTTTGCTGATCAAGCATTGTTATGACTGCCACAGCGAGGATTCGATTGAGAGCGGTTTGCGGGTTGATACATTCGCGGGTCTGGTGATTGGCGGAGAAAGGGGCCCGGCGATTGTCGCAGGAAAACCGAACCAGAGCCTGTTGATCAGTGCCGTCAAACATAGCGGTCAATTACACATGCCTCCCAAGGATAAGCTGTCTCAAAAAGCGATCATTGATCTGACAGAGTGGGTTCGCGGCGGTGCTTACTGGCCTGATGCAAAACCGGTCGAGGTATTGAAACAGGAAACGCCGGACGGCCCGCTGTTTACGAAGGCGCAGCAGGAATTCTGGGCCTTCCAGTCTCCTCGTAAACCGAAGCTGCCTGAAGTGAACGATACTGACTGGGGGAAAAGTCCACTCGATCTCTTTGTTCTTGCAAAACTGGAAGCGTCGGGGGGAACACCTGCGCCTGCTGCAGATCGAGAGACGCTGATCCGTCGTGCGACATTTGATTTGACGGGGCTGCCACCGACGCGCGCGGAGATCGAAGCTTTTCTCAACGATGAATCGCCGGAGGCGTTTGCCCGGGTGATTGATCGCCTGCTGGCTTCGCCTCGTTATGGGGAACGCTGGGGGCGTCACTGGCTGGATGTGGCCCGCTACGCCGACTCGAATGGGCTGGATGAAAACCTGGCGTATGCCAATGCCTGGCGGTATCGCGATTATGTGATTGCCGCGTTCAACAAGGATAAGCCCTACGATCAGTTTCTGCAGGAACAACTGGCGGGAGACATTCTGGCGGCGCGTGATGATGCTGAAAATCGTAACGAAAAGATCACGGCGACCGGTTTTCTTTCGATCGGCGCCAAGATGCTGGCCGAAGATGATCAGACGAAAATGCAGATGGATATCATCGACGAGCAACTGGATACCGTAGGGCGGACCTTCATGGGGCTGACGCTGGGGTGTGCCCGCTGTCATACACATAAATTCGACCCGATTCCGATTGAAGATTATTACTCGCTGGCCGGTATCTTCAAAAGTACGAAGACGATGGAAAACTTCAAAGTGGTGGCCCGCTGGCAGGAACAGCTGCTGGCCAGCCCGTCTGAAATTGAAGCTTTGGAGAAACAGAAACAGCAGATCGCTGCGCTGGACGCTGAGATTCAATCAATCACAGGCAAAGCAGACGAGCGACTGTTGAAGCAGGAGCGTGGGAAGATAGCCGCTTATCTGCTGGCGGCTGAGATCAAGAATTACCACGATCTGCAGAACAGCGATGCGCAGTCGATTGGCGCTGATCCCCGGCTGTATGAATCGCAGTCTGCGATTCTGCTGGAAGCGGAAGCGTATCAGTCGGGTAATGTTGTCAAATCCACGACCGGTTACGGCGAGGGAATTGGTGTCATCTATAACGCCGGGAAGCTGCCGAATATCGCCGAGTATGAGGTCGAAATTCCGGAAGCAGGCCGCTACCAGGTGGAGCTTCGTTATGCGGCGGCAGCGGCGCGTCCGGTGCAGCTGTTGATTAATGGAAACCTGGTCAATGACAGTGTCGCTGGTGAAGTGACGGGCAGCTGGTATCCCAAGTCACAGCAGTGGAAAGTAGAGGGGATTTATCAGTTCAAAGCCGGTCTGAACCGGGTCCGCCTGGAGAGTAAAAAAGTATTTCCGCATATCGATAAACTGCTGATTGCCAAGCCGAATGTTACTACCGGCCAGACTGAAAACCGCGTTGCTGCCCTGACACCGCCTGAGCAGACGCTGGTGGGGGGATTCCTGCTGCAGTGGGCGGAATACCTGAAAAAAACGGCAGGAGAAAAGGGTTCTCCGTTTGTGGTCTGGAATGAACTGATTCAGAGTGGAACAGTGCCGCAGGAGTTGGTTGAGACTGATCAACGCTTTGAGGTTATCAAGACAGTGCCGGAAGAGCAGCGACTGGCGAAAGCAGCCGAATTGTACCAGGCGTTGTTTGCTGAGGTGGATCAGGAGTGGCAGTCGTACCAGAAAACGAAAGCGGGACAGGCTGCGAAAGTCTTGCCAGATCCGAAGCGGGAAGCGATACGCAGTGTGCTGTATGATTCCAAAGGGCCGTTTGCATTACCGGAAGATCGCGAGAAGAATTATACAGCAGAGTTACTGACGCAGCTCAAAACAAAACGGGGTAAGAAAAAAGAGTTAACGGCAGCACTGCCCGAGTATCCGACCGCGATGGCGGTTTCCGAGCAGAAACCGGAAAACATCAAGGTGCATCTGCGAGGCAGTCACTTTACGCTGGGCAATGAAGTTCCCCGCCAGTTCTTGCGGATTATTGAAGGGGAAGAGCAGACGCCCATTGATGATCAGCGGAGTGGCCGACTTCAACTGGCGGAATGGCTGACCAGTGATACTCATCCTTTGACGGCGCGGGTGATGGTCAATCGAATCTGGCGCTGGCACTTTGGTACCGGTATTGTCAGAACGACGGACAACTTTGGAAAACTGGGGGAACGCCCCTCACATCCGGAACTGCTGGACTGGCTGGCAGTGCAGTTTATGGAAAACGGCTGGTCGATCAAGGACCTGCATCGTCTGATCATGCTGTCGGCTACTTACCAGATGAGTACCGAATTTGATCCGGAGATGGCGGCCGTTGATCCCGAGAATCGCCTGCTGTGGCGCATGAATCGACGGCGTCTGGAAGCAGAAGCGATCCGGGACTCGATTCTGGCCGTCAGTGGGAAACTGGATTATGAAATGGGGGGCTCGCTGCTGACTGTGGAGAATCGCAAATATGTGACGAGCACGCGGAATGTGGATCCGGTGGTTTATGAGACGAATCGGCGTTCGGTCTATCTGCCGATCATCCGCAGTGCCCTGTATGAGGTGCTGCAGGCCTTTGATTTTGCGGATCCGAGTGTACTGTCTGGAAACCGGGTGCATACCACAGTCGCACCGCAGGCCTTATTCATGATGAACAGCAAATTTATCATGCAGAATACAGAGGACTTCGCCGAGTCGATTCTGCATGAAACACATCTGAAAGAGTCGGCGAAAGTCAATCGGATTTACGAACGTATCTTCGGTCGATCGGCGACTGAGAAAGAAACCGCACAGGCGCTGGCTTATCTGAAACTGTATCGGCGGGAACTGGCAGATCTGGACTTGCCTGCGGAACAAAAAGAACTGCGAACCTGGCAGAGTCTGTGCCGGGCATTGATTTCGTCGAATGAATTTCTGTTTGTGGATTGAAATGACAACAGTTTGTTTTGGATTGTCTGTCAGAAAAGAGATCAGTTATGAATCACTGGAATAGTTATCGGGGATCAACGCCGCTCACCCGTCGGGAAATGCTGCAGCGCAGTTCTGCCGGATTCGGGAGTCTGGCGCTGGCGGCGTTATTGGGGAATGAAGGTCGGGCAGCCAGCAAAAAACCGGAACAGTCGCCGCATTTCACACCGAAGGCGAAGCGTGTAATCTTCCTGTTCATGCACGGCGGCCCGTCGCATATGGATACGTTTGACTATAAACCGCAGTTGCAGAAAGACAGCGGTAAGCCTTTGCCGTTTGACAAACCTCAGGTGTTTTCTGCTGAGACGGGAAATCTACTGGGCTCACCCTGGAAGTTCAAACAGCATGGGGAGAGTGGAGCCTGGGTGAGTGAACTGTTTCCGCATGTGGCAGGTTGTGTCGATGATCTGTGTATCATCAACTCGATGTATGGTTCCAACTCGCGGCACGGTGGAGCACTGCTGGAATTACACACCGGCAGCGATACATTCGTGCGACCGAGTATGGGGTCCTGGATTACCTATGGCCTGGGCTCGGAAAATCAGGATCTGCCCGGTTTCATTACTGTCTGTCCGACTCTGACCCATGGGGGCGTGAACGCTTACAGCTCTTCGTTTCTGCCGGCTGATTTTCAGGGAACGCCGATCGGTAATGCGAGTATCCCTGCCGACCGGGCTCTGATTCCGTTCATAAAAAATGAGAGTGGAATTCCGATGTCGGTGCAGCGGAAAGAACTGGATTATCTGCAGCAGATGAACCGGGAGCATCTGGCTGAGTCCGGCCCCGATGCGGCGCTGGAGGGACGTATCAATTCCTTTGAACTGGCATACCGGATGCAGACGGCCGCGCCGGAATTGCAGGATATCAGCGATGAATCCGAGGCGACACAAAAGGAGTATGGGCTGGATCAGGATGTGACGAAAAACTTCGGTCGACAATGCCTGATGGCACGGCGTTTTGCTGAGCGGGGTGTGCGGTTTGTGCAGATTACTCACAGTTATAAATGGGATCAGCATGGAGGATTAAAAACGGCACTGCCTCGGAATTGCAAAGAGGTCGATCAACCCATTGCCGCGCTGCTGAAAGATTTGAAAGCGCGGGGGCTGCTGGATGACACGCTTGTGCTCTGGGGCGGTGAGTTCGGCAGAACGCCCGTCAGTCAGGGAGCAGACGGCCGCGATCATAACCCCCAGGGGTACACGATGTGGATGGCGGGGGGAGGCATCAAGGGAGGGCTGCAGTATGGTGCCACCGATGATTATGGCTATTACGCGGTCCAGAATAAGGTCCACGTACATGATCTGCATGCCACGATGCTGCATCTGCTGGGGCTGGATCATAAGAAATTAACGTATCAGTTTGCCGGGCGCGATTTCCGTCTGACGGACGTGCATGGTGAAGTGATGTATGATCTGTTTGCCTGAGAACAGATCTGAATGTAGTCATTTACTACCCTGTTTGAATTGAATTGTGTTCCGTGACACATTACAGGATGCGTCACAAAAATGAGAAGTTGAGGTGACCTTTGGCGCAGATCGAAGTTGAGAGTGCTCTGATTGAGCCTGAATCCCTGAAGGAGTTCTGTTACCAGTTGCTGCTGCAAGCGAATCTGACAGGGCACGATGCAGGTCTGGTAGCAGATACCCTGGTGGAATCGAATCTGCGTGGAATTGATTCTCATGGCGTGGCACGGTTACCGCATTACCTGGAGCGCATTCGTCAACAGAGCATTCAACCCCGACCGGAAATGCAGTGGGAACCGCTGGGAGACGCCGTCGGTCGCGTGGACGGCGATCACGGGTTGGGGCAACTGGCGATGGTGAAAGCAGCCGACCATGCGGTGGAACTGGCGCGGGATTCCGGGGCCGGTTGGGTTTCGATCTGTAACTCTTCGCATTGCGGAGCACTGGCTTATTATGGATTACGGATTGCAGAGGCCGGGATGATCGGCTTTGCGTTTACGCACGTTGATCCGATGGTGACTCCCCACGGAGCAGCAGAACCTTTCTGTGGGACAAACCCGATCTGCATGACGGCACCGGGAAAAGAGGGGAAATCGCTCTGCCTGGATATGGCGACAAGCATTACGCCCTGGAATACGATTGCGAATGCCGCGACGGAAGGTGTTTCGATCCCGGGAGACTGGGCGCTGGATGCCAATGGAAGGGGGACGACCGATCCCAATGAAGTGGTAGCACTTTTTCCATTTGGTGGTTTCAAAGGCTCGGGGCTGGGACTGATGATCGATGTGCTGTGCGCGCTGCTGGGAGGGGCTCCCATTGGCCCGGATATTCCCAAAATGTATGGCGATCTGACACAGCGACGTCTGCTGGGAGGTATGGTGGGGGCCATTGATATCAGTCGCTTTACCGAGGTGGAAACGTTCCAGGATCGCATTGAAGAGCTGATTCAACGCTGGGGAGCCGTCAAGCCTCTGAAAGAGGGAGGCAAAGTTTACTATCCGGGCGAACCGGAGGCATTGACTCGAGTGGAGCGTCTGCAGTCAGGAATTCCGGTGGGACTGCGGCTGATTAATCAGTTTAACGAACTGGCCTCCGCAGGGGGGCTGCCGCCACTGGAAACAACGGAACCAGTCTGCGAAGATGTGACGTCTTCTGAAGTTGAAGTCTCGCCCACCTGATTTAGATCTATGATGTGATTGCCTCTTTATGAACGCGCTCTTTCTGCTGGCAGCCAATCAACTGGATATTTCTGTTCTTGACTCTGTGATCATCGTCGCCTACCTGGTGTTGATTACCGGAATGGGTTTGTTCGTCAGCCGAAAACAGAAACAGACTGTCGACAGTTACTTCCTGGCGGGACGCTCATTAAAGTGGCCGACCATTGGACTGTCTTTATTTGCCACAAATATCTCCACCGTGCATCTGATCGGACTGGCTGCCGACGGCTATCGTGTAGGGCTGGTCGTGGGGAACTTCGAATGCCTGGCGGCGTTTACCCTTATCTTGCTGGGGCTGATCTTTGCGCCGATTTATCACCGCAGCGGTCTGGTTACCTTGCCCGATTACCTGGAACAACGCTTCAGTGCCGGATCGCGGGTCGTGCTGGCGATCATGGGCGTCGTGGCGGCTCTGTTCATCCACATCGGCATGACGCTGTATGCGGGCTCGACTGTGATTCACGAGTTTTTTGGAATCGATGTCATCACTTCCGTACTGGTGATTTCCGCGATCACGACGCTGTATACCGTCGTCGGCGGATTGAAAGCGGTGGTGATCACCGAGTCGATTCAGACCGTGTTGTTGATTATCGGTTCGATTGCGGTGACTTACTTCGCGGCAGGTGCCCTGAACGAACAGGGGATTGATTCGTTGACGAAACTGCGTGCAGCGCTCCCTGAAAAACACATGAGTATGCTACAGGAAAGCGGGGGCTATTCGTGGTATGCCTTCCTGCTGGGATACCCGGTCCTGGGAATCTGGTACTGGTGTGCGGATCAGACGATTGTGCAGCGGGTACTGGGGGGAGAAACTGAAAAGGATGCCCAGGCTGGCCCGTTATTCGCGGGCTTTATCAAGGTCTTGCCGTTACTGATCATGGTCTTTCCCGGCGTGCTTGCTTATGTTTTGTTTCAGGAACAGATTGGCGACGATCCTAATAAAGCGCTGCCGGTTTTGATTAAACAATTGATCCCGGAAGGCTTGAAGGGACTGATTGCCGCGGGGCTGCTGGCAGCTTTGATGAGTACGATCGCCGGGGCATTGAACAGCACAGCGACTCTGATCAGTATTGATGTCGTGAAAAAACTGAAACCGGAAACCAGCGATGCGCGACTGGTGGTTGTCGGGAGGATCACCGCCGTGGTGGTCATGATCCTGGCGATTGGCTGGTCCACGATGGGGAGTAAATTTGAAAGCATCTTTTCCGGATTGAACAGTATGATTGCCTGCCTGGCGCCGCCGATCACTGCGGTCTTCATCTGGGGTGTGCTCTGGAAACGGGGGACTGCACAAGCTTCGCTGTCGACTTTAATTATCGGTTCGATTCTGGGCGGGCTGACATTTGCGCTCGACTTTGGATTTGAACTGATCACAAAAGAGATGGGAATTCCCTTTATGTTGCAGGCCTGGTGGCTGTTTGTCATCTGCTCGGTGGTGTTTGTGTCAGTCAGTCTGCTGACTCCACCTCCTTCTGAAGATCAGGTTAAAATGATGTGCTGGCAAAACCCATTGAAAGAAATCGTGCTGAAACCCCTGTCAGGAATTACCGATCCGCGACTGATTGCCATACTACTGGCTGGAATCATGTCGGGGATCTATATTACGTTTGCCTGATCAGCAATCAAACAGGGATCGATGATTATTCCGTCGGCTTTTGTGCCTGCTGGAGCATTTCATCGATGAAAGGGACGATGTGTTCTTCGTAGGTGAAGCCTTCCTGTCCGTAGGCTAGGGTTTCGTTGTCGAAGCGTTTCAGCAGTTTCCCATCAGTGCCATACACATAGGCGGCGGGAATCGCGGCGAGATCAAGCTTCTTGTACAGATCTTCGTCTGGTGTGCTGGAAATCAGGTTGACGATCTCTGCATTCTGCTTCGTGTAAAACTCCATGAGCTCTTCCCTGCTGGATTCCGGAGGATAAGCCTTGCTGCCGTCATAATTGAGGTTGAAGGAAACACAGACGACTTTTTCCGGATACTTCTTCTGCAGCGCGACCAGGTGCGGGAATTCGCGAAGGCAGGGTTCACACCAGCTCGACCAGAGATCGACAATAACGATTTTATCGTCCTGGTTGCCGATGAATTCCTGCAGCTGTTCCCAGTTGGCGATTTGAGCGGTGATCCCATCCTGTTCAAAGGTCTGTGCACCGGGAATCGCCGGAGCGGTTTGTTTCTTTGTTGCTGGCTCTGCTGGGGAAGCAGCTACTGTTTGAGCGGGGGTACCCGGTTCTACCGGAGTATCCGCTGTGCTGCCTTCCTGGCTGCAGCCAAAAAATAAGACGAGTGAACCAAACAGACAGAGTACTTGAGGCGACATGTTTCTGTTATTTCCAGATATTGAGTTTCAAAAGAGGTCAGTTATTTTGTGATTTTGACCAGTCCGGCGGCTTTGGCCTGTGGTACCGGGTCTTCGTAGGGAAGTGCTTTCAGGAATTCGACGAGGTCGGCACGTTCCTGTTTTGAAAGCTGGCTGGTTTTGCCGTGTTGATCATTGTGATTATAGGTCGTCAAAACTTCTTCGAGTGTCTCTGCTTTGCCGTGTGACAGATACGGGGCAGTGCGGTAGATGCCCAGGAGCGTCGGCGTATCATATTCAGGCCCCATTTTTTCACCGGGATTATCGACGGCGGTGCCGACGTTGTGCCGCGTAATCGATTTCGAAGGAACCGAATCAGTCAGGAAGGGACCTGAGTGACAGGTGGCGCACTGGGTCTGCTTTGAGAAAAAGAGCTGGCGTCCGCGCTGGGCTGCGGGGGATAAGCCATTTTTCGCATACGGGCTGAGAGTGAAATCGTGTGTGTTGGAATATGCGGCCATGGCATCGAGGGCCTCTGATAATCCTTTGTTGGGTTTATCTAAAGATTCATAAATTCTGCCGCGTGCCAGGCCTTTCCCCTGCATCAGGGGGCCACGGATTGTGTGTTCGAAGTCCTGAACTTCGTCGCGGTCAGCCGACCAGTGAATAGGGTGGGTCCACGCCATGCCGGCCAGTGACTGAGTATTTCGCAGGCCTTCCGGATTATGCCAGGTCTTTCCATCGGGCTGTCCGTCGGGATGACAACTGGCACAGGAGATCCAGAGACGGCTCGTCATGGGTTGCAGCGCTGTGTAGAACAGACGTTTGCCCAGCAGGACTTCGTCGCTTAAGGGATTTTCTGTGACTTTGATCGTGGCCAGCCGACTGAGTGAGTGTGTGTCGTAAGCGACAATTTCGAAGTCGAGGGCATTATAAACGTAGAATGTATTTCCATCGGGGGCGACGCGTACGCCACGGGGGTTCGCGCCAACGTTGAGAGAACCGCGGAAGGTGAGTTCGCGGTAATCGTCATCAATTACATTGCTGACATACAGATCGTCGGTTCCGGCGAAGACGATGAAGAACGTTTTTCCATCGGGAGTGATGGCGGTATCCCACGGATTGCAGGTGACGCGAGCACCGCGGAACGAGTCCATCGGAATTTTGCGTCGGCGTTTGCCTGCTTTGGGTTTCGTATCAACGATGGAAACGATGGGGAAGATCGAACCGGCGCCGTGTGCGACAGTGATGCGTGAGCGAATATGAGGCAGATAAGCTTTGGCGCGACGGGGGTGCAGGGTAATCTGTCGAGAGAGATTATCGGTGCTGCCGCCCGGCCATTCGTCGACGGTTTTTCCCGTTTTGACATCCACCCGGCGAACCAGTGCGGAATAGTATTCAGTGGTAAACAGGCTCTGGTTATCGCTGGAGACAGCGATGCCACGCAGATGCTTTCCGGAAGAGAACTCGCGGACGACTTTTTTTGTCGCAGGATCGATCTCTACAATGCGACCGGGATAGTCAAGTGTGACAAAAATACGTTTGCCGTCCGTGGTGGAAACCACGCCGTACGGTTCGTCGAAGACTTCGGTCTGTCCGGTCTGTTTGCCGGTGTCGGCATTGAGGAACACGATGCGGTCTTCATCGTAGACGGCGGTCGCGACCTGATGGCTGTTTCCCACGAAGGAGACGCCTTCGGGATGTTTACCGACTTTGATTTCGTGGAGTTTTTGACTGGTTTTCAAATCAACAATGGTGACTGAGCCACTGTCTCTGTTCGAGCAGGCCAGCAATTTCCCATCGGCGGAAATGTCAAGCAGACTGTTTGACTGACCGGCGGAAAGATGCCGCGTGGTGAATAACAGGCTCGCACATAAAACGAGCGTCAGCAGTAGAGCAGAATGAACGGACCTGACACGAAGAAACATGTAAACCCCTTTTGTTACTGTGTAGATTCGTCTGAGACTTTTCGGGCGGGAAGTAGAAACCCCGCTCACCGGTCAGGGTAAGCGGGGTCGATTCCTGGTTAAAAAGCAATCTCATCAATCGTTAGTTCAAGATTTTGGAAGTCTCTTTTACGATCTGAGAGATTTTGTCTTTGGAAAGGTCGGCTTTCTTGAAAGCGTGATTGACCTTTACTTCTCCGTTGACCCACATCAGTACGGTGATGTCAGCGTCTTTAGAAATATTGTAGGCCGAAGGACCCGCTTCGCCTTCGTAGTTGGTCAGCGGTGTGTTTTTGATTTTCTTGCTGTCAGCGACTTTTTTCAGTTCAGCGTTGGATTTGTCAGCATCGTCTGTCAGGTGCACGACAAATGCGGCCATTTTCTGATCACGGTTTTTACCGACTTTAGCGTCGATTTGAGTAATCAGATCCTGGACGTTGCCATTCATGTCCCGAGTGAAAATATTCACTACAGGTCGTCTGCCGTAGCTGCAGCGATAACATAGTGATTTACCAGCGTTAGGTCCTGTACAATCATTGACTGTGTAAGGAGCTGGTTTTCCACCAACTTCGATTCCAGATTTCAATTCGGCTGCTGAGCTGAATGAGCTGGCTGCAACGAACATCAACGCGACTGAAAGTGTAAGCAGTCTTTTCATGTATTTCTCCTCAAATTCCTATACGTGACAAAAGTGTTCTGCGGGATGCAGATGATACGTTAATACTAACGTATCGGTGAATTTTAAATTGTGTGAAACAGCAGTGCAAACCAACGGGCTGAAAATCTCGGGATACACGCCGACGTCACTTCATTGTTTCTTAACCTTTGAAATAGTCAACTTGCGATTTGGGAACTTTTTTCATCAGGGGCGTTCCCAGACAGCGGGCAGTTTTTTCGAAGCTTCCCCATAGGTCTGGGAGACGATAAAGCCGCTGGCCTGGGATGTGTAAAAAATCCGCCCGTTGGAAACGACGGCTCCCAGACACTCGCGCGAGTCGATCGCGGGGCCGGTGGAAACCAGCTTGCCGTCGTCTGATAAATCGATCATATCCATATTGGCGCCCAGTACATAAGGCTCAGAGAGTGTGAATCGACAGCAGGCATAGTTGTGCCCGATACTGTTCACGACTTTACCTGTTTTGTGATCGAAGACGTTTCCTTTTCCCCGGAGCGCATTGGAAAAGATGTAATCCTTGCCGACGGTGACGACATTCAAAGCCGAGGTCACTGCATCGGATTGCCAGACCAGCGCACCGTCTTTCGCATCCAGGCACCAGACAAACCGGTCCTGCGTGTCTTCATTCGCACGGTTGTATCCACCTATATAAATGCGTCCGTCGCGGGCACTGAGCGTGCATTTGGATGTGACATAGTATTTGTTGGTCAGCCAGACGACATCCCCTGTCCGGGGATCCAGGCAGGCGGTGATTCCATTATTTTCGACGGGTAAACCGCGGCGTTTTCGCTGACTGCTGGCATAGCCGAAGAAGGTGGAGTAATACAGTTTCCCGTCCAGAATGGCGATGCCACAATCATTCCCGCCACGACCGTAGTCGGAGAAATCTTTCTCCCAGACGACTTTGCCTGTGTCGAGATCCCAGGCCCAGATCCGCGGACGGTGATCCCGGGGGTAGTAGGGATTGTCGTTCGAATAAATCCAGCTCATGACTTCGCGACCGTCTTCTTTGACCGCTGGTTTGCCGCCGAAGGTGAAGGCTTTCTCTGTTCCCTGGGCCGCATATTCGCCGGAGCCGGAAGCATAGATGGCAATATTACCTGAGACGACGGGGGGAAACTGTCGGCTCCAGCTGGGAGAACCGGTAAAGGGGGCCTCCCAGAGCAGATCGCCGGTGGCAGCATCCAGACAACGCATGACGGATTTTTTGATCCCTGCCTGAGGGATCAGCAGTTTGCCGTCGATATAGAGAGGCGAAGTAAACGAGAGATAGACGTCGGGCCAATAGCGTCTCCAGAGCAAACGGCCGGTATCCTGTTCGACGGCGATGATCTGTCCTTCAGCGGTATGCGTATAAAGACGACCGCCGCCACAGACAGGCAGATGTTTAACCGTGCCTTCCAGACGCCGCGCCCACCGCATTCGCAGAGGCGGTTTCAAGTCCTGGGCATTGGCATTGGTACCCCCGAAGTCGCCGTAGTTGGTGTACCAGTCAAATTCCGGTTTGGCGAGAGGACCAGTAAGGGGGTTGCGGATTTTCCAGAGTTCCAGGTCTTTTGCTGGGAGTGCGGCCTGTGTCTGGGGCGTGGTACCATCGGCATTGAGAATGTAGAGATAACCGTCTTCGCAGGGGACATAGATTTTCTGGTCGGCAATAGCGACGGGAGCTGTAATCGGTGCCTGAAACGCTGTTTTGAATTCTGTGATCTGTTTATCTGAGAGCGAGATGACATACAAGGTGCCATCCAGACCGCCATAAACAATGTGGTTGTCCGTGATGACCGGCGGGCAGATGGAGGGGGCTTCACAGAGCACGTCGGTTGTTTCAGAGTCGAGTGTATGACGGACCAGACCGAGACCGGCTTCGGGACGAACACGAAAGACATCGTTGCCGCGAACAGTGACCGAGGCAAAGCCGAGCAGGCCGGGATCGCGGATGGATGTTTGAGTGCCTTTAATATAGTCGGCCTGGATTTTGTCGCCGTCCAGTCGCATGACTTCGACGCGCCCTGCATTATCGCGGCGATGCCATTGTACAAAAACATTGCCGGCGGCATCCGCGCTTTGACCAAAGGTGGCGGGGAACTCTGCACCGGCGTACTTGGGAATTTCTCCTACGACCTGCAGCTCCGGGGCTGTGCCGCCATCTTTCAGAAAGACCGTTCGACCGCCGGCAGGGATGACCAGGGAATCACCGGCGAGGCAGATATCGCGGGAACAGACGAAGTGATCCTTCCAGGTGACTCGGTCTTTTCGGTGTTTTAACCAGTCTGCGCCGCTCCAGCGATTGCCCTCAAAGTCGACGACTTCTTTGACAAAGTCCCAAGTCCAGACGACTTCACCGGCCGGTTCGACTGCATAAACCTGCGCGCCCAGGGTAGCGAAATAGACGCGGCCTTTGTTGACAACCGGGGCAGAGAAGATCGGTTCCCGGCAGTCCAGTTCCTGGATGACGGCGCCGGTTTTGAGGTCGAATACATAATAATAGCCGGCAGCAGTACCGACGTGGAGGTAGTTATCGATGATGGCGGGCGAAGCAACATTATTGCAGTTTCCCGTTCCCCCTTTCGTCGCGTATTTCCAGAGGACTTTACCGGTCTGTCCATTCAACGCGAAGACAACACCCGCGCCATCTACTACGAAGACGGTTCCCTGGCTGACGACTGGCGATGTATAAATGCCGTCGGTTAACGGGACGGCTGCGGCCAGAGAGAGGGGCGTCTGGAGGGAGATGGCAGGTGCATTACCGGAACGCTGGCTGTCTCCTTTCAACTGCAGCCAACTGTCTGCGGCTTGAGTAAAGGAACAGAAGAGCGTCAGAATCAGGTACGTCTGAAACCAACAAAAGCAGCGGCAGGATCGTATCATCATCGTCTTTCCAGACTGCGGTTTTGAGGAAAAACTGGCGGGACTCAAGGTCGGATACTCATATTATTTGTGGATCATCGTGGCATTGGGGAAGGATTTTCAAAGCTCATATCAATGATTCCATATATTGATCATAGACGGCTTAAATTTAGGAGTCTACCATTTTTCGGGTTTTTCGCTGAGAAGGACGAATATTTTTTAAGGTTGCTAATTATAAAAAAAACGGCTCCCCGTGAAGGAAGCCGTACTGGATTTTGCAATGAAAAGGTTCTGGTTTTAGAGCAGTTTGGTGACTGCTTCGCCATCGTGGGCGACTTTGAAGGGGCGACCTTCAGAGGAGAAGATTTCTTTGTCCAGAGGCAGGTTCAAAGCTGACGCGATGGTCGCATTGAAGTCAGCCGGCAGTACGCCGTCAGCATCAACGCTATGTCCCCCTTTATCAGACTTTCCGTAGAACTGGCCTCCCTTGATACCGCCACCCATTAAGGCGGCAGAGAAGACGCCGGGATGATGGTCACGACCACCATTCTGGTTGATTACGGGAGTACGGCCGAATTCGGTGGTGAGAACGACCAGTGTTTCATCCAGCAGTCCGCGTTCCGACAGTTCCTTGAGCAGGTTGCCGAGTGCCTTGTCCAGAATACCGGTTCGAGTGGGAAGAATCCCGTCGTCGTAAATATCGCGGTGCATGTCCCAGCCACCGAAGTTGACTTCGACGCAGCGGACGTTGTTTTCGACCAGACGGCGTGCCAGCATGCATCCCTGACCGAATGAGTTGCGGCCGTATTTGTCACGGTCTTCCGCTTTTTCTTCATTCAGGTCGAAGGCTTTCAGTTCATCGCTGGAGAGCAGGCTGGTGGCCTGAGAATAAAAGTCCGTGTAAGCCAGGACGTTTTGATTCTTGAACTTGGTCTGAAACTTTTTGTCGAACTTATTGATCAGATCAATTCGTTTTTCAAACGTGTTTTCAGACAGGTAGGAAGGAGTATCTGTATTCTCCAGCCCCCGATTGGGGTCACCAATCGGCAGGGGGCTGTAAGAAGGGTCCAGGAATCCTGAACTCGGGTGTCGGGCGGGCGCACTGATCAGAACGGTGTCGGGCAGATTTTTATTCTGACGTCCACGGAAACGCTGGATCCACGGTCCCATAGAGGGGTGCCGGGTCGAAGCGATTTCCTTATAGCTGGTCCGCATCAGGTATTCACCGGGTCCATGCGCGCCGGTTTCGGTATACATGGAATTGATGACGGCCATCTTGTCAAATTCTTCTGCCAATGTAGGGAGAAACTCGCTGATTTGAGCCCCCGGAACGCTGGTTTTGATGCCTTTGGTGTCCCCCTGGTTTTTATGACCTGGTTTCAGGTCAAACGTATCCAGGTGAGTCATGGCGCCAGCCATATACAGGTAAATCAGGCGTTTGGCTTTACCATTGACGGGCTTGCCTTTCGGACCTTTACTTTTTGTGGGAGCCGCTTCCAGCATGTTGTTGAATACGGGGAGCACGCTGACACCCAGTGCAGATTTGGCAGCATATTCCAGAAACCGCCGCCGACCGACTCCGTCGAGTTGTTTATAGAGTTCTCTCATCTGTATGCCTTTGATATTGATTTGAATTAGTTGTCATTTGCATAACCGGCTCCCACGGTTTGACCGGAGGGAGCCGAAATGGTTTTATTGAATAAACAGGAACTCGCGGGTATTCACGAGTGACCAGATCACGTTACCGTAACCTGCAGGGCCATTGTTTTCGATTTCGTCCATGGCGATTTTCAACTCATCTGCGTCGGGACGACGGCTGAGGATGGTCATGAAAATGACATCGACGCCATCTTTAATTGTTTTCTGCTCGATCACGTTGTTGTAGATCGTGGAACCTTTTTCCAGCATCATGTGAGTGACCGGGCCATTAAACATGAACAGCACCTGTGGCACGGATCCGGTGTCGGATGAACCAGAGATCAGTTCACGGTCGGACTGACCGAAAGTACGCAGGAAGTGGCTGGGCGGTACCGGAGAAGGGAGTTCGGCAGCACGGGCCAGCAGCTGGCCTTTGTACTTGTATTTCTTTTCCCGTTTGTATCGCGTACGGTCAATTTCCTCCCGTTTCTTTTCATCCGCATCCAGGACTTCCTGGGCGGTCGCTTTATTGAGGTCGACCGAGATGATTTCGGTTTCCATTTCTGCGGGCAGTTCGCGGTATTCTTCGGGGTCCACCACGGCGATTGTGAGGAAGGAATCCCAGGCCTGTTCAGCGGACATGCGACGCAATACCGGTCCCGGGAAGTGATAGATTTCACTCAGCGGAACATCCTTGGGAGATGCCTGTCGCTGATAGGTTTTCGTGTTAAACACGATTCGCAGATATTCCTTCATATCGAAATTCAGTCGTTTCATTTCTGATTCGAGATGTTTCATCAGTTCGGGGTTTTCTGCGACAGTACTGTCCATCATATCGTCGACTGGTTCGATCTGTCCTCTTCCAAAGGCCTGAGTCCACAGTCGGTTGGCAATGGTCAAAGCAAACCGGGGGTTATCTTTAGAGACCATCCAGCGGGAGAAAGCCTGGCGAGGCGTTTCGCCTTTGCGAATGTCTGCCGGTTTACCGAAGATGGTTTTGGGTTCGACCACCGATTTCGGTTTGGCGTCCGTATAAGCGTAGTCATGTGGCAGCTGAATCTTCCGGTTATTGTCGTGCACAACCATCATGTTCACGCGGATCATGCGATTGAATCGTCCCTGCTTGCGACGTCGGTCTTTTTCTTCCTGATCCAGTTCTGCGAACTCTTTACGCAGACGGCTGTTGGGATCCTGACCGGTGTAGAAGCGTTTGTCACGGCCACTGGCGCGGGTCGAAGAACCGAACGTGAAAGCCGCCATTTCGTAGAATTCTTTCTGCTTCCAGCGATCAAAGGGATGATCGTGGCATTGGGCACAGCCGATGCGGGTTCCCAGGAAAATACGCACGGTATTATTCATGTTGTCCAGTGGCATGCCGGAATCACGTTGCATGTAGCCGGTAGCGGGGTTCTCCCAGATCAATCCTTCTGCCGTGATCATTTCACTGACCATTTTGTCCCAGGGCTTGTTCTCTGCCAGGCATTGTTTGATCCACTGACGATAGGGAGAACCATCGACGTTGTTATTCAGGCGGTCGGTGTACCGTAATACGTCGGCCCAGTAGTTGTAGAAGTGGCTGGCGTAACCATCACTGTTCAACAGACGGTCGATGAGCATCTTGCGTTTGTCGGGGTGGCGTGAAGCCAGGAAGTATTTGGTTTCCCGATAGGTGGGGATCGTGCCGGTGATGTCGAGGTAGATGCGACGCAGGAACTGTTCGTCGGTCGTCATCGGGTTGGGTTCGACTTTGTATTTCCGATAGTTGGCTTCAACCAGCTTGTCGATCTGTTCTGCCGATTTGATGGCTGATGAAAGTTTGGTCGTACTGACGGGCTTGGATTTGACTGTGAATCGTGGCGGGAGCGGTTCTTCTTTTTTCGGAGCGGCTTTTTTTGCGACGGGTTTTCGTCGTGGTGCTGCCTCGGAGTCGGGCAGGCTGGAGAAGACGATGAACGCAAAGGCGGCAATACAACAACTGCTTAACTTCCAGTGCCGCGCAAGCAGACCGCGGCGACCGATTTGGTTTCCTGACATGCAATAACTCCCAGAGTCGTTCCTTGAATTGTTCAGAGATGACAGCGTACCAGACTGCAAATGAAGTGACAGGCTGGACCTGTGTCATATATTCTATACAAAACGCAACAGTAAAAACTAATGCAAAGCTAATTAATTTTGTCTTAACCTGCGTGTTTTTTGCTCACATAAGGGTACAAAAAAATACTGGCAGTCGCTGGGGGTCCGGAGCATTTCCGAGCCGATTTCTGATTTGGAAACTGAGTGGGCCGACGATCAACAGAGTTGGGAAACACGACGCGAAACAGGCTGCAAATCATTGCAGGTGATAAGAGCAAGGCATTCAGGCTATTGCGTGAATACCGCATTGTTTTGCAGATTCCCGTCGGTACAACCGTTGCTTTCGAATCTGCTTCAGTAAGTTCGTCTCTGGTTTTTATCTGGTAAAAGTGCCAGAACGATTGGACCGAAAAATGCGACTCCGATGAATTCCGCCAGCAGGACCTGCAACAGCAGGTATGCCGTCAGGATAAAACAGAATGTGATAATGAATCCCAGTTCCCCGGAATAACCCTTGTCTGTCGCAATATACACAGAACCGGTAAGAAAACCTATAAGCAGAATTCCCATTGCCAGGAAAGTGATTATTCCCGAAGCAGCGGGATCAAGTTGACCAGGGTTGTCTGTTGATGGCGGAAAGACAGTGCCCATCGCGATCAATCCGAGAAATATCAGAACAGAGATCAGGATAATCAAATAACCAGTTCCCATAATTCTTTTTGTTATCTTTTTTGCGTTCTCGGCTTCCTGTTCAGAAGTCAAATTATATCCGGTTACATTATTCAATTTGACTTGCCGCAATTTCGCATCAGTGAAAATGGCCTCAGTCAGATCCGCGTCGCTCAAATCAGTTTCGATCAGATTTGCTTTACTTAACTCAGCAGCTGATAACCTGGCTCCACTGAGATTAGACCATTTTAAATTCGCTCCCCTCAGGTCAGCACCACTTAAATCCGCTTTCCTTAAATCGGCATTGAAGAAATTTGCTTCCATTAATTTAGTGTGGGCAAGCTTCGTTTCGTTTAAATCAGCATGACTAAAATTGGACTGATTCAAATAAGCAGCTTCCAAATTCGCTTCATTCAAAATGGCGCCTGTCAGATTGCCCCCAGTCAGGTCAGCCTTCTGCAGATTGGCGCGACACAAATTTGTTTGGCAAAGTCTGGCTTGCCCCAGATAAGCTCCTGATAAATCACTGCCTTCGAGGTTCGCATCTCGCAGGTCTGCATTTCTCAGATCAGCTTCCGACAGATCGAGATCACTTAAGTTATCTCTTCGCAAATCCGCTTTAAAAAGATCCAGACCTGCATCGGGATGCCTGCTTTTCCATTGATTGATCGCTTGATTTCCCTGTCGGATGATCCATATGTGATCCGGATTCGCCACAGTTGCCTCTTGTTACTTGGGATTTACCGATTTCTTAAAAGACTGATTCGTATATCAATATCTATCAAACGGGGAAAAATATATCCAAAGAAATTATGCAAAATGTGTCATTCCATTTCTGGCAGATCCTGATTGTCGGCATTTCTCTCAATTCAGCAGACAAACGAAATTGAGCGCGTTACAATGCAGGTCCGTTTTATTGTAACAGTGATATCCTCGTCCAGGCAGCTCAATCGGAGGTTTTTTGTGAACAGTCCTAATCCCATTCACGCCGGGTTTTTCCTCTCTCAATTCAATGTCAACCGATCCTGGCGACTGGTTACTGCTCTGACAGCGGCAATGCTGTTGCTGTCGGGAATTACTTTCGCTGCTGAACCTGAAGCGAAGTCAGAGTGGAAGTATCAGCCTGAGTTGCTGAAACCGTTCTGGCAGGGGGATACGGTTCGCGGTGAATCAGTCCTGTTTATTCAAGATCCGGAAACCGGGGTAGCGAGTGCATCGGTCCTGTTTCCGATCGACAGAGTTTTGAAAGTGACTAACTCTGCGGGGACGATTACTTATGAGGAATGCCGCGACTATTGCTGGAATCCAGGGACGCACGAAATTATGCTGACTGCCAATTCGAGAATCAATTCGCAGACGCCTGCTGACCTGCGTCGTCCCGATGACTCACAGCGACATAAACTGACGCACCGCGACGGGAATGGCGAAATCTTCTTTGGCGGGAAACTCGAATATCACAATATGCAGACCTGCATCACCTACACTCACGAGCCGGTCAACTGGCAGGGGATTACGCCGACCTTTGATGAGAAAATGCTGCCCCGCACGATAAGCAAGCTGCGCGAGCAGAAGCCGGTTTCCATCGTGTTGATGGGAGACAGTATCTCCACGGGCTGTAATGCCTCAGGCTGGGCAGGGGCGGCGCCGTTTCAGCCAGCGTTTCTGGAACTGCTGCAGCAGCATCTGGAACATAAGTATCAGACGAAGGTCAATGTGACGAATCCCTCGGTGGGAGGCAAAGACACACGCTGGGCGCTGACGGAAGTGGACCAGGTGGTGGCACCCCAACCCGATCTGGTGATCATCGCGTTTGGCATGAACGATTCCGCCGGTCGCTCTGCTAAAGAATATCAGGCCAATACGCAAGCCCTGATGGAAGAGGTTCGAAAAAAGCTGCCGGAAACAGAATTCATTCTGGTCGCCCCCATGCTGGGCAACCGGGACTGGGTACGACTCAAACATGAACTGTTTCCCCAGTATCGCGATGCATTGGCGGAACTCTGCGAGCCGGGAGTCGCGCTGGCGGATATGACTTCGATCTGGACCGAGTTTCTCAAGCAGAAACAGGACTGGGATCTGACCGGAAACGGCGTGAACCATCCGAATGATTTCGGGCATCGCGTTTACGCGCAGGTCTTGTCCGCGTTGCTGGTTCCGCCGACGGTCAGTGTCTCGACCAAAGCCACCAGTCTGGCTCCGGAAGAGTTTTCGTTATGGAACGGTCACGCACCGATTGACAGGGAGCACTTCAAAAAGGAAGACGCCAAAATCACCGTGCATCGACCGGCAAAAGGGAACGGGGCCGCGATTGTGATCTGTCCGGGCGGCGGTTATCAGCGACTGGTAACCGGCGGAGAAGGGCACGGCATTGCCAAGTGGCTCAATCAACATGGGATTACCGGGATCGTGCTGGAATACCGGATGCCCCACGGTCGTACGTACGTGCCTTTAATGGATGCCCAACGGGCGATTCGTCTGGTGCGGGCGAATGCCAAACGCTGGGACATCGATCCCAATCGGATCGGCATCATGGGCTTTTCAGCCGGCGGACATCTGGCTTCGACTGCGGCGACCCATTTTGATAAAGGAAATCCCCAGGCCAAAGAACTCGTTGATCGCGAAAGCTGCCGTCCCGATTTTGCCATCCTGGTTTATCCTGTCGTGACGATGGGGGAAAGTACGCATGGGGGCTCGCGTAAAAATCTGCTGGGCGACAATCCGACTCCGGAGATGGTAAAACTGTTTTCCAACGAAAAACAGGTGACCGCAGAGACACCTCCCATTTTCCTGGCGCATGCCGTTGATGACAAACCGGTGCCCATCAAAAACAGCCAGGATCTGTATGCGGCTCTGCAGGCGAAGAAGATTCCTTCCAAACTGCTGGAACTTCCTTCCGGCGGTCATGGACTGAATGGCTACAAAGGCCCGATGTGGGACGCCTGGCAGAAGCAGTCAATGGAATGGCTGGCCAAGCTGAAGATCATTCCGGAACAGGACGCGAACGATTGAAGAATGTTGAATTGAAGAAGCTGGACTTCGTTTCTCATTGAGTCACCAGGAGAATCAACGTGCTGTTACAGATAAAACTGATGGGAAATGCTTTATATATCTCTCTACTGATTCTGATGCCAGTCCATGTATTCTCTGTCTCTGCTACTGGAGCGGAACCAGATAAACCCCGGGCGCAGGCTGAGTCGAAGGAACCTGCATCCGGGGAACAGCAGATCGAAACGCTGCAGGATCTGATTCGTGAGATTGAACGCAATGAGAAGTTCTATGCAGACCAGCGGCTCAAACTGACACGAGTTTACGAAAAATTTCCCAAAGCGGCAGACCCGGATCAGCAGATTCGAAAACAGTGGGACTATTCACTCACGCTACAGGGACAGAAATTTCGACTGGAAGAGAAATCCAAAGGGCGTTTAAAAGTGGGATATATCGGGGCAGTGAAAGTCCCGAAGAACGGTCCTAAAAGCAGATACAGTGAGTCGGAATCAATTCAGGTTTTTGATGGAACCACCTTTCGCAGTTTGCGGAAGTTACTCATCGAGACTCCAGAGAACGCCGAGCAAACTCACTCCCAGCGTCAAGGTCAGGTTTCGGATGAGTACCCGAGCCTGACGAACCTGGCCCGGCCGCATATGTATCTGCTCAGCAGTGGAGCCCCGAAGGTTCCTCTCTCCACGTATATGAAAGGGGCGCCAGCAGTATTGGCGTACCCGAACCCTTCTTATGTTGCTCCCGGTTCGAAAATTGAAACTCAACTCTTAGCAGATCGTGAATTTCAGGGGCACAAATGCAAGAGGGTGCTCATTGATGTCATTCTCTCCAACGGAACCCGTCATAACGGCTGGGAACTCTGGCTGGCTGTGGATCGAAACCTGCTGCCTGTGCGGAATTTGAGTTACACGTACCGCTGGTCAACAGAGATGCCCATTGCGGAATCGACGGTCGATGAATGGCGAGAAGTCCAACCCGGTGTCTGGATACCTGTGAGGTTTCACACCGACCGATACGATTCGTTCGTGATCAAACGGGAAGGGAAACAGCAGCTTTCGTGGCGGGAAAAATTCCATGTCACCAGCATCTCGCTTGATCTGCAGCAACTGTCTGAAACTGTTTTTTCGAATCTTGATTTCCCAGCAGGAACTCGGGTTTATATCAAAGAAGAGGGAACCGTCACGGAACGCAAAGAAGAAAAAGCAGATCCCTGAAAGGGGGCTCATTTTTTTCTCGATTCTCTCACTGATAACATGATGAAGTGGTATGCCTGAATTCTCATAGAAGGTAGTGATCTCTTGGTGCGCCGCAAACAGAAGCAACCGAAATTACAGCAGACGGTTTCGATTCCGGAAGAGACCTGCTTTTACTGTGACTATGTAGATGAAGACAGTTAGTCATTTAGGGGAGGTTACCTGGACTGGTGTAGGTAGTGGGTGATCAAAATCGAATCAGAGGGACTCATCTCCTGGCTTCATTACCTCAAATCATGTTAATCTCTCTGCTGCCCCCTCCAAAAGGGATTAAACTGAATGAAACTATTGAGTATGACATTCGAACAGGAAGAAACACAATTTGTTTCCTCCTTTCCCTCTCGAGCTAGTGAGCCTGAATATTATGATGCCCTTGATCTTGCTGTCCAGCAATTCTTAACGTTCCTGGAAACGGTTGAAGGGCCGAGCTTGTGGTATTCCAGAAATAGCTCACTTTTCAGTTTCTACGCTCGTGATTCCTAACATGAAAATGATCTTGTACCACCTTTGGTGTTCGTCAAAATCTCCGGGTTTAACAGTTACCATTTCAATTCCTCACCTGTCTTTTACAGGATTGAATATCCTTTGCCACGCGAAGCACGTCCCTGGGTTCCAGCGTCTGCGGAAATTGTGGAGGAGGGGGCTCAGACGGTACCACGTGATGTCATTCCCAGAGTTAAAAGGCGGCACGGGAATAATAATCTCTGGGCAAGTGCC
Source organism: Gimesia maris (assembly GCF_008298035.1). NCBI lineage: Bacteria > Pseudomonadati > Planctomycetota > Planctomycetia > Planctomycetales > Planctomycetaceae > Gimesia > Gimesia maris. Next base: position 2,037,277 of record NZ_CP042910.1, read on the forward strand.
TGGGTAACTTTAACAGCCAGTGGTGAAGAGATGGCGGCAACCCAGTTATTAAATGCGATTGCCGCTTCGGATACGAATCCGAGTCGAACGCGTGCCCACTGGATATGGTATCTCTGCCCGGTCTGTGACTTGCACTCTCCCCATTACATGGTGCACTGTGAGCGTTGTCGTTTTTCTTTTCCTCCAGAAAATGAGATGAAATCAAAAGGCCTGTATCGGACAGTATCCGCTCCTGAAGGCATTATCGCACCTGAAACGGATTGATCAGGAACGAGAACAGGCAAATTTCTGTTCGCCAGGTTGTCGGTAGATTATCGATAAATATGAGAAATAAGAGTCTATGAAAATCACAGGAATCAAGCATCAGTGGGGGGATCAACTTCTGAAACGGTGGGGACCCGATCCGGATTCATACAATGTCTATCGGGAATACGATTTTCCAAACTATCAACTTCTCACATATCTCGAAACGATAGAGGGGCCGGATCTCTGGGTTGGTACTTCACATTCGATGATGAATTTCAATGCCCGGGATGCGGAAGACCCCTCCGATCATGTGCCTTCACTGGCGTGGATACACGCATCGCGTGATCCAGGCTGGTATCTGCTTGAATATCCGATGCCTCAGGAATTCTGTCCCTGGTTCAATTTGAAGCAGGGACAGCAGGATCATTCTGAGGCAACCGTCACAACTTATACATATGGCGTAGAGTCGACCGCAGAGATGTTACTGGCTGCCATCGCAGCTGCGGAAACCAATCCCGGACGCACGCGAGCTGACTGGTTGTGGTATATTTGTCCCCGATGTGAGTTTCACTTACCTCAGTACCGGTCACAGTGCGAGCGTTGTGGTTCACATCTGCCGAATCAGGAAGTGATGCAGGCCAGGGGGCTTTATCGGAAATCTCATACCCCGGAAGGGGCCGTAGTTCCCAGTCAAGCGGAAGGGCACGCGGCTGAGACGCAAGACTGACTTGAGAAGCTCAGATGGCTTACAGGACCGATTCGCTAATAAATTAGCTTTTCGTATTGACACGCCTTGTGTAAACGCTAATAATTTAGCGTGTCAGTTTTGAAGCGATTACAGGGAACGGGAAATGTCACAGCATATCGAACTCAGCCGGCGGGAACGCCAGATTATGGATTCGATTTATTCGCGCGGGGAAGCGACCGTGCTGGAGATCCAGAGTGATCTGCCGAACGCACCGACGCCGACCGCGATTCGCACCATGCTGCGTATTCTGATGGATAAGACCATCGTGAGTCGGCATAAGCGGGGACGCGAGTTTGTGTACGCGCCCACATCGCCACGACGACCGGAAGGGACGAAAGCGTTGAAGCATGTGATCCAGACGTTCTTTGATGGTTCCTTTAAGCAGGCTTTAGCGGCGCAGCTGACCAGTGGCGACGATACTCTGACCGACGACGAATTGCGTGAGATGGTCAAACTTATCAAAGCAGCGCGAGAAAAGGGGAATTAAACGATGGATGTATTTTGGGAACTTATTGCGTTTATCGGACAGCCTGATTTCCTGCTGGACCTGGTGATCAAGTCGACCGCGATTCTGGTGGCTGCATTTCTGTTGACACGGTTGTTACAACAGGCGAGCGCCTCTGTGCGGCATACGGTCTGGGGTGCTGCGCTCCTGGCGGTACTGGCTTTGCCTGTCATCAATGCGAGCCTGCCGAAATGGTCGATGGGAACGTTTTCCCTGTCGCAGGCGAATGCTGCAAATACCAGCCAGACAACGTCGGCAGCAGAGCCTGTTGTGAAAACGATACCGTACAACGCTGCAAATACTGCTGCCAGCCAAACAGAAATACCGCCTGCTGTCACGTTCACAACTCAGCACAAGATTCAAAACAGTCGCTCCGCAGACGCGACGTTTTATATTTCACAAGCCATGCAGTGGTTGAGCGTCTGCTGGTTGACGGGAGTGGTGCTGCTGTGTCTGCGACTGGCGGTGATGTCGGTTCGACTTCGTTCAATTGGTCGGCAGTGTGAAATGGTTTCGGAAGGACGCCTGTTTGACATCCTGCAGACCTGTCGCGAAACATTAGGTTGTACGCAGCCTGTCACTTTACTGGTGAAAGAAGAGTGGACGATGCCGATGACATGGGGCATGCTGCGGGCCTCAATTTTACTGCCGCGCGAAGCAGAGCAGTGGTCGGATGAGGAAATCCGTGTTGCGCTGCTGCATGAGCTGGCGCATGTCTCGCGTCGCGATTGCCTGCTGCAACTGTTTGTGCAACTGACGTGTGCAGTCTACTGGTTGAACCCGCTGATCTGGTTCGCCTCCCGCTGTGTGCATTTCGAACGGGAACGCGCCTGTGATGATATTGTCTTACAAAATGGAACCCGGGCTTCCGACTACGCCGACCAACTGCTGCAGGTGGTCTCGCGATTCCAGGCAGGTCGCAGGCTGAAATACCTGGCTGTCTCGATGGCGTCGCGCAGCGGTTTTGCAGAGCGACTGCAGGCGATTCTGCTGGAAACCCAGGATCGACGTCCGGTCCGAGTGCGGACGATGGTTGCATTGGCGATCACATTTATCGGGCTGACCGGTCTGCTGGGAGTCTTCCAGGTGGCGTTCAGCGGAACCGCCTGGGCACAACAGGCCGAGACCACTCAACGTGGCGAGCAGCAGTCTCGGGCGGAGTCGCTCAGGCAATCTTCGCAGGCACCGCAACAGCATCAGCAACAGTCTCGACAGGAGTCGCTACCCAGACAGCCGAAGCGAAGCGAATTGAAATCGATTCCCGTTGCTCCCACTCAGAAACCTTTCAAAAATGGCAGTCGTCCTGATCTGATTCAAGCCGGGAAACGGCCGGCGGTACGGTCGTTGAATGTGGTGTTTGCCCATGATCCGGGAATCGGGAATTACGATGGCATCGTGGGGCGGCCCAGTGATGTGTGGAATTCAGTGGATATTGGCACAACCGCCGTCGACTATATGCGCTATAGCGATGCCAGCCCGAGTACCGCCCGTTTGCGGGTAACCCGTCATGATGGGGAGTGGGGCATCAAGGGGCAGAGCGGTATCTTCCAGGGTTATATTTATCACAACTGTCGCTGTGTGGATCTGGAAACAAAAATTCTCGACCTTCCGGCGGGTAAGTACAAAATCTATGTCTTTGCCCACGGCGATGCGCCCGATCAGAATGCGGAGATTGAACTCAAAGTCGGCAAGCGGGTGGTTGGCAAAAAAGCGACCGCCAATGACGGAACCTGGGACTATCGGACGCAGCCTTACCGTGAAGGTCTGCAGTATGTCAGCTTCCAGTTCAAGAAGAAGGCGGGCGAAGAAGTGACACTCATCAGCCATCGCGGCCCCAGCGGTTATTCGATGTTCAATGCCATTCAGATCGTTCCATTGACCGAAGTGAAGGGGCAGCCGCAGCCAATTCCCTCTCACGCACCGCTTAAGCAGAGATAAGTATCTCGATTTCTGGCCACGCTCGACGGTTTCCCGTTTGACTGTAGCGTCTCCAAGACCGCCGGGACTGAAAATTGCAGCTCGAGAGCCACGCTGGTCAAAAGTGGCTCGCTCGGGCGGTACTGTGCTGGCTTGAAAACGGTCACTTTGATCGGAAATCATCCGCATCGGGGATTCCCCTACCACTTCGGAAGTAAAATTCGCTTTTTAACCTGCAAATTTATTCCGTACCATAGGCTGTCTCCTGTTTTTCTTTCGCGTCTCCCGTTCGATTTGAACTGCTTTTTATAGATCGCGAGACGCGATAGTTAAATGGGATGTGCTCCAGAGGATTGTATCTGTTCTTTCAGGCACGGACTCTCTCAGTTTGGCATAACATCTGCTGTTTCAGCTGTTGCGACAGTAAATCCATAGTCTCTGCTTGAGGTATTTTCGGGTCGGTCAACTCTGCGCCGTCTGGTATTTAAGACCGAACGGGGAGGCAGTTGTTGAGTAATTATTTCCAGATGAATCGCCAGGAAAAGGATCGAATCAATGCAACGAAGAAGCTTGAGTAAATTATTGATGCTCAGTTTATTAACGGGGGTACTTTGTACTTCTTTTGCCCCTGCTTTAAAGTCACAGGAAGCAGACAAGGCAAAGCCCAAGCTGCCCGATCAGACTTACATGCCTGTGGTCAAAGAGAAACCTTTTGAAGAGGTCATGCAGGCGGATGTAGAGAAAAAACCGAAGTTGATGCAGCGTCAGGAAAATCTGTTCCAAAATCGCTATGACATGAGCGATCAACCCTCTGAAACCATGATGTCCGGCGGTCGGAAAGCGGTTCAGGAGGGAGTACGCGTGAAATTGCCCGAAGGCGTGACCTGGGAACAGCTCTCGGCGGCGACTCCCGAACGCATTAAAGAGACGAATACCTTTCCGTATGGTTTCCGTCCTTTGCCGCACGCCAATCATCCGGTCGGAGGGCAGGTCTTTCCCAAGAATCAGATTGATGCGATCCAGAAGCTGGAAAACCGCGATCTGTCCCGTTTTGATGTCGACTTCGATCTGCCCGATCACCTGACCCCTGAATTTCCACCGCCGATCTTTCTCTCCAGTCGTCCCGACCTGGGAGATATTTCGCAGGGACAGGTGCTGTCGATCAAGAATTATTACAAACTGTTGAAAGGAAAAGTGACTCCCGTGCAGATGGAAGGCATGCGGCTGTTGCTGACACCGTTCCCGCAACAGCAGTTTAACCAGACAGAAGATCGCAAAGTGAAAGAAGCGAGTCTGGGAGTATCCTGCCTGGACTGTCATGTCAACGGACACACGAATGCTGCCTTTCATTTGAATCCGGATACCCGACCTCAAGCCGCTCGTTTTCGGATTGATACCGTCAGTCTGCGGGGCATGTTCAATCAACAGATACATGGCTCAAAGCGATCGTTGCGGAGCGTCGAAGATTTCAGTGAGTTCGAACAACGAACCGCCTATTTCGATGGCGACCATGTGATCGCCGCCAAGAAAGGCGTGCATCTTCCTGATCGCAGTGATGCCGTCGCGATGATGGCACAGATGCAGAATATGCTCGATTTTCCCCCGGCTCCCAAGCTGGATGTCTTCGGGAAACTGATTCCGGAAAAAGCAACTGAGCTGGAACTGCAGGGGCAGGAAGTCTTCTTTGGCAAAGGTCGTTGTGCCGAATGCCATCCGGCGCCGTTTTATCTGGACGATAAAATGCACGACCTGCATCTGGAGCGGTTCTACAAGACTGAAACGATCAGTGATCAGTACAATATGCCCGACGGTCCGATTAAAACCTTCACACTGCGTGGGATTAAAGATTCGCCCCCGTATCATCATGACGGCCGTCTGATGACGCTGGCGGACACGGTGGAGTTCTTTAACCTGGTACTGCAGACCGATCTGACGGAGCAGGAAAAGCAGGCCCTGGTCGCATTTATGAAATGCTTATAACGGAAATGGCCGGAACGGATCTGAACAAATTCGTTCCGCTGGCTGGGGCCTTCTGTTCAGACCCGGGAAGCAGAATTATCTGTTTTCCGGGTTCTTTTTTAAATAAAGGGGTCAGGAACCAAAAATAATAGGTTCCTAGTATCTCGGGTACGAGCGGCATTGGACCAGGCTTACAGAATTGATGTGGCTGGTTATATTGATAAGAGCTCATCCCTGATGGCCATCAGGGATGAGCTGCGACTTTGTAGATCGTCGAGTCCTGGGTGCTGATAGACACCGTGGGTCAGTTGGATCGCAGAGCCGCATCGTTTTCAACCCGAACAGTCGCTAGAGCCACTCAGGTGAGCTCGTATTTTACTAGGATGGGACACACGATGAAAGACTCCTCTTCAATTTCTGTGGTTGGCATTGATGTTTCTAAAGATTCACTCGATCTCTTCCATACGATTAATGGCCAGCAGCAGAAGATCGCTTATCAGCAGGATTCCCTCAAGCTGCTTGCCCGGCAGATCATCAAGCTCAACGCAACCGTCGTCATGGAAGCCACGGGTGGCTACGAAAAGAAACTGGTCAAATATTTACAGAGCCAGGGAATTGCATGTGCCGTGGTGAATCCGAAGCTGATTCGTGACTTTGCCAGAGCCTGTGGGAAGCTTGAGAAAAACGATGCCATCGACGCCAGGATCATCGCCTCTTTTGGACAGATGATGCAACCGAGGACGATGGGAAAAATCGATCGAAACAGGGAGAAACTCAAGTTGCTGGCAACTCGTCGAGAACAGGTTCAAAGTATGATTACCCAGGAATCCAATCGTCAGCAGCAAATTGAGGATCGGCAAATTCGGGCCTTCATTCAACGGGCGATCCAACTCTATCAGAAACAGCTTAAAAAACTGGACAATGAAATGCTGAAGGTCATTGAAGCCGACCAGACCATGAAACAGAAGTCCGAAATTCTGCTCTCTGCGAAAGGTGTCGGCCCGGCAACAACCGCTAACCTGATTGCCGGGCTGCCTGAACTCGGGCAACTGAATCGGCAGCAGATCGCCAAGCTCGTCGGCCTGGCTCCTCTCGTTCGGGACAGTGGCAAATTCAAAGGGCAGCGCAGAACATATGCCGGCAGAAGCCAGATACGGCGGATCCTTTATATGGCGACCTTAGTAGCCACGCGCTGGAACAGTCGCATCAAAGCATTTTACTTGTCCTTATTGGAAAGAGGTAAACCGAAGAAGCTGGCCATCACAGCCTGCATGAGAAAGTTTATCACCATCCTGAATTCCATGATGAAAAACAATCAGACGTGGGATCAAAATCTTCTTGCTTCTTGACATAATCCAAGACAGTCGCTGACCCCTTTATTTCCTTTATTTATGGTTGAGTCGGTTTGGCTGCCAGGCTGGTTTGTGATCGCTCATATTTAGGCGGATTGAGTGATTGCGGTGCCCGCTGATTTTGGAAAACAGACGAGTGGAGTGCTAATAAGCCCTTTAAAGACAGGGTTCTTATTGAATATGAGAAAAATAATGTCAGAAGAGGTTTACTGGCATACAAACTGCATTTACCCGCAATAGTCAAGCCTGGCAAATTTTAAACAATTCAATGAGATCTACAGCTAAGGAGTGAAGTCATGTTAGAGACAATTTTATTAATCATCCTGATTCTGTTTCTGCTCGGAGCCTTACCTACGTGGGGCTACAGTCGTAACTGGGGATACGGGCCCAGTGGAGGGATCGGATTGATTTTGATTATCGTTCTGATTCTGATTTTATTATAAAGCAGTTTACCTTCAATAAAGGCCGCTATGGCTTCTGCTTGCCTTTGCCGGATTTCCGGTTACGGCCTTTGAGCTGCTTTAACTGTGCGGACAACTCTTTGACGGCGTCGGCCTGCTGTGCGGAAACGTTGACGTTCTCCAGCGGGTCGGTGCTGTGATCGTAAAGCATCTGCGAGACCAGCTTGCCTTTGGGAAGCGTGTATTCGGTATATCGGAGCGTATCGGTGCGAATGGTATCGCCGTTTCTATAACGGCTGACAGCGGCCTGTTTCCATTCTGCTGTAGAGTCTTTCATCAGGCTGACGAAGCTTTGCCCTTTCAGGTGTTTCGGCTGCGGGATGTCGGCCAGATCGCAGAGGGTGGGATAGACGTCAATCGACTCCATCAGCGATGAGCGGCGTTCGCCCCCCTTGATCCCCGGTGCCCGCACGATGAGCGGGATGTGCAGCGAGCTTTCGTAGCAGCTGTGCTTGCACCAGAGTGTGTGATCGCCCAGGTTCCAGCCATGATCGCCCCAGAGGACGACGATGGTGTTGTCGCTGAGTTGCAGACGATCGAGTTCCGCCAGCAGCTTACCAATCTGCGCGTCGGTATAACTCACGCAGGCGTAATAGCCGTGAATCAGGTTGCGGGCGGTTTCTTCAGAGACCGGGCCCTTCGCGGGAATGTCGGCGTAGGCCCGCAGTTCGCCGAATCTGTGAATTGATTCTTTTGGTGCGTCCTGCGGGACTTTGTGATTGGCGGGCAACTGGATTTTGTCGTGGTCGTACAGATCCCAGTATTTCTGGGGAGCGATGAAGGGCAGATGCGGCTTGAAGAAACCGACCGCCAGGAAGAAAGGCTGCTCCTGTTTTTCCAACTGCTGCAGTTTCTCAATGGCTTTCTCTGCCAATACGCCATCCATGTACGCGTTATCGGGGACGTCGGCTGATTCCCACGCGGGCCCTTTTTTCTTGTTGCCCAGCTTCTGTCGTGCGGCGTGCTTTTCCTGGTTTTCCGGTCGCTGATACCATTGCACCCCTTTCGGTCGCCACGGCGGTTCGGACCAGCCCTGCCTGTTGTCGGCGGGGTGATGGAAGATCTTTCCCAGCGACGCCGTGTAGTAGCCGTTCTGTTTGAACTGGGTATTCATCGTCGTGGCATTCGGCGCATCGCGTTCGGCCCAGGCGAGAAAGTTGACAAAGCGATTCCGCGCAGGGCGGATGCCGGTCATCAGACTGGCCCGCGAAGCACCACAGGTGGGCACCATGCAGAACGCCCGCTCGAACAACACGCTGCTCTCGGCCAGCTTGTCGATATTTGGCGAATGAATGTGCTGCTTGCCGTAACAGGCCAGTTCGGGACGCAGATCATCGACGGCGATAAACAGGACATTGGGACGCTCTGCTGCAAAAGTGGGAGCGGCACAGCACAGCGCAAACAGCAGCAGACTCAAGCGGTACATCATCAGTGGTCCTTGAAATCGAGTGCAGGATTTAAGGGGGGGGGCGCGACATTTGCGTCAGCGAACCGACTTTCTGTGTCAGTATATCAGTCGATTCGGGGGGAGTCTTGTCTTACCTGAGAGCGGGGGCCGAAAAATGTGACTTTTCGCTGGCATTTATTTATGCCCAACTGATTACTGATTACTGATTATCGCTGTTGTTGAACCGACCAGCGGGCAAAACAATTGCCACGTTCGTTTCTTCGAAGAGAGTCCTCCAGCGGGTACAGGCCTGGCGGGACATCGCTGACGCTGATGGAGGCATTAAAACGGTTGGGGTAGTATTCCATGATTCTGTGAAGTGAATCATTCGCAGCAAAGCCGGCGACGGTCAGAAAGAATGAGGATGGTTGTTCATGGGGTATGATGCTCCCGGTGTAATCGCCGTTGACGTGGATGCGCGTGGAAGAGAATCCGGTTTTCAGGACACCTGATAAATCGGATTCAATCCAGACTTTGCTCCAATCAGAAGACTGCAGTGTGCCTTCGAGGCGGCCTCCAATAAACGTATGGCAAGAGTTATCGGCTCTGATATAACCGTCCGGCCTGACATCGCCGGTGATGATGATTTCGGAGAAGCCGCTGACATCCAGAGTGGAGTACAGATTGCCGCAGACAAGTATCGTGCCCCCTTCCGGAGCCGAGACTTGATGGAGACAGTCCCCTTCGATGATGACGGCTTGTTTCTCTTCGAGAAAGATGGCACCTGAGTCGCCCGTCCGTTTCAGCCAGGGATCGCTTTCCTTCTCGCCATGCTGCCAGTATCCCAGGGAGCGCTGGAACGCCATGTCCATGACCACATCCGCATGCGCGACACGAACTTGAGTTTCAGTAGAGACGGGCATGGTATTCTTCGCTGAATTTAGAAATGAGAAATGGATCTTGCAGCAACTAAAGTGTCAGGTCCAAAAGATCCTGGACCTGACACCGGTTGCTATCTGTTCTCACCAATTCTGAAGCAGGTTCGCTGTTGCGGTAACCTGTTTCCGGCTTTACCAGCGGCGGTACGAACTGTAATAGCTGCCGCCATAACAGCCGCCACCATATCCCCCGTAAGAGCCGCGACCCGTGCTGGCGTAGCTGGGGATGAACTGATCGAAATAGGGGGCGAGCTGGTTGCCGCCTGGGGGTGGTCTGAAGATGACGCCGCCGTCAGGAAGAGACTCAATCATTGGCGGATTTTCCGGAACAGGCTCCAGCCCAGGCTCCGCGGGAACCTGCGCGGTGTAGGAACTCATCTGCAGTGTCGTCGTGATGTCCTTCATGGGTCTGGAGCGTTTCCAGGCGCCGTTCTGATGGATCAGCCATTGGCCTTCTTCGGTCTCAAACATCCAGTGACCATTGTGGAAGTGGTAACGTGCCCGGGTCGCGTCGTCGTAATTCAGATGCGCGGTCCCTTCACGGACGATGGGATCCAGTTGGATGTTGTCATTGGCTTGGGAATCCTGTTCCGCTGCGGATAACAGCAGGGGGCTGATGGCCAGTGCCGCTGCGATGGTGAAGACTTTCAATCCCAGGTCTCTCATTGGCATTCTCCTCTATGGTTGTTCGAGTCGTTAATCGAGTAAAAAGACATTCCTGAGCAACGACTGCTATTATAGTCACGCTCGGATCGATCAGCGAAGAAAAAAGTGGATGAAAATAGAAATATCAGTTTGCCGCATGCGGTGTCATCGATCTTGATTCGCACCACGTCTGCGTTTAATACGCGACGATATTATTGGATTCGCACAGCGGAAACCGCTACACTGCTTTAAAATTACGCCCATCGTCATTGCCTTAATCGGTAGTGCCATTCAATTAAAGCCAGGAGCACTCCATGATTCGTCTGCTACTGTTTGCGATTGTGTTTGTACTGACCACTGCGGTTCAAGCGGAAGATTCGACGGAATACGATGTCAGCCTGTTCGCTTTTGACGAACACAGCATCCCGTGGAAGTCGAACCTCAAGTTGACGATGACGCCGCCGAAGAAGCATCCGGACAATCCGCTGATCCCCATCGGTAAAAAGGGAGCCTGCGATGCAGGGGGCGTTCAGTTTTACGGTTCGATGATTGAACACGAGGGAAAATATAAACTCTGGTACGTTGCTCTGGACGATACCGTATTCAAGCGGGCGTACCAAGGCCTGCGTGTCGCCTATGCAGAGAGTGACGATGGCATTCACTGGACCAAACCGAATCTCGGGCTGGTCGAATATCGAGGTAATACCAACAACAACCTGGTCGCCTTCGATCCTCCGGAAGCCTGCACGATCCACATGATCGTGCTCCACGAAGCGGACGAGCCCGATCCGACGCGTCGTTTCAAGATGATGATGAATGTGCAGACCCGTCTGGCCGCGCGCAAGAAAAATGTCGCGACCTCAGTTGCTTTCTTCAGTGCAGACGGACTGCGCTGGCGGGCTGCCACCAAGATGGAGTTCGAGAACGGCCAGATCAAAGATGAATACCGCACGCTGCCGCCCGTGCATTTTGAGCAGGGCGGTCTGTTTCGCTGGAAAGGCATGTACCACCTTGCCGGTCAACAGATTACTCCCTGGGTGTATCAGGCTGATGGCAAAGTGGCGGGGCGGGTGATGACGACGTATCGCTCGCCGGATCTGATTCACTGGCAGGAATCGCCCGCATTCGGTTTCATGCGCGGCACCGCGATTGGCATTCCCGGCAAGCCCGCTGAAGATGAGGAAGCACATTTACCCTCGTCGGTGTGGCATCGCAACAATGTGCTGCTCGGCGTTTACGGGATCTGGCGGGGCGCTGCCGAGTGGAAAGATCGGATCATCGATCTTGGCCTCAATATCAGCAACGATGGCATTCACTTCCGCGAACCGATCCGCGACTACGTGCTGATTAAAGCCGGTCAAGTTGGCGAGTGGGACGTAGGCGGCCTGCTCCAGGGACAGGGCTTCGCTCATGTCGGCGACGAGACCTATATTTACTACGGTGCCTGGGATCTGACGGTAGCCCCGAAGTTCCCGCCACGTGGCGGTGTGGGATTGGTCACGATGCGACGTGACGGCTTCGGTTATCTGTCGCGAATCGACGAAAGTGCCGCTGCGGTATTTGACACGATGACCATTCACCCACAGCAGAACGGCGTCCGCCTGATCGCGAATATTGACCAGGCCAATATCGGATCCCCGCCGCGCGTTGAGCTGATTGATAACCGGGGCAAATCCATCGCCGGTTATTCGGGCAAGAACGCTGCCAGGCTCACTCACAACGGCACGCGTCAGGCGATCATCTGGCCGGCCACAAACAGCGACGATATTGCGGTCACCGAACCATTCTCAATTCGGGTTACCTTCGCGAATGACAGCAGCGCACACATCTACGCGCTTTATGTTGATCAGCAATGAACCGTGCAGTGATTGAAACGGTGTGATACGGTTCTATTCAACAATTCAAATGTGAGAGAGCCTTAGTTTTCAGCAGGCTTTCGCTGCACCTGTGGGTGTGTGGCGAGCAAAAAGGCGGCGGCGGAGGCAGTCCAGACGGAGAAGGAGAGCGGGCCTTCGGGGCCGGTGCCGAAGGTCATGCACAGAGCGAATGTGAAGAGGAGCAGGCTGCTGGCGAAGGCAACGTAACGTAACTGAAAGCCGATGAGCAGGCCGATTGCCAGCAGGACTTCCAAGATCGTGGCCGTCCAGGCAAAGGGTAGGACCAGCGGTTCGGGCAGGAACCAGAGCAGCAGTCCCGTGTAGTCGACGAATGGGGGAAAGCTGCCCCAGGAAACTTCCCCGGTGCCGGCTGCGCCCCACAAGCCAAAGCGATCGGCGACGGCGGAGAGAAACGAAGCTGCCAGAGCCAGGCGGACGAAATAAAGGGCGAACCGGGTGAGGCGTTCGTGTCGCGGGGTAGAGGAGTTCAAGGTGCTGCTTTCTGTAGATCAATCACAAATTTCGTGTTTTTCGTGGTAGTTCATTTCCTGGCTTCAGTCATCAACAGGCAGGTTTGGTTGATGCCAATTTCGTAGTACAACCGGGACTAAGGCCCTGCGGCTAATGAGTGTGTTCGACGGTTGAAGTTCTGACGCTTTTTTATTTGGGTTCTGGGATCACCAGTTGTCTGGCATCGGAGGGATGCACCATGGTGACGATGAAACGGGTTCGTTTTTCAGGATCGGGGTTGCGGCCGATGCGGTGCAGGATCATGGCGGGTTCGAAAAAGGTGTCGCCGGCTCGGAAGGTCTGCAGAGGACCGTCGCCGACCTGGAATTCGAAGGTGCCTTCGAGGATGTAACCGGAGACGGCACCGGGATGCCGATGCGGGGGACTGCCTGCGAGGGGATCGAGGGTGACATCCAGCATGGTGGCAGTCATGTTCTTGCCGTTTTGTTTCACTGGGAGTTCATCCGCACGCAGCACTTTGACGTGGACTTTCGGTTCTGCTGCGCCTGCTGCAAACGTGAATGCAGCAAGGCAGCAGACGCTGATGAAAAACAAGATAGCCGACGAGACGCTTTGTAATTTCACAGTGGAATTCCTTTGTTGGTATTCGTAAATATTTTCTGACAGACTTTCAGGCGTGTGCCAGTTCGTTGCGTTTGGCGCGGAGGAGTTGATCGATGAAGCCGTGATCGGTGTGGAAGGCAATGCCCAGTCGATTCCAGGTGTTGATCATGCCGACGGCGAGTGTGAGTTCGCTGATGCCGGCTTCACCCCAGGCGTCGAGCGTGGCCTGGTAGAGGTCATCGTTGACGTAGCGGGTGTCGGAGATTTTGGTGAGGGTTTCGGCCCAGCGAAAGGCGGCTTTTTCCTGTGCGGTGAAGCAGGGGGCTTCTTCCCAGACGGCGGCCTGGTTGATGCGTTCGGGAGTTTCTTCCAGTAAGCCGAGAACCTGGGTGTGGTAATTCACACAGAAAGAACAGCCGTTGATTTGTGAGGTGCGCAGGCGGATCAGTTCCAGGAGTTTCGGGCCGAGCGTGGTGTGCTCGAGCAGTTCTTCGATAGCCATCAGGTGCTGGGCGGCTTTGCCGACGTGTTTGTAATAATTGACGCGGGTTCCGGACATTTCATTGTCTCCTTATCAGTGAATATGAAGGAATAAGCTGCTTGTGATGCTGTGATTATACCAGTACGATGGACCCGTTAAAGAACCACTATGGGTTAATTGGATGGGGCCACTTTTCATGAGCCGACGCGCGAAAGAACGATTTGAATTTGAAGCGATTTTTGTCGAGAAATCGGCGGATGTGAGCCAGTATCAGCAGTTGGAGGATCAGATTCGCGAGGGGATTTCCAGCGGACTCTTAACGCCGGGATCGCGGGTGCCTTCCAGTCGCACGCTTTCACAGATGCTGGGGATTTCGCGGAATACGGTGCTGGCCGCGTATGAGCAGTTGATCTCGGAAGGTTACCTGGAATCCGAAACCGGTTCGGGAACGCGTGTTGCGCAGTTTCCTCCTGAAGCGTTTGAGTTTGGCAACGCAAACCGGACGCAAACGTCGGAGACTAATTTCAAAGCGTCGCTGTCGGCATCGGGCAAACTGCTTGATGAGTATGCAAGTTGGATGCCGGAATTTGCTTCTCAGGCGGAACCGTTCCGACCGCATCTGCCTGCGGTGAAAGAGTTCCCGCGGGCGACGTGGAATCGTCTGGCGAATGAACAGGCCCGCTGGTCGATGCGACATCTGGAACAGTGTGATGCGCAGGGGTACGAACCGTTGCGGGCCGCGGTTGCTGAGTACATGGGTGTTTCGCGGGGCGTTTCCTGCAGTAAGGAGCAGGTGGTGATCACATCAGGAGCGCAGCAGGGCTTGAACCTGGTCACGCAGGTGCTGCTGGAGCCACGGGATGAGATCTGGGTGGAAGAACCGGGCAACGCGCCCGCCAACCAGTTACTGGAACTGCTGGGATTCAAAATTGTCCCCGTGCCCGTGGACCGGGAAGGGATCGACCTGACGCGGGTACCCGCGCGGAAGAAATCGCCGAAGCTGATGTATGTGACGCCGGGCGGACAGTGGCCTATGGCAATGACGATGAGTCTGAATCGCAGGCTGGAATTGCTGGCGGAAGCGGAACGGCAGCAGAGCTGGATTATCGAGGATGACTATAATGGCGAGTTCCGGTACATGGGGCGCCCGCATCCAGCGCTAAGCAGTCTGGATCAGCGCGGCAGAACGATTTATATGGGTTCTTTCAGCAAGCTGCTGTTTCCAGCGATCCGGCTGGGATTCCTGATTGTGCCTGAACAGATCGCAGGTGCTTTTGCGTACGCCCGCTGGCTGAACGATCGGTTCTCTCCGCCACTCATGCAGATGGTGCTGCATCGATTTATCGAATCGGGTCAGTTCCTGAAACACATTCGCCAGATGCGATCGTTGTACCATACGCGTCAGACCTGCCTGTATGAGACATTGAAGAGCGAGTTGGGGGATCAGCTTGACCTGGAACTACCCGAATCGGGCATGCATCTGGTCGTGCAGGGGAAGACGGCGAAACAGGACCGGGCCCTGATGGACGCGGCAAAGTCGGCAGGTGTGGAATTTCATCCGGTGCACATCTATGCCCGGGAACCGAAACAGGCCCGCGGGCTGATCCTGGGCTTCGCGGCTTTTGATGAGAAGTCGATCAGAAAAGCGGTCTGCGCGTGGGCTGCGGCGATGAGGTGATTGAAAAGGTGATGTTACAGTGTTGTATTCCTTAGTCAATAGCCCTGAAAGGTTAGCGTTAGCGAGTGTTTATCTGCTACTGGAGGAGACTGGTATGGTGTAGAACGACCTAGAAAACTAGAAAAGGACTTAAACCGACGTGGGGCTAAACTAGAAGTAGGTTGTACTGATCCTAATCTAATACCACTTAATGCCCGAGGTTCATTCTTTATTACAAAAGAAGGTCTTTTAACTCTTACCTTTAGAGATCAAAATCCATTGAAACAAACTGTCTGGCATGAGGCTGGGCAATTTCTACATTGCAATACGCTGGGAACGAAAGTATACAAAGATCTCCCCAGAGTAGTTGGTATCAACGTTCCAGAATAATTTGTGTTTAATTTGCCCGAAAAACCAGATCGTTGGTGTCAGTTAACACCTGAGTATTGAGAATACATGATTTAGTACAACACAGAAAAGTGGGGAGGAGTTGGACGATGAATATTCAAGAAGCAATTGAGAAATCGAGAGAATTTATTATTCAAAAAATGGGAGTCGATTGTTATCCCGAATTTGCCACGCTGAATAGACATGCTGGTAAACCTCAAACTTGGGTCATCATCTATAGCTCTTACAGTTTAAATGAAGAGTTGGACGCTGTCATAGATGGTGGAGAAATTATTGTTGTGATTGATTACGAAAGCGGAGAAACCTCATTTAAATCTGAGATGGGGTGACCTGATGTTCGCCAAGAAAAATTGAAGGGCCATCGTGGTTTACCTAGCCTGTGACGCCACCGGTTGGGATACACACATCACCCACTTTTCTTCGGCTAACACCCACTTCTGATGTATATATAACGCGGCCGGCAATCGGGCATGCATCTGGTCGTGCAGGGGAAGACGGCGAAACAGAACCGGGCCCTGATGGACGCGGCATAGCGGGCCGGTGTGGAATTTCATCCGGTGCACATCTATGCCCGGGAACCGAAACAGGCCCGCGGGCTGATCCTGGGCTTCGCGGCTTTTGATGAGAAGTCGATCAGAAAAGCGGTCCGCGCGTGGGCTGCGGCAATGAAGTGATTGAACGTGGTTCATGTAAATGAATTGCTACCACGAAAAACACGAAACCACACGAAAATGAAAAACATTGGACGGGACTGGATGGACATCGGGACTGAGTGCGGGATGATGGAATCGATTGATTGTCCTTT
The DNA here is from genome assembly GCF_008298035.1 of Gimesia maris. Taxonomy (NCBI): domain Bacteria; kingdom Pseudomonadati; phylum Planctomycetota; class Planctomycetia; order Planctomycetales; family Planctomycetaceae; genus Gimesia; species Gimesia maris. Next base: position 2,053,737 of record NZ_CP042910.1, read on the forward strand.
TCCAGTATTGAATGAAGAGATAAGAGAAGAGAAATGTCAAAACTCGTAGATCGATTACCAATGCTGGTAGAGTTACGGAGTGAGAATCGCGAGATCGTAAGAGCGAACGCGAATGATTCTGTTAAAGACAGGAATGGTTCAAGCACTAATATGCTCGCATTAGATCTGCGTTTTTTTGCAGTCGCAGATTATTATTTAAAGCACGACGTGGATTCATTTCAAAGGCAACTCACTGAAGCTGCAGAGTTAGATATTGGGCTTTTTCTCCGACATGCTGCAGGGGAGCCGATAGATGATTCGCTGGTTTCCATGTTGTCGTATAAATCATTATTCAATGCTTTAGCAGCAAAGAACAGGGACGTTGCGAAACGGCTTGCGCTGAATATGGGAGGACGAGACGTCCTTGAAAAAAAATATGACCACCCTTTTGACTATGTGATGGGATATACTTTAAGGGCCTTTGTACTCAATGATTTCGCTGAGATGGAAAGGTGGCTTCCGAAGCTGTTTGTCGCCTGTGAGCAGCATAAGCTGACAGATCTTTTGGGGTATGCCCAGGTATTTCAGGCAATTCTTGAGAAAAATACCCTCCTGGCAAATGAAGGTTTTCAATCGATCGTACGTGGTCATGTAAGACAGACGAAAGCGAACAGAATCTTTGCCAACACGATCGATGAAATTTTATGTATCTGGGGGATCGGAATGGCCAATCTTGCTGCTGCCCGTCAATTACAGATTGCAGCGATTCCCCCGCTTCTTCCAGGTGATCTTATTAATCCTACTGATATTCGCGAATGATGTCGATCACCCGCTGCGGTGACTTCAGTCCGCGAACGTCGATCTCCATGTCATCCTGGCCGGAACTGGAGATTGCGATGTGTCCGACGCCAACCAGGCGATCGAAGAAACTCTGATTCACCTGCATGTTGCGAACGTCATCGTGCTGCACTTCGCTCGTTTGTTTGGAAAAGATGCCCTGAGTGTAGAGTGTGCGTTTTGAAGTCACGGTCACGGATCGGAACCGGGTCTGAAGCCACCAATACGACAGAATTAAGACCCCGGCTAAGGCGAGAGTCAATCCGGAATACAACTGGATCAACTCGTCGCGCCCCATCACCGCCGCGACAATACCCCCAATGACAACCAGCAGGCACCCAAGAAACGAGAACGGATGATTCCCGAATATCGCCGGGTGCACGGTGCAGAGTTCCTGCTCAGCCTGAGACACCGAGGTATTCCGATGGTGGTCCCGCGCCTCGACCGCCTTTGGATCGTCGTCACGAAGCAGGTGACCGGCGGGGGCATCAATCTTGAAGACCTGACCACAATTGTCATTCACACACGTGACGAGCTCGCCGATCGCGCCGGGATCGACCGTATTAGCCGTTCCGCAGTGGGGGCATTCATAGGCGAGAGTTCGCGTTGTATCGCTGGTATATGTTTCGGAATCAGTCATCGGTAAATCCCCTGTAGTTGCTGTGAACGGGGCCGCCCCTGCGGCCTCACGGAGTTTCACTTCAACATGATGCGAATCTCGTTCCACCTGAGCGGGATTCGTGGGGCGAGGGCTGATTGTTCCCCAGGTGAAGGTATTTTGCCGCTAGGATCGGTCGGCCGGCGATCACTGCGGTCGTTCGAGTGCCAGTGATCGCCGGTGGAAATTCCTGCAGACGTGAACCGGGGACTGACGGTGAAGAGTCGTCGAAAGCTTGAGCCCGTGGCTTCGTTTCCGAATGTGCATCCGGGCTTACCCTTTTTTCATTTCGTGTTTTTCGTGGTAGTTCCTTTTCCTGTCATCAGTCGTCAAGAGGTCGGTTCGGTTGATGATAAGTTCGTAACACAACCGGGGCTAACGCCTAATGGCACTTACTTCAGATCAGTGTGTTTCAATTTCTCTGGGGGCTTTTTTCTTTTTTCGAAATGGTCTCTCTTTGAACGTTTGGCGTAGCATTCTCTTTTTACGCTTCGGCTGGCAGCGCGATTGGGTAGTTTATCTTTGGTCGCGTAGAACAGTGCTCGCTCGAAGGATTCACGCCATGATTCTGGCTCAGTGTGCAGGTGCTTCAACAGGAACGTTTGGAATGTTGTCCAGGTTCGCTTAAAGCTCATCCGCCGCGGAGCAACCTGATTCAGTTCAGCCGCCTGTCTGCGGAATTGACCAACTAAATTGTAGGCGACCACTGACGTATACAGCTCTTTCAAAAACGTGTCTACCTTCTTGGCGCGAATGTTCTCGGTGTCCAATACGACCTTCAAGTTACGAATATCAACTTCGACATTGACCCTTTGATTGTAGAGGTTGCCCAGGGTGGCAGCGTCTTGCGGCAGGCTGGTAACGCAATACAGCGTCAAGGTTTCATTGACGATGATTTCGTGCAAAACAACAGCCAGCGAAGCGTCCCTGGGGAGCCCGGGTTGTGTTTTACGGTTTTTGGGGGTCGGAGTCCACTGGTGTTGGTAGGTCTTATGTTTTGGGCTTTGCGATACGAGTTTTGCTTTGGCTCGAAGTGACTCAAAGTTTAACTTCTTCATGCGTAGAAAAAAATCATGCCCCAGGAGTTGTGCCTGGTAAGCAACGCCAAAGATCCCAAATCCTGCATCAGCCATGATGATCGATTCGTCTGGCAGGCAGTGCATGCCATTTCGGGCAAGTTCCGTTTCGGAAACCGCTTCAGGTCCATACATGGCCCCCAGCTGTGGCAGCAAGGCACATCCACTACTGAGTTCGTGAAAAACGGTCAGATTGACAACAGGCCAGACACTTTCACCGTGCTGATTTGAGGCGGGCGGAAATTTCGTTTGTAATTCTTTTTCCGGTGCTAATGTGATCGTGGTTCCATCGAGTAAAAATATTTGACGACCGTCCAGCAGGGTTTCAGATTGCCCGACGATGGCACGAGTGATTTCATTGGAAAACCATTTCACAACATCCAACGGCAGTTCGCTGCGAGCCCGGCTGTATGCTGCACTGTTGGACGAGAGTGTACCCTGGCTTAATCGTTTGTTTTCAGGAAGGTAGTCAGGTTGATTTTCAATCAGATGCTTCACCGCCGCTTCGAGTGAGGCATCTGGTTTGAGGCGTTGAAAAATCAGCATCCACAGCACAACGCAGGCGGTATAGATTGCATTGGGCCGCCTGGGATGCAGCTGATCGGCTTGGCGTAAGTCCACCAAATCTTTAAGTTGTTCGAAGGCACGATCGAATTCAAGAATCTGTTCCGGTGATTGTTTCACAGCGTGATTACTCCTGGCAAATTGGCAGTCTATTTTCAAGAATAGAATCCTGCGCAAATCCCATGCCAAACGGCTGGGGTAACCAGCTTAATTTAAAGTAAGTGCCATTAGGCTAACGCCCTGCGGCTAATCTGTTCTACTGTGAATTGTGTCGAACTTACTAAGTCCGCTGTTTTATCTGTAGTGGTTCGGGATTTTCATCTGCGGGGGCGGGTGAGTTTCTTTTATAATGCTTTGTGATTTTGGGGATCGGGGGCTTTGCACAGTCACTGTTGGGCGAGCCAACAGGGCCACCCGACACGATTATTTCCTACCACGAAAAATTCGAAACTTCACGAAAAAGGATTTAGTTGGATGCCAGGCTCTGTGTGTCGTGAGTCACTTTTCAAAAATGCTTTCGCCTGGATAGTCGGGGCATGCGGGGTTTTTCATATGGCTGGTTTTGTGTTTTCTTTTGAATCGGTGATCGGAAATTTGATTTCAGGTTCGAGGATGAATCTTATGCAAGGGCGCGGAGGGAGCAAGTGGAGATGGGGAACAATGTGGCGATACAGGTTGATCCGGGGGCGATGGATTGCGATGTTGAAGCGGTGCCGGGGCGAAGGGCTGCGATGTGCGGCGACCCGCACGAGTACTTTCGGAACCTCTGTGGTTACGGGCAGTGCAAATCTGGAAAAAACGGGCTGTTTTATAGTGAAGAACGGGAACAAGCGACGCGTGTTTCAGTGCACTGTAAACTGGTCACGCGCGCGACACGTTTTAGCGTTTATCTCTACTGGCTCGGCGGAGTCAAGACGAGTTTATTCAGGAAGAATCAGATGAGAGGGAGACAGTGCAGCAGTACTGCGATTTGTGACGCAGGTCGGAAGCCCGATTCCGGTTCTGCCAAAACTGCCAGCTTACTTGATTCACCCGGGCAGTCTGGTACAGTGAAGTCTCAACCAATTCGTCCGCGTGCTCAGACGATGATTTATGAATCTCAACCAGGAGCAGTTTTCGTGAAACGTTTTCCCCGGTTCGTCATGGTGCAGACTCTGGTCTGGTGTTGTCTGGTTATCTGCCTCTGTCTGAATGCGGTCTCTGTGAAAGCCGCTCCCGCGCAGCCTGACATGGTTGTGGTGCTGGTAGATGATCTGCGCTGGGACGAACTGGGCTGCATGGGACATCCGTTTGTGCGGACGCCACACATCGATCGGATCTCCCGCGAAGGGGCCCGGTTCCGGAATGCCTTCTGTTCGACGCCTCTCTGTTCTCCCGTGCGGGCCTGTCTGCTGACGGGACGCTACACGCACAATCATGGAATTTTCGATAACATCAACCGCAGCGAACACAGCCATACGCTGAAGACATTTCCCCAGGAACTCCAGAAAGCTGGTTACGCGACCGCGTATGTCGGAAAATGGCATATGGGGAATGACGATACGGCCCGCCCCGGTTTTGATCACTGGGTGAGTATGAAGGGGCAGGGGACCTCGTTTGATCCAACATTGAACATCAATGGCGAGCGAATTCAGTTCAAGGGACATACGACGGATGTGCTCAATCAGAAAGTGAATGAATTCGTCAAAGCACAGGGTGAGAAACCCTTCTGTCTGTATATTGCACATAAAGCGTTGCATCCGGAACTGACGCAGCGCGACGATGGAAGTATTACCGATCCGTCGGCAGCGAAGTTCATGCCTGCCAAGCGACACGAAAAGCTGTATAGCGATGATGCGATTCCCCGCAGATTGAATGTGGTGGATACGCTCGAAGGGAAACGGGCATTAAAACGAACTGTGCCGGGTCTGCCACCTTTAAGTCAGAAGACAGGAACCAGTGATGAAGTGATCCGCGATCGTCTGCGGATGCTGGCTGGCATTGATGAAGGGGTGGGCTCTCTGTGCGAACTGTTAGAGTCGCAGGGGAAACTTGACGACACGGTGTTTGTCTTCACCAGCGATCACGGTTACTGGTACGGCGAACATGGTTTGAGTGTGGAGCGACGGTTGCCTTATGAAGAAGGGATCCGCGTGCCTCTGCTGGTACGTTATCCCCCTGTCATTAAAGCGGGGACTGTGATTGATGAATTTGCTGTGAGTGTGGACCTGGCTCCGACGATGCTGGATCTGGCGCATGTCAAAACGGATCAGAAGTATGATGGTCGCAGTCTGGTGCCTTTGCTCAAAGGGGAGCACCCGGCGGACTGGCGTCAGTCGTTCCTGGTGGAGTACAACAGTGACACCGTGTTCCCGCGGCTGGTCAAAATGGGATACACGGCGGTACGCACGCCACGCTGGAAGTACATTCAATTTAATGAACTGACAGGGATGAACGAACTTTACGATATGCTGCGTGATCCTTATGAAATGCAGAACCTGATCAACGATCCGGCTGCGAAAGAAACGGTGAAACAGCTGCAAGCAGAGCTGAAACAACTGATGAAAGACTGACGGCTTTCATCACAGAAAGAGCCCTATAGATCAGCGGATACTGATTTGTAGAAAATGTGTCAGTTTCTGGATCGCATACTTCAACTTGCCGTGATACCTGCTTTATAATGCAGAAAACATATAAATTAGGGATGTTAAATAAAGTCCCTTTCCCGCCTCCTGAGCCTTCAACAGGATTGATTCATGCCTTCCTCTATTTCTGCCTCGCGTTTCCGTCTTTCTGTGTTCGCATTCGCTCTCATTTCGATTCTGCTGACGGGACTGACGCTGACCGTTCAGTCGGCTGATAAAACGGAGAGCAAACCCAAGGTCGATTATTCAGCGGAGATGCCTCGGATACTGCCGCTCACGCCGGAAGAGGCTGTTAAGTCGTTCAAAATTCATCCGGATTTTGAGATTCAACTTGTGGCGGCAGAGCCACTGGTTCGAGATCCCGTCGCGATGTGCTTTGATGCCCGTGGTCGTGCGTATGTGGTTGAAATGCCGGAATACAATGATGCGAATAAGGAAGGCTACAGTTCGGTCAAACTGCTGGAAGATACCGACGGCGATGGCCGATTCGACAAGAGCTACCCGTTTCTGTCTGATATGACGCTGCCAACTGCTGTTTTCAGCTACAAGGGGGGCGTCTTTGTCGGGGCACCACCTTACGTGTATTACTGTAAAGACACCGATGGTGACCGCATTGCGGATGTACGCGAAGTGGTGATGACCGGATTTGGTCGCGACAAAGGTGATGAGGGAATGATCAATTCGTTCCGCTGGGGCCTTGATAACAAAATCCATTTCTCCACAGGCATTGATGGCGGTAATGTGACTCTCGCCGCTGATGAGAACAAGAAGACTTACAATACCAAGGGGCGGGGCGTAATTCTGGACCCCGAAACCCGCACGATTGAACTGACGACCGGTGGCGGACAGCATGGGATGAGCCTGGGGAACTGGAATCGTGAGTTTGTCTGCGCGAACAGTATCCCGATGCAGGTGCTGATGTACGACGACCGTTATATCGCCCGTAATCCTTACCTGGCACCGCCGGCCGCTCCGGTTTCGATTGCTCCCGGTGGGAAGTTCACGAAGCTGCTGCGTATCAGTCAGGTGGAACCGTGGCGTGTGCTGCGGTCCCGGATTCGTGCAGCAAGTGAGCGGGGTGACTATGAAAAGGGACAGCCCTCTGGTTTCTTCACTGCAGCGACGGGGATTACCGTTTATCGTGGCGGTGCGTGGCCTGCGGAATATCAGGGGAACCTGTTTGTCGGCGAACCGGCGAACAATCTTGTTTATCGTGCAGCTCCTCAGCCGGACGGACTGTCGCTGGTGGCTCCCCGTGCTGACCAGGATGCGGAGTTTCTGGCTTCGACGGATGTCTGGTTCCGACCGGTTCAATTTGAGAATGGGCCTGAAGGCGCGCTTTACGTTTTAGACATGTATCGTGAATTAATCGAAGGCGCTCCTTTTATTCCGGAAGAGGTGATCAAGCATCTGGATCCGGTGGGAGGACAGGACAAGGGGCGAATCTATCGGATCGTTCCGAAAGGATTTCAACAGCCTCAGCAAACCGATCTGACAAAACTCAGTTCACAGGCACTGGTTGAATTACTGGAAAGTGATAATGGCTGGACACGCGATATCGCGCAAAGACTGTTGTATGAGCGTCAGGATACATCGGTTGCCAGTGATCTGAAGCAGCTGGCGACCGGTTCCACAAAACCTATTACGCGGGCGACGGCACTCTGGTCGCTGGAAGCTTTGAAATCATTAGATGAATCTACATTACTGAAAGGGCTGCAGGATGAAAGTTTCCAGGTCCGCAAGCAGTCTTTAAAAATTGCCGAACAGTCTGCTGACGCGAAAGCAATTCAACAACAGATGATTGCTCTGGCGAAAGATCCTTCACTCGAAGTGCAGTATCAGGCTGCATTCTCGCTGGGAGCATTTGAATCGTCGGCACGCAATGCGGCGCTGGCGGATCTGTTGAAACGACATGCAGCCAATCAATGGATACGGATGGCGGTACAGAGTTCGCTGGATCAGGGAGCCGGTGAGGTCTTCGAAATTCTGATCAAGAATAACAAGTCACTCAAAGAAAAGCAGATCCAGCAGTTCCTGGTTGCGTTAGCCGTCCAGATTGGTGCCCAGCAGGAAGCGGGTAATGTGAAACGGGTGCTGGCTGCACTCGAAGCTCTGCCGGAATCACATCAGAAGCTGGCGGAAATTCTGTTTCGCAATCTGCTCTCTCGTGCCTCCAATGAGACAAAACAGGTCATTGCGAAATCGGACAGTGATCATACGGCGAAGCTGCTGAAAGGGATGATGCAGACCGCGATCTCTCAGGCGACGAATGGTAAAGCAGTGGTGAAAACACGCGTAGCAGCCATTCCGACTTTAAGTATCGGATCATTCGATGAGACGCAACCGGTTTTTGAGGAATTGCTTTCCGTGCAGCAGCCTTTGCCGGTTCGTCAGAAAGCGATCACAGCGTTGGGGCTGATCAACGATGATCGCGTGGCTGAACTGTTGATTGCAGCCTGGCCTGGCCTGAGTCCTCAGTTACGGATGAGCGCGGTCGAGACGCTCTTTTCTCGAAAGCCGTGGCTGGTCAGTCTGCTGGAGGCGGTGAAGGCGGGCGACATCAATCCCGGTGATATAGGTCCGGAGCGAGTACAGCTGTTGAAGAAGAATCAGGACAAAGCAGTCAAAAAAATGGCGGAGTCCCTGTTTCACAATGAGCGTTTGACCGGGCGTTCCGATGTCATCAAGGAGTATCAGTCTTCTTTGAAACTTAAAGGGGATGCGGCCAGCGGGAAAGAGGTCTTTAAGAAATCGTGTTCGGCCTGTCACCGTCTGGAGAATGTCGGCATACAGTTGGGAGCCGACCTGAAAGCGATTAAAGACCGGGGGACGGAAGCCGTGTTGCTGAATATTCTGGACCCCAACCGGGAGGTGAAGCCACAGTATGTGACCTACCTGCTGGTGACCACCCAGGGGAGAACGATTACGGGTTTGATCAAAGAAGAAAATGCGAACAGCATTACAATTGCCCGTGCGGATGGCACGAGTGATACCGTGTTGCGGATCGACATTGATGAGCTGATCAGCTCGCGGCTGTCATTCATGCCTGAGGGACTGGAAAAGCAGATCAACAAACAGGAAATGGCCGACCTGCTCGCTTATTTGAATTCGATCAAATAACGGATGAAGCTCATATTCCTCAGGTGTATCACGACCAGCTCAGTCTTTCTCGCTGAATGTCAATCAGGTTTTGGGTAAGATGCATCAAAACTTGAATCGACTTTAAATGCGCTGAAAGGTCCCCAATGAAATCTGTGCTCATACTGTTTGCTTGCCTGACGTTTCCTGTTGTATTGAATGCATCCGAAGATCTGATTTATCAAAGTGGATTTGAATCCGATCGGGTCGGGGCGGTTCCCGCGGGCTGGTCTGTTTTTCTGCCGAAAACTTCACCCAACGTCAAAGTCGTTGCGCAGGGGGCAGGGGAATCGAACCATGCTTTAAAAAGCGTGCGTTCTGCTTCAGGCGGTCTGACTGCGATCACCAGGGCATTTTCTCAGCCACAACAGAGAGTGTTAATTGAGTTTTCGTTTGCATTTTCACCCGGAGCCGGTCGTTCTTTGAATCTGTGGACCTTCGCACCGGAAGGTACTGATGCCAGCCAGTTGAACCTGTGTATTCAAAATGGGAAACTGCAACAGTATGATGGTCGCACACGTTCGTGGCGCGTGATCTCAAAGGACGTGGAACCCTCAACAGATCCGACAGATCCGATCTGGCATCGCCTGCGGATCCTGGTTGATGCAAGACAATCTGGCATCGATTTCTGGTTAGCGAAACCGGGAGAGTTCAAACTGCCAGGCTCTCCCACCGGAACTCTTCACGCCTATCGCAGTGATCTGGATCTGGCGGGATTGGCACTGGTTTCGGGTACGCGTCTGGCGAACGATGCCTGGTACCTGATTGATGATCTGGAAATCAAGGGGGGGACTCAACTCCCGAGTCCTGGCAGTGTCGAACCACTGCCAGAACCGTTTGCTCTGTGGAGTGGGCCACCTGTCCCCGCCGATCTGGATCAGATTCCTTTTGTACCGGAAATGACCCATCAGACAATTCATCGCGCTGAAAAAGATGGCTATAAATTTTTGCATGGTGCCGCCATCATAGCTCATAATGGTGTCTTATATGCGAACTGGGCCAACAGCCCGGCCAATGAGAATGGACCGCATGAAACGCTGCAGGGCAGGCGTTCTGAAGATGGCGGCAAGACCTGGTCGGGGCTGGAAATGATTGGTCCGGGATTTGAAGGATCCGAGAGGCACAGTCATGGCGTTCTGCTGAAACATCAGGGGAAATTATGGACGATCTGCAGTCGATTTGGAGTGGGGCAACCGGCAAGACGATTTCCCGGTCTGCAGGGCGAGGCGTTCGTGCTCAATGAAAAAACGGATCAATGGGAATCAAAAGGCATTGTCATGCAGAACTGCTGGCCGTATGACGAACCCGTTCGCATGCCCGATGGGAATCTGATTACCGGCGGACAGGATCAGGATGGACTGCCTGTCGTTGCCATCAGCCATGGTGATGATCTTTTGCATTGGGATACGGTTCGGATTCCCTTCCCTCCTGAACTTTCACCCTCTTTTGCAGAGACCACCGTCGCTGTTGACGGGAAGAATGTGCGGGCGATTATTCGAGGGGGCGGTGGAACGGCCTGGGTTTCCATCAGTCAGGACAATGGCCGCAACTGGTCCAGCGCACGGCCTGCCAATCTGCGGATGCCGCGTGCCAAGGCATATCTGGGGAACCTTAGTACCGGACAGCAGTACCTTGTCTCCAATTTAAAAAACAGAGATACGCTGGTGATTTCCGTCAGTCAGCCAGGCGCATCCACGCTCAGCCAGATGTGGAGAATTCGCCATGGAAAATCGGAGGCCCCGCGCTTCAAAGGTTTCGCGAAAAGTAAGCAATGGTCTTATCCCTATGCTCATGAGTATGATGGCAAGCTGTATGTCGTGTACTCGATCGGGAAAGAAGACTGTGGCTTATCGATTCTACCAGTCACATCTCTACAGGTTGGCTCAACGGCTGCAGATGGTGGCATAGAATAATGGCTGGACCAGTTTCAGCTGGAAGAAGGGACTGGCTTCGTGAAACAGCAATTATTCCGCCTGATACAAATTCCATTCACTCTCTGGGTGCTCCTGTTTGCTGTCAGTGGCTATTATTTTCCCTGGCTATATGACTGGAATCACGGGGGCTGGGAACCACGTCAGGCAATTGTGCCGCTGGTGCAGGTGATTATGTTCGGGATGGGCGTGTCGCTTTCGTTTGCCGATTTTCGTCGAGTATTAAAAATGCCTCGCGCGGTACTGATCGGAGTGATTTGCCAGTTTTCGATCATGCCTTTTCTGGCATGGATTTTTGTGGTTCTATTTCAACTGCCCACGGAAATCGCTGCCGGACTGATTCTGATTGGATCCTGCCCGGGAGGAGTGACTTCCAATGTGATCGCCTACATCGCCCGCGCCAATGTCCCCTTATCTGTCACGATGACGGCCTGTTCTACAATGCTTTCTCCGTTTCTGACACCACTATTAATGGAGTTTTGGGCAGGGCAGTACGTGCCGATTCCCGTGTTGCCGATGATGCGTTCGATTCTCTTCATGGTTCTGCTTCCTGTTCTGCTGGGTTTGTTTGTGAATCAGTTTGCTCCCCGGTTTGTGAACAGGTTAGGAAAAATACTTCCGGGTATTGCCATGTTTTCGATCTGCCTGATCATCGCGATTACGATCGCGCTTGCCAGGCAGGAACTGGCTGCAGTCGGGCTGGCATTATTTGCGGCAGCTCTCTGTCAGAATGCAGCCGGTTATACACTGGGCTACGGGGCGGCCTGGTGCCTGAAGCTGAGTCACAGGGACTGTCGTACCGTGGCACTCGAGGTGGGGATTCAGAATGGGGGCATGGCGACTGGCCTGGCGGTCAATGTTTTGAAAAACCCGGTTATTGCTTTGGGTTCTGCAGTCTTTGGTCCGTGGAGTGCAGTCACCAGTTCACTCCTGGCATCCTATTGGAAACGCTGCCACCAATCTGAATTGGATCCCGATTTACAGCAGAACGGGTTGGAAACACCTGTATTTAATAACCCCTCTGAGGATTGCTCTGCTCCCTGATTGATTCTCGATTCAGATCCTTCTTCGCGCATTTCAGAAATCTTTGCAAACCGCTGCTTGTCAAACAGCCTTCTCATTCTAAGGTATTGTTAGCTTGGAAACTGTAGTGGCCACTCATGTTTCACATAAGACCGTGTCCAGTTTAACTGAAGCGTCTCCAGGTCCATTTGGACCAGGTGCTATAGATCAAGAGGCGTTATGGTTACATGTGATGCGCTCCAGTCGTTCAGAAACCGAGTCAATTATTTCTCATCACCCAAGGAGTTTGTTTGATGAACCACTTGCTAAAGCAGTCAGCGGCTGTGGCCACCGCTTTTGCTGTCACATTATCAGCCACGCTGATTCAGGCCGCTGAAAAGAAAGACATTGTCGAAACTGCTGTGGAAGCAGGATCTTTTAAAACACTTGCCGCCGCCCTGGGAGCTGCTGATCTGGTTGGTGCATTACAGGGTGACGGGCCTTTTACGGTACTGGCTCCCACGGATGCCGCCTTTCAGAAATTACCTGCCGGTACCGTCGAAACTTTATTGAAGCCGGAGAATAAAGATCAGCTGATCGCCATCCTGAAATACCACGTGATCTCAGGTGAAGTACCCGCCAGTCAGGTTGTCAAACTGAAAGGGGCGAAAACACTGAATGGTCAGCGTGTGGATATCGCGGCTGGAGAAGGAAGTGTAAAGATTGATGGAGCAACAGTCGAAGCGACAGATATCATGTGCTCCAATGGGATCATTCACGTGATAGATTCCGTTATTCTTCCGAGCGATAAAAACATTGTCACAACGGCAGTGGAAGCTGAGAAGTTTAAAACCTTAATTGCTGCAGCCAAGGCGGCTGGTCTGGCTGGCGTGTTGTCTGAGCAGGGGCCTTTTACCGTGTTTGCTCCGACTGACGATGCGTTCGCGAAACTACCGGAAGGGACGATTGCCTCACTTCTGAAGCCAGAGAACAAAGACAAACTGGCCGCGATTTTGAAATATCATGTCGTCGCAGGCCGGGTTTACTCTGAAGACGCTTTGAAAGCAGGTAAAGCGAAAACGCTGCAGGGTAAACCTGTGATGATCAAAGTGGTGGATGGAGTTGCAAAAGTTAATAACGCCAAACTGCTGATGACGGACCTGGATGCCTCCAACGGGGTGATTCATGTCATCGATACTGTGATCATGCCTCCAGAAGGTAAGAAGTACAGTGCGACAGAAGCTCGCGAGAAGATCAAGCATGCCGTGGCACGGGGCGCTAATCTCTATAACTGTGGGGATTATCACGCTACGACTCAGCTTTATCAGAAAACAATGCAGGATGTCCTTAAGAGTACAGACAGCATGCCTGCTACCATTCGCATGAACATGAAACATGCCTTGAGTGAGTCGCAGCAGATGAACTGTGTTTCACAACAGGCATGGCGATTGAGAAACGCTCTGGACCATGCTTATACAGAAATGTCTTCTCTGTAATCCAATATTCTATAAATCAGGGGCTCCCGTCGTCACAGATTGTTTTGTGGCAGCGGGAGTTTTTTTAATCGATATTGGAAATCAGGGCCTGCAACGATGGTTCCAGCTTGCCGGTTCGAAACATGGCTACAATCGCGACATGCTCGTAGTAGACCTTCATCGGGTCATTGGGTTTCTGAAATCCTGCCAGGAAGTGGCGACGCAGTCGAGAGACAAGAGTCACCCAGATCGACATCAGACCCTGCTCCGGTGATTTGGCAACGATCGACTGATGGAATTTGATATCCAGTTCCGTGAGCTGAGCATAGTCTCTGGCTTCGCAGGCGGCTCTCATCTCAATAAGTAGCTCCTCCCATTCGTGAAAATCCTCTTCTGACAAATCTGAAAAGATGGACTTCAAAGCAAAGGATTCCACCGTCTGCCGGAGCGGAATCACCAGCTCCTGCATGGATTCCGAGGAAGCCGGGGCCACGCGCATACCGCAGTTTGGTTTGGATTCCACCATGCCTTCATGAGCCAGTTGCTTGAGCGCTTCACGAATCGGGGCTCGACTGACCTGAAACCGTTCCGCCAGACTGACTTCTCTTAACGGCATGCCTTCTTCAAAACGTCCGGTGATGATCTCCATCCGTAATTGCTCGACAATGTCCTGGCTCTGATTGGCGGCTGATTCGATCTGGGACATGATGTTACCTGGTCTATTTCCAACGGGATGATACTGTGTTATCGCTTTGATTGCTCCATTCTGTGTAATTGTGAACAATATTGCAATTCATATTCAGGAGAATTGTTTCTGGCGATGGTCTCGGTAAGTTGTAAAACAGATTGTTATTGATCACTATGTTGGGTTTTGTGTCACAGGGACAGTTTTTTCCAATACGGTGTTATTGTCTGAATTGTATACAATAAGTGGTTTGGTTGGTTGACAGGTCACAATGAGACAGCCAGACTCAAAGGGAGAGTGTTTCCTGAAAGCGCGACGAATACCAGGTTCTTAAGTCAGTATGGCAATTTAATAACTACCGGAGAATTACAGATGCTTTTGTCAGTCACAGCTGTTTTTCAATCCGCGTGTTCAAACCGGGATCGAATCCAGAAACTTTCCGTTCTGATATTGAGTATTGTGTTTTTTCTGTCCTGCTCGCTGAAGGCAGCGGAGAAAACCGTCGAAACCGGTAATCGCCTGGTCTACCTGGATCAGGATGATCCCTATTATGTGTCGCAGCATTTTCCCAAGCTGACAACGCCGCAGTGGTATGGAGATCCTTCCGTCAAAGCGGTCTGTGTGCTTGCCATCGATGACATGCGTGATGTTCAGAAGTACGAAACTTACCTGCGACCCATTCTGGAGCGACTCAAAGAAATCAACGGGAGCGCGGGCGTCAGTATCATGACCTGCCGCGTAAAGCCGGAAGACCCTCATCTGCAGAAGTGGATTCAAGAGGGGGTCAGCATTGAGGTACACACTTATGATCATCCCTGTCCACTTTTGAAAGATCGTGATTTTGAAAAAGCCAAAGGGACCGTTGATCGCTGTGTTGATCTGTTGAACGAGATCCCTCACAGTCAGCCCGTTGCTTATCGCATGCCCTGTTGTGATTCCCTGAATACCGTCAGTCCCCGTTTTTTTACCGAGATCTTCAACAGTCAGTCCTCGAAAGGTAACTTTCTGCAGATCGATACTTCGGTATTTCATGTATTCACGAACAAGGATCCGGAATTGCCAAAAGAGTATGTTGTCGATCCGGATGGTCAGGGGCGCATTGAAAAGTATGTTCCCGTCGATCGGGGGTTTGTAAATACCATCTTTAATTATCCTTATCCGTACCCGATTTCACGGCTGTGCTGGGAATTTTCCTGTGTGACGCCCAGTGACTGGTCAGCCCAGCATCGCCAGAAACCGATGAACCCGCTGACGGTTCGTGACTGGACCGCCGTGCTGGATGCGACTGTTGTCAAACAGGGGACGTTCAATCTGGTCTTTCATCCACATGGCTGGATCAGTAATGAGCAGGTCATCAAGTTGATTGATCATGCGACAGTGAAACATGGAGCCGCGGTGCAGTTTCTCTCGTTTCGTGAAGTGCTGCAGCGTATGAACCGGCACCTGCTGGCCGGTCAGCCTCTGCGAAATCAGCAGGGGGCTGACAATGGAGTGCGACTGCTGGACTTGAACAGTGACGGTTTCATGGATGTCGTCATCGGCAATCAGAGTGTGCAGAAAACTCGAATCTGGAATCCGGCTCATAATAGCTGGGTCGACAGTGAATTCCCGACTCAACTGGTTACTAAGCCTGCTGCCGACGGCACTCAATCCATTCGCAGCCGCTTTGGGATCTTGAATCATCAGGTGGTGTTGTTCACGCTGACCGCTGATGAATCTAATGCCTGGCGTTTTGACGGTAAAAACTGGATTGAAGATGATGCACTTTTGGCAGGCTTGCCTGCGAGAGAACAGTCGCTGTTCATTCTCAAGCAAGGCATCGACCAGGGAGTCCGCCTGCGTGATTTGAATCATGATGGGCAGTGCGAGTTAATCGTTTCTAATCCAGATCAGCAGTCTGTGTTTACGTGGTCTGAGAAGAATTCAAAATGGCAGCGACTTGCCTGGTCGCTGCCCCAGGAGACAGTGCTTGTCGATGCCAAAGGTCAGGATGCGGGGCTGCGGTTTGTGGATATTAATGAAGATGGCTACGAGGATGCGCTCTTTTCCAATGAGAGTTGCTATTCGCTGCATCTGTTTAAATCAATTGATGAGGGCTGGAAGCAACTGTTTAATAAGCAGCGAAAAGATGCAGATGAGGTTCCCGCCATATCCCGGAACGGAACGAATAATGGTGCCTGGTTTCACTCGAAACATCTCTGGGTTCAAAATGAAGATACAGCCAAACTGAAACATCTTGTCGCCGGCAAGTCGTTTGAAGAATTGATGGAGTTACAGGGACCTCAACCCAAGTCGCCTTCCGCAGCGCTGAAAACCATTCAAGTCAAACCCGGATTCCATGTAGAGCTGGTTGCTGCTGAGCCCCTGGTGCAGGATCCCGTCGCTTTCGACTGGGGACCGGATGGAAAACTCTGGGTAACAGAAATGGCTGACTATCCACTGGGAGTGGATGAAACCGGAAAATTTGCCGGGCGTGTTCGCTACCTGGAAGATACAGACGGTGACGGCCAGTATGATAAATCGACGCTCTTTTTAGAGGGACTGGGATATCCTACGGGTGTCATGGCCTGGCGTAAGGGCGCGATTGTGACGACGGCTCCTGAAGTATTTTATGCAGAAGATACAGACGGAGACGGCAAAGCCGATCTGCGCGAATCGCTGTATACCGGCTTTGGTGAAGGGAACCAGCAGCATCGCGTCAATGGTCTGCGCTGGGGGCTGGACAACTGGATCTATCTGGCCAACGGCGATTCCGGCGGCGATCTGCTCTCGGTTAAAACGGGGGAGAAGCTGACGTTTGGACGTCGTGATTTACGCATCAGGCCGGATTCCGGATTGATGGACCCGCAGTCCGGGCAGACACAGTTCGGCCGAGAACGCGATGACTGGGGCAACTGGTTTGGCAGCACTAACAGTAATCCTGCGTTTCATTATGCACTGACGGATCACTATCTCCGCCGTAATAAAAGTCTGATTGCGCCGAATGCGAAAGTCCAGGTTTCGGTCCGACCAGGTGCCGCCACGATTTTTCCCGTCAGCCGAACACAGGTGCGCTTTAACGATTTCAATAAAGTGAATCGCATTACATCGGCCTGTGGTCTCTGTTTTTATCGGGATGAATTGCTGGGGCCTGAATTCGTCGGTAACTCGTTTATCTGTGAACCGGTGCATAATCTGGTACATCGTGAAATCGTTTCAGCTAAAGGAACCACTTTCACCAGCCAACGGGCAGAGAGCGAACAGGATTCGGAGTTCATGGCTTCGACGGATAACTGGTTTCGCCCCACGATGGCGCGCACCGGACCTGATGGGACGCTCTGGGTGGCAGACATGTACCGTCATGTGATTGAACACCCGCAGTGGATTCCGCAGGAAATGCAGGAAAAACTGGATCTGCGCGCCGGGAAGGAACAGGGGAGAATCTATCGGATTGTAAAAGATGATACGCCGTTGCGTTCTGTCCCCCGGCTCGATCAACTGACGGATTCAGAGCTGGTACAGGTGCTGGAAAGTCCAAACGGGACACAGCGTGATATGGCTCATCAATGGATCGTGAGTCAGAAACGGCATTCGACGGTACCGGATTTGAAGAGGATGGTATCAGACGGCAATGCTGCGACGGCCCGTATGCATGCATTGTGTGTGCTGGAAGGATTGGGAAAAGTCACCACGAAAGAGGTACTCTCAGCTTTGGCAGATCCGCATCCAGGTGTACGCCGCCATGCGATTCGGATTAGTGAAGCATTTGTAGACGATTCCCCGGAAATCGGGGCGAAGTTTCTGGGTATGGTCAACGACTCTGATCCTCAGGTACAAATGCAGCTTGCCTATTCACTGGGGGAGTGGAACTCGCCGGAAGCAGGTGTTGCTCTGGCACAACTGGTTTTGCAACACGACCGGGATGCTTACCTGCGTACTGCGATCCTGAGTTCAACAGGTTCCCACTTAAAAACTTTCACAACGGCACTTTTCAAGGATCTGAAGGGCAAAGAGCCTCCCGCTGAGAGTTTTAATGCTCTGGTGGCGATGGCAGTCGCTGAGCATGATCAGGCGACGTTGCAGCAGATTTATCATGTGGTCGGGAAACAAACAGCCGGGAAAACATTTGAGCCGTGGCAGTTTCAGGCTGTCTCCGCCCTGCTGCAATCGCTGGGGCGTCGGAATCAGTCTCTTACACAGTTTTATCAGAAATCCAATCAACAATTACGGGAAGTACTGGATCAACTGAAACCTCTGTTTGCTGAGGCGCGAATCATTGCTGCTGATGAAACAGTTTCAGAGGATCAGCGTCGTGATGTTCTTGTATTACTCGGTCGCGGTTTCGCACACCGCGACGAGGATTTCGAACTGCTGGCGGGCCTGCTTTCTCCTCGGAATTCGCGTGAACTTCAGAGCGCTGCTGTTGCGGCGTTGACACAATTCGGAAATCAAAAAACACCCGCAATATTACTTGAACGCTGGAAAAGTTTTGGGCCCGGCTTACGTGCTGAAGTATTGAACGCTCTGCTGAGTCGCAGTGCCTGGAGTCAGTCCGTCTTAACGGCTCTGGAACAGAAAACCATTCTTCCCGCCGAGATCGATGCTTCCAGTCGCCAGCACCTGTTGAGCAGTAAAGACAAGAATATTCGCCAGCAGGCAGAACAACTGCTGGCTTCATCCCTGAATTCCGATCGAATGAAAGTTGTTGAAGAGTATTCCAAGGTCCTGGAGCTCAAAGGAAATGTAGAGTCGGGACATCAGATTTTTATCAAACGCTGTTCTGTCTGCCATCAGCTGAATCAGGAAGGAAAGCCCATCGGCCCGGATTTGTCAGCGTTGACTGATAAGTCTCATCAAGCATTAGTGACAGCGATTCTGGATCCCAACCGGGCGATTGAGAATAAATATGTGAGCTATCTGGCAGTCACCGTCAACGGGCTGGCGTTTAATGGACTGCTTGCTGCCGAGAGTGGGGAGAGTATTACATTAGTTCAAAATGATGGCAAAACGAAAACTCTGTTGCGCAACGATCTGGAAGAACTGCTCAGTACCGGTAAATCACTGATGCCGGAAGGGTTAGAAAAAGATATGACTCCCCAGGATCTGGCGGATGTAATTACTTATCTGAACGCAACGGAATTACCACGCAAAACATTTAGCGGCAACGAACCGGCTGTCGTGGAGGCGGAAGCACTCCGGGGAGATTACTTTTTGACTCCCCAACTCGCAGAGATTTATGGTCAAACACTGAAGTTTGAAAATAAATATAAGAATCTGGGGTACTGGCAGAGTGAAAATGACCGGGCCGTCTGGACAATGGACGTTCCAAAATCCGGCAAATATGATGTCTATCTGGAATATGCCTGTCCACAGGGGGTTGCCGGTAATCTGATGCAGCTGGAAGTCGCCGGTCAGCGACTGATCTGGTCAATAGCTTCTACGGGAAGCTGGGACGTTTATCAGAGTCGCAAAATAGGTACGATTTCTGTTCCCAGTGGCCAGACGCGACTGACGGTCCGCAGCGATGGCAAAATCAACAAAGCACTTCTGGATCTCAAAACGGTCCGTCTTCGGGTTGCCAGTCAATAAGTACTGACTGTGGCAGCCTCAGCAGAATGCCATCAATTTACTGTGAATCGGATCTGATCTATCACATGCAGTCTTCTGTGATGGTTGTATTGATTCTGCAGACTTCGAAATTCGTGTTTCCAGTGACGAATAACCTCTGATGGTTCTGGAAATAATTGGTGAAAAACAGGTGTCAACTCCAACGTTCTGCCGTTATTGGAGGTAGAGAACAGAGAAGTGCTTGTACATTCCCTGTTCTTAGCGAATTTTCATGAATATTCTATCGAGATTGAAAAAAAACGATTGCGTAAATATTTTTATGAACGATGATTTTGTATATCAATAAAACCCTCACTCACATGGTCTTTATTGTGTGTTCAGTAGAACACCGGCCGTTGATTGGAATGAATATTTCAGTCGTTTGAGAGCTGCCTGACTGGATCCCTGTATTCCGGGGCTGAAATATTACTCGATTGAGACGATCGAAATCTGGGAACTGACCCGTGTCGGACAAAGGTTATCAAGATCCCGTAGATGGTGAAGAAACTGTCGATGAATTTCCCCCCGTCGATCCTGCGCAGGAAGAAACGGTCGATGAAATTCCGCCAATCAACATCAACGAAATTGACAAAACCATGATAGGTGGTGACAGCATCACTGGAAAGTCAGCGCCTCATCTGGAAGGGCCTTCTGCTGAGAAGGCTGCCGCGTGGATTGGTAAAAAGCTGGGCAAATATACGATTTCCGGTCTCCTGGGACAGGGGGGGATGGGGGTTGTTTACAAGGCGCACGATTCAATGATCGAGCGTGACGTTGCCATTAAACTCCTGCCTGCCGAACTGGCTTCAGACAAGATGATGCTGGATCGGTTTCTTGCAGAAGCCAAAGCCGCCGGTCGCTTAACCCATCCCCATGTGGTTTCGATTCACGAAATCAACCAGGAAGGGGACGTCCATTACATCGTAATGGAACTGATGACGGGCGGCAGTACGGATGACCATCTGGAGTCGATCGGTCCTTATTCTCCTCTGGAAGCATCGCGCATTATCGCAGATGCCTGTGAGGGTTTAATGGTGGCTCATGCCTCCGGTCTGGTCCACCGTGATATTAAGCCGGGAAATCTGCTGCAGTCGGCCCATGGCACGATTAAAGTTGCTGATTTTGGTCTGGCGAAACGAATCATCCAGCAATCGATGCAGCTTACACAGGATGGTCAGCTGATTGGGACTCCTTACTTCATGAGTCCCGAACAGTGCGAGTCGAAACCGGTCGACATGCGTAGCGATATTTATTCTCTGGGAGCAACCTATTACACCCTGCTGACAGGAGATCATCCCTATGAAGATGCTGGCAGCATTGTGCAGATCATGTATGCCCATTGCCATGCGGACATTCTTGACCCCCGCGAGGTGAATTCCAGCATCCCTGATAAATGTGCTGCCATCGTCAGTAAGTCGATGGCCAAAAAGCCGGAAGACCGTTATCAGTCTGCCAAAGAAATGCTGCAGGACCTGAAGGCAATCACAGCCAGTGTAGAAAAATATGATGATACAAAGATTCTGAGCCAGGAAGAGCTGGAAGGATCTCCTGTTACAGCTCCTGCTTCGACAACTGCTCCGTGGCGCAGTACGGTATTTAATACCGTTATTTTTCTGGTGACTTTTCTGTTGTTGACGCTGGTTCCTTACTATTACTGGAATTACAGCCATCCTCAAAAAGTGACTGAATCGTCGACACCGATCCAGCAGGCGGGACCCGCCGCCCAGGGAATCACCAAAGATAAAATCATTCTGGCGACTTCAACTGCCATGACCGGTGCCAATAAGGAACTGGGAACCAATATGGTTATGGGGATGCAGGCCTGTTTTAAATCGATCAACGAAGCGGGTGGTATCGGTGGTCGCCAGATTGAACTGGTTGTGAAAGATGACGGATATGAACCAGACCAGGCGCTGGATAATATGCACACGCTGTTTGAAAAGGATAAGGTGTTTGCGGTGATCGGGAATGTAGGAACTCCGACAGCACAGGCTACAGTTCCTTATGCTAATGAAAACCAGTATCTGTTTTTTGCTCCTTTCACCGGGGCTCAAAGCCTGCGACGTGATCCTCCCGACCGCTATGTATTCAATCTTCGCGCCAGCTATGCAGATGAAACAGCGGCAATGGTGAACTATTTTGTGGAAAAGAAAAACATTGCCCCGGAAAAAATTGCGGTGTTCGCGCAAAATGATTCCTTCGGCGATGATGGCTTTGCAGGTGTGGCGAAAGCTCTGGAAAAATACAAAATCCAACCGGAAAATATATTCAGAGTTGGCTATGAGCGTAATACCACGCAAATTGCAGATGCTGTCAAACAGATTGAACAGAATCAGGATCGCATCGAAGCCTTGATCATGGTCGCAACTTATAAACCGGCGGCGTTAATGGTCCAGAAGCTCAAAGATAATAATCTGAATATTCGTACTGCCGCTGTTTCCTTCGTGGGGAGTGAACTGCTGGCTCAACAGTTTAAAGAAATGGGGCCGCAGTACGCGGAAGGGGTGATTGTGACTCAGGTTGTCCCCTACTATCTTTCGAGTGCCACCGGCGTATTACGATATCGAAATGCCATGAAAAAGTTCTATCCCCTCTCCAAGCCGGGTTTTGTTTCACTGGAAGGGTACATTGCGGCTGAATGTCTGGTAGAAGGCTTGAAAGGCCTGGAAAAATCCGGCAAACCCATGACTACAGAAAATCTGATCAACGCCCTGGAACAGATACAAGGATTGGACCTGGGAATCGGTCCGATCATTAACTTCGGTCCCTCACGACATCAGGCTTCCAATCGAGTCTGGGGAACGGTCCTGGATAATAAGGCTCAATACAAGGAACTCGACATGTAGTAATCGCTGCCGGGCTGGCTTGCAGTCTGTTGTCATGCGTTCCATAAGTCACTGCCGCAGCTTTATTAAAAATCTATAAAATTGTCGGTAGCTGACCAGAAACGGCTTTCGTTATAAAATTGCGGGCCCGTTTGATTCTTACCAGCCTTCCAGCGAGTGTAGATCGTAAGTCTTGCTGATGAAACCAGATGGTGCCGCTTGAAGCCAGCTCAGGTATCTGTATTATCCGATCTGCTGAAATTGTTGTACTTCGCTTTCATTCCCAAAGTGATCAGACTGACCTGAAGAACGACTGTCTTTTAAAGTGCTGTTGTCACTGAAAAAGACAACACCGCGGGACTGTTGAAACGGAAGATTGTCGAATCCACAATGGTAAGCCGGGCACATACCAGCTGACTTCAGAATTCCTTGAGGGGGCAACATGAATTCTGAATCATCATCTGGGACAATCGAACGGCAGGAAACCGCTTCCGAGCGAATCACACTGGAAGTTCTGGCGTCCCGTTTTGTAGAAGAGTATCGCCGCTGGTTGAATCCCTCTATAGATGCTTATGCGAGTGCCTGTCCGAGATATGCTGACGAAATTCGTGAAAGTTTCCCCGTTCTGATTGCAATGGAAGAGTGGAAAACGAACCAGGAATTTTCCAGGTTACGGAGACAGATTCCGGCTGATTTCATGATTTCCCAGTTAGGGAACTGTCACATATTGAATGAAATCAACCGCGACCGTACTTCAATCATCTATGCCGCTGCGCAAGGCCAACACAAACGAAAGGTCGCTGTCAGACTTTTACCCTGGAAGTCGGACTGTTCTCTTCGATTGCAGGAAAGGTTTCTACGTGAAACACGTCTGGTCTATCGACTCAGTCATCCTAATATTGTTTCGGTTGAAAGCACTGAGGAAGATCAGGGGTATACTTATGCCATAATGCAACTGGTTCCAGGAATCAGTCTGGATCAGGTTCTGCGAGGTCTGGCACAGAAGCAGACAGGAACAGTAGACCAGGCTCAATATGAACCACAGGCCGGTTACCTGTATGAAGAAAAACTGCCTCAGGTGCTGGCAGAATTCAGGCAGAATTACTGGCGGTCGATTGCCAACCTGGGATTGCAGGCAGCCAATGCACTACGTTTTGCTCATAGTCGTGGCACATTGCATTGTGACTTGAGGCCGGGCAATTTTATTCTGAACCAGCAAGGACACTGCTGGCTGACAGGTTTCTCTCTCCCCCAACATCTGGAAGGCACATTCAGGCAACAGAGGGTTCAGTCTCTGTTGAATCAGCCTCCAGAACGTATCCAGGGTGATATGGATGAACGCAGCGATCTCTATTCCCTGGGATGTGTTCTTTATGAACTTGCTACGTTCTTGCCAGTATTTGAATCCAGGAATTCCAATGCTCTCATCGAACAGATTCTCTGTGGGAGATATGCACGCCCGCGTGAAATCAACAGAGAGATTCCACCTGCGCTGGAAAATATCATTCTCGGCTGCCTTGATCGGTCAAAACAGAACCGCTATCAGTCGGCCGATGAACTGAGTGTCTCTCTGGTCCGTTTTCTGAACAGCCGTGCGGTCAAATCTCGTATGAATTCAGAATCGAATGGTTGTGGGAAATGACCAGGCTTCAGGAAAAGTAAAATCGGTGAGTGTATTCGACTGATTTGAAATGAGTCAACGATTTTTAAACCGGGGAGGTCCGGGTCTGTCTGGTCCCCGCGGAGGACGCCTGCCATGCTGAGGTCGCGGGCCTCCATGTGCTGGTGGAGAATGTTCATTTGACATGCGATGAACGGCGTTAGGAAATTTCCGTTTATATTCTCCCATGAGTTGATCGTATTTGTCCCACATCAGCCAACTGTCAACTTCATTGCCGACATAGTGGTAGATTCGGGCAAGTTCTTCCATTGAACCTAAGAGAACGCTATGGATATTGTATGAGTCTGGATCTGTTTTTAGTTCAGCCTGCAACGTTTTAATTGCGCTTTCCAGCAGGCTGATGGCTTCGGTTTCACTCCCTTTTTTATACAGAATATCAGCCAGTCCGTTTTCAAACTTGGCTTTCCAGATTCGGTGTTCTGGTGCCTCCGGGAACTGAATAATGAGTTCTTTCTGCAATCGGAGGGCGGTACGGAGGGAGAGTTCGGCGGTATCGTGGCGTGTCCGAATTTCGTTTGAGCCCCCTTGTTGCGTGGTCATTTTATCCAGACCATGTGCCAGCTTGTTATGTGCGTGAATCAGGGAAATCTTATATTCTGGAATTGTGGGATAATCTGAGACCAGGCGGCTGGCATGCTGGATCGCTTTTTCCAGGCGTTCGATGACAGATTCATCGATTTCATCCGGATTTAACCGACGGATATCGAGACGTCCAAACGATTTCACTATAGCCTGACGATAGTCTGCAACATGGGGGTGCTCTTGAACCAGCGTTTCCAGAATTTCGAAAGCGCGGGCCTGTTTGCCTCTTTCACCTGGAGAGCGTACATAATCGGCGGGAAGCTGTTCCTGCAGACAAAGCGCGAGTAAATAGCGATATTCCGGATTGGTCTGATCTGACTCAATCAGAGCTTCCAGAATTTCAATGGCTTGCTGGAGTTGTGTGCGTTCTTCCTCCGACGGGACGAATCTGCCGGTGGGAGTCTGCAAGCGTATGTTAGTGGTCATGCTCCCTAGTTGATCCGGATGAAACTGAATGGCTTTCAGGAAAAAAGTCCGTGCCAGTTCAAACTGAAGATCTGCCTGATTCAGGTCGGCAGCAAAATTTGCCTGCAGCAGTTTTTCTGCACGCTCATGTGCTTCAGTGGCTTCACTGTGTTGACTCAGGTAACGGTAAATGCGACCGATTTCATTATACAAGGTAGCGATGGTCAACGCATTCGATTCACCAGTATTCTGCTGATAAAGATTGAGTGATTTCTGATAAGCTGTCAGAGCAGAACTGAAATCTCCCAGCCGACGATGAATATCTCCCACTTTGCGTTGTGCGTTCGCAGCTTTGTTTTGAAACTCCTCCTGCTCACCAGTTGATTCCGCCAGTTTCGTATAGAACTGGACCATGCCTGCCAGCAGGTCAGCTGATTCACGTGAGAGCACCGGCTCCGCATAGCCGTCTCCGGCACCGGAAATCTCTGGCGTATGCAATCTTGAGGGGACAAAGCGGTCAAAGACACGATCGAGGGCATTCGTCGCCAGTTGAGCAGATGATTCTGCCCGCTTTCGTTCCCGCCGCTCCCTGTCAAATCCCACTGCCATGGAAATTCCCAGAGCCAGCATCAACATTAATGCAAGTCCGGACAGAGACGCGATTGCAGGGTTACGGCAGCTCCAGCGCCACAGATATTCGATTGGCGATATGCGCTTTGCCCGGATAGGACGATTTTCCAGAAACCGGTTCAGGTCTTCTCCAAGTTCACTGGCAGTCTGATATCGATGTTTCGTATCGGTGGCGATCGCTTTGAGAATGATGGTTTCCAGATCGCGTGGAATGCGCGGATTGATTCGCCTTAGAGAGGTGATCGTGCCATGAGTGATTTGTTCAATCATGGCATGCCGACTGGTTCTTTCAATGGCATAACGTTTCGTTAAAAGCTCATAGAGGGTGATTCCCAGTCCATAGATATCACTCTGTCGGCAAGTCTCTCCCCGAAACATTTCCGGAGCCATATATCCCAGCGTTCCCACGATATCGGTTGATTTACTGAGATCGCTCTGTTCGGCGGCGCGTGCCAGTCCAAAGTCTGTGATACATAAGAGCCCTTCGCGGTCGAGGAGCAGGTTACCTGGTTTAATATCGCGATGCAGAATCCCCCGGTCGTGTGCATATTGCAGGGCATTTGCCGCTTGAATTCCTAATGTCGCAATCTTGTAAGGTGAATTGACATACTTTTTGAATTCTGACGAATGAAGGTGTTCTGCAGCAGGTTGATCGTCGGATCGATTTTCGTCACCAGGTTCAAACGGTGTATAGACAGTATCACTACCGGTTTCTGTTTCAGAAACCGGTTTCGTTTTTTTTACTTTCACATGACTGTCCACAGCAGTAGAGACAATTTTCTGTGTCAGTTCATCCAGTCCCACACCTTCTATCAACTGCATCACATAGTAGTGGAAGTTTCCGTTTTCACCCACACCGAATACCGGAACAATATTAGTATGGTGCAGGGAAGCGGTCAGTTCTGCCTCTCTGCGGAATCGTTTTAATTGTTTGTCATCGAGCAGTGAATGTCGTGGCAGAAGCTTCAATGCGACACGGCGATTAAGAGATTCCTGTATTGCTTCGTAGACAACGCCCATGCCGCCCCGGCCGATCTCCCTGACAATCTTAAAATCTCCCAGTTGATCTGGTGCACTGGCACCCAGGGAGACTTTTCCCTGTGCCTGAGCGGCATATTTTCCACCCTCCAGGGCAACAATCGCGGGAAATATTTCTTCGATTTCGCTGGCCAGTTCCGGATAACGGTTTACATAATCCGTGATTACTGGTTTTTCACCCTGACGAATTTTAGCGATAAAATCATCAGCGACCTGATCCAGAGCGGATGTCGCCGGAGGTGTCAGATTTTTGATCGATTGAGGGGAATCGGGTGATAACATCAACTGTTGTCCTGACGATTTCGATCTGTAAAGAAAGATGCTTCAATGAAGACTTTTATTCAATGATACCAGGGATTTGAACCAGAATGGAGCGTAATCTGGTCAGAGCACGAAAATATCGCATACTGGCAGTTTTGGGTTCAATTTCCAGGACCTCAGATGCCTCGAGGTTGGACAGTTCTTCAAAATGTCTCAGGACCAGAATTTCGCGATCAATTTCATTTAAGGACTCCAAAGCTTCACGCAACTGAATCGCCAGTTCTTCCTTGAGGGCAGCCTGGCTGGGTGAAGTCATGTCCCCCAGAAGAACGTTTGCAATCTGAAAGGAAGTCGAGGCTGAAAAAACGCGACGCTTTGCCTTTACTTCACGACGCACATCTCGCTTTTGCGCACCCAGGTGTCGACGATGAACGTCAATCAAAGTCTGTCCGACAATCGTTCTCAGCCAGATGAAAAACGTAGTAGCCGGGTCGTTCAGATAGTGTTCAATGCGCGTGGCCGCATCCAGGTATGCTTCCTGCAGTATGTCATCCGCGTCAACCCGACCGAGCAGTCGTGTATCCAGTCGAAAATTGACAATACGCCACAGACGATCCCGGTAACGGTCGTATTCATCCGCAAGCACCCCTTCCGGATTCTCGCGTAATCGGTTGAGAAAGATCTCAGGGTCTTCGAACTCATCAAACAACCAACAAATCTCCCAGTCAGTATAGATTCGATTTTATCAATCGTGCCAGGCATCCGGGTTCGACCGGAGCATTCTGCGGTGATTGTACCCGATTGCCTGCAATACCGACAAGTCGTGCTGTTCATGCGTAATTTCGGCTCAATCACAACTGACCGATCCCGGTATTCTGTAATCGTTTATGGAGAGGATTGAATCTCTATACGTTTCTGTTGCCACTGATGACGGATCTACTTCAAGATTTCACCAGAAAATTGAGTCAGGCATCTGTTATGAATCAATCGTTCACTCGGGGTACCCATTTCAAATGGAGCTCGCGATTTTCCAGTACAGGCTGTAAAGATTGATCGAAAGGGAGTCAGGTTGGCACACTGGCGACCGTTCCCAAAGGGAAACCCTGTATCCAGGCGGACTTCCGGGCTGATCCTTAAAAAATGTGAAAAACTTGTGATTCAGCCTGTTTTTAATGAGAATTCGTACAATCTCAACCTGTTGGATTCAACGGTCGGGGGGGGAATCTATGAAGTGGCATACTTCTTGCTTTTCAGGTTATGTGACGTTTAGCGTTTCCAAGTAGATTAAGAATCCCACAGTTAATGTAAGGAGAGAATAATGACCACTCGAGAAGAACTTCGCGGCCACTGGAATGAAATTCGGGGACGCATTGAAGAACGATGGAGCCAGCTTAATTCGAGTGATCTAGACGGGCTGGAAGGCAAGACAGATCAACTCGTAGGGAGGATTCAGCAGAAGACCGGTGAAACGAAACGAGATATCCAGCGAGAACTCGATTCGATGGTTGAGAGCTTTTCTCAATCGGCATCAACAATGGCAGATAAAATGGGTGACACTCTAAACGAAGCTGTCAAAAATTCCAAAGAACAGTTTGCTCACGCTTCAGACGCTGCCCGTGAGCAATATGAGCAGGTGAATCAGTCAGTTCAGAAAGGGTATCGCGAGGCAGAGCGTACGGTACGTAAGCATCCCGCGGAGTCCGTTGCAGTGGCGTTTGGCACGGGGTTAATTGCAGGTGTGATTGTAAGCCTGGCGTGGCGTCGATAATTCTCAATTTACTGCTCAATACCATGGACTGAATCTTACAGGGAGTAAATCATGATTCACCAATATGAAGATCTGGAAAAACACATTGTACCTGTCTCGCACGATCAGGCGGAAAGTTCGGTAACTTCGAAATCATCTCAGGTTTGCGATTACGTAGAAGAACAACCAGTCAAATCCGTAATGATCAGCCTGGGGGTCGGCATCGGTGCTGGACTGCTTTTAGGATCCATGTTCCGGGGTTCGACCAGGTACTTTTCACGGGATCAGGCTTTTATGGATCGCGTAGGAAACAGTGTCCGAGAGTCATTGTCTGAAATTGTTCCCGACTCACTGAAGAAACATTTCCGTTCCTGATGTGAGAGCAGGGGAAGCGACATCAGAAATAGTTTGCGTTCGTAATAGAGGCTATTTCGGGACAAAAGAATTCCAGACGGGAGTTGAAAGAGTGGCCAGCCAGCCAGAAGACAAACGAGCAAATCAGATACGACAGGCGATGCATGAAATTCGCTGTGAGTTGGATGACGATGTCAGCCAGATTAAGCAGTCGGCTTCGACATTGACGGACTGGCAATACTACATCAGGCATTATCCCTGGGCATGTGTCGGGGCTGCAGCTGCATTTGGATTTATGATAGTTCCCCGAAAGTTGAAAGTCAGTAACCCCTATACGGACGAATTGTTAAAACTGGCCAGAAAAAAACGCCTGGTCATCAATAAAGAAGACGATGATGATGCCGACAGAGCTGGAGTAGTTAAAACAGCATTTACGTTTTTATCCGGCCTGGCGATGCGAGCAGCAGTAGCACAGGTGGCACAGCATGCGGCATCAATTTTGAATCAGAATCAGGGAAGCGGGAGTCAGTCTTCTGCTTCCGGGCAGTCGGATACTGCTGATTCTGCCGCTACAAAACCCTTCGAAAATCATCTCGACCGGAGATTTTAATCAAATGAGTCCCTATCAAATGCAGGTGAAACAAAATACTTCCCAGTGGGCTGAAAGCAGATCCCAGTCTGTTGGACAGCAGGATGAATCAGATCCTGTATCGATACTAACAGATTTGAAAGAACGCTTACGTAAGCAGATTTGCGAGCATCCTGGTGAGGCCTTGAAAATCAGTCTGCTTACAGGTCTGTTTGCCGGATGGTGGGTGAAACGATGATCGGTCAGAACGGAACAGTCCAGTCGGAACATAAGCCTGACATGCGAGGCGACCTGGGTGACCTGGGGGCAGATTTACTGGCTCTGAGTGAGCTTCAAGTAGAACTCCTGTCTGTAGATACGCGAGATGCAGTCCGAGAATCATTCTCTCCGACAATCTATCTGGCTGTCGGGATGGGACTGTGTATCGGCTCATTTCCTGTTTTGCTTTTAGGATGTGCCTGGTGGTTGAGTAGCGCATTTGAATTAACTCTGGCCTCCTGCATGCTGACAGTAGCCGTCTTAAGTCTGATTCTTGCCAGCGGATTTTTCTTCTTCGCTTGGAAAGGTTTTAAGAAAAGCTTACGCATCTTACAGCGATCGGGAACTGAACTGCGAAGTAATATCGATTGGATTAAAACTATTATCTCCGATAAGCATCGAAATCGTCAGAAAACTGTTCACAGAAAATAAGATCGATCTTTAAGAATAAATTTGAAAGGAAATCAATCATGAATATGTACACAACCTCTTCTCAAAATGCCCAGACAGCGGATCGAGAAACAACCGCAGGTGCGCCTGGTGCAGAGAATTACGACCAGCTGAAACCGGTTGATGATTTGGTCGATTATGTCTCTACTTACGCAAAGCAGAATCCCGGGACTGCGGCCCTGTGGTGTTTCGGAATCGGTTTCATCGTTGGTTGGAAGTTAAAACCCTGGTAAGAAAATAATCATCAATGTAACAGGGAGGGGAAACTCTCTGTTTTGATATTTACCAGTAAGGAGAAGATTCTGTGTCCCTGTCTACGACGTCCAATGCATCCGATTGCCGGAACCCCAGCCAGGAAGTTCGAACTGGCGATGATTCGGATACAGATTCTTCATCTTCTGATATTCAGCAGCTCAGGGAAGAGCAGGCGGTGTCGTCTACTGTATTAAAAGATAAGATTCAGATTCAATCTTATGGCCGAATCTCACTGGCCATTCTTGCGACTTTGGGTGTAGTTCATGCCTTGTATTTTGCTCGAGCCATTTTTATACCCATCGCGCTGGCGATTGTTCTGTTTTTTCTTTTGGCGCCTTTAGTAAGATTTCTGACACGAGTCTGTCCCATTCCGGAATCTCTTTCTGCAGCGATCGTTGTGCTCTCTCTCACTTTTATGATTGGTCTTGCCAGCTATTTCCTGGCGTCGCCGGTTTCTGACTGGCTTTCGAGCGCTCCTGCCACATTTAGAAAAGCGGAACAGAAATTACGCTTCATTATCGACCCGGTAGATAAAATCGACCAGGCTTCTTCCCAGGTATCTGACATTGCAGGCGGTAAAGAAAAAGACGATGTGGTCAAGGTTTCAATTCAACAGCCCCCAGTCACCAGTTACCTGTTAAGCTCAACTGTTAATTTTCTGGCAGGTGTGACAATCACTGTGGTGCTGGTCTATCTTCTACTGGCGATGGGGCATCGGACATTGAATTCGGTCGTTGAGTTACTTCCGACCCTCGACGATAAACGAGGCCTCGTGACAATGATTCGTAACGTGGAAAATGGTATTTCCCGATATCTGGTCACGATTACAGCGATCAATATTGGGCTGGGGATCATCATCGGAACTGTGATGTGGTTGCTGGGCCTCCCCGATCCCATCCTGCTGGGAATCATGGCAGCGACTCTCAACTTCATTCCGTTTGTGGGCGCATTTATTGGTGCAGCTGTGACATTTCTAATCGGAATTGTTTATCTCAATACGCCGGCAGAAGCCATGTTAGGGCCGTTGATGTATATCGTGATTAATACCCTGGAAGGGAATGTGTTTACGCCAATGATTTTAGGGCATTCGATGAAGCTCAACCCGGCATTGGTATTTGTCTGCATTATTTTCTGGGGCTGGGCCTGGGGCGTTGGTGGTATTCTACTGGCCGTTCCCCTGATCGGCATGGTCAAGATATCCTGTGACCACTTTAAGTCCCTGCAGCCGGTTGCCCGCATCCTGTCTGGGTGAACGCATTCCTGTGAGAGTGGACAGTTCAAGACACGATTGATTTCCTCTCAACTTTTCTGGCTATTCTGAGGATTGTTGATCGCACTTTCACCTGGCTGGCGTGGCGTTTCCAGTCCCAGTAACTGCAGGCAGATCGGTGTAATATCGATAATACGAAGCGCATCAGGCAACTCGAAATCATCAGGCAGTCCTGCTGCGATCAGGGGGGCGGTCGAATCTAACTCATGCAGGGAACCATGCGAGCCCGCTGGATTACACTTCATTGACGGCAGACAGAATTCCTTACCCAGTCGGGCTGTCACCCAGATGTTTCCTGTCTTTTCAGAAAAACCTGTTGCGATACGTTCAAATGCATTCGGGTAATCACCGAATTTAATTTGATGGTCAGCTGTAATGCTTGCATCGACGGCGTTTAAATCGCCATTCCAGATCCAGGATGTACCATAGACATCGTGGGCATCACCGGTTGAATCAGGAGCCGGTTTAAAAACCAGATGTCCCCGGTCTTGCGTATGAACGTAAAAGGCCGGTTGGTCTGTCCCATTCAATCCACTGTCATGGTCACACCACATCACCTGGTCAATCTCGGGGCAATTCAACAGACAGTCAATGACTGCCTTGCGATTCTCCCACAATTCGGGTTGCATGTAGATTTGTGCCGACCGCATATTCGGGCAAACCATCAATTCTTCTGAAGTGTTCCAGGGGTTACCGGCATCTACGACCTGAAACTCTTTGAGTACTTCGTCTAAATGGATTCCCGGATTTTCCTCCAGATCACTCTGAGAATGGTCACCTGTCATCAGGATTGTATGTTTTTCCAGAAACTGGTCGATACCGCCGAGGATTTCAATCAGTTTGCCCAGGTGACTGTCGACGTTCTGGAGAGTTGTTATCGCGTTTTCCGGTCCCTCTGAGTGACTGTCAAAATCATTGTTGGGAAAATAGGCCAGTGTAAAATCTGGTAGACAGTCCTGCTCAGCCATCCCCAGCAGATAGTCGGCAGTCGTATCGTCGTGGAAACCAAATCGCCTCGTAATGCCACCTCGTGCTGAAAGCGTATTCCCATAAAGCGGAGTCGAAACAAACTCTCCCAGAAACATGGTATGTGGTCCGATCATCGATTCCGCCAGGGTCACTCCGGGAGTCAACTTCAGAAGAAAAGGGGTGCTGGTTTCATGCGCCACAGTGCCTCGATACCACATGAAGTTGACCACTGCATCCGTCAGGCTCCCGTGTTGCTCAATTCGCTCGAAAATCGTCGGTACCTGAAGACGGTCGATGTTCAGTTTGATCTGAAAATCATTGATATATCGATCCATCCCCTCATTCATAATTGCCGGCAGATCAGATCCAAAATAAGCGATATCATCCTGGTCACGATCGTACCAGTATGCACCGGAGATTCCATGTTCGAAGGGATAAGTGCCTGTTGCCAGGGCGCATGTTGCAGCCGGTGTAATCGAGGGAAATATGGACGTGCATTCCCGGGATAAAACACCCCGTTCCACCAGTTGCTGGAAATGGGGCAGCAAGCCTTTTTCCAATGCTGGTTGGACAACTCGGGACGCCATGGCATCAATTATAATCAAGATGACTTTTTTCATATTTGCGATATCACTCCAGGCCGGAACTCATAATCTCGCATGTGAACTGGCCAGTTATTTTTGTGAGAAAACTTGAGGCTATCATTTCAACTCGGGCAAGGACAATTCGCGTCCCTTCCTGTCTTAGTTATAAGAAGTTATTCAAGGTACTGCTAGGTCCTGAAAACGATTATTGAGGTTCGATCAGATACACCAATAACGCAAACATTTCATCAATTTTAAAAACCCGGGAGATGGTGTAAGCACTTTAAATCTGGTTTAATAGGACCTGATTGTATTTTTTTGTGACAATTCTGATACTCAATAACAGATCAGGAAAATTTGATGATGGAGATGGAATCGCTGCAGATACTGATTGCACACAGTAACAGTGCGACTCTGCAGCTTATCCAGAAGGCAGTGCTTAAACTGGGGCATCAGATCATCGGGACTGTTCAAACGGGTGAGGAAATTATTCAAGCCTGTGCCAGTCAACTGCCTGATATCGTCATCAGCGGCGTACGCATGCCTGATATGGATGGGATTCGCGCTCTGACACTTATTGGTAAAAATACTCCCGTCCCGGGAATTATTGTTACTCCCAAGTCTGACCTGGAGCTCGTGGAAACTGCAGCTCTGGATCATATCATGGCATGGCTGGTTGAGCCGATTCGAGCGATTGATCTTGGCCCTACAATATTGCTGGTACATCGACGCGCTGCCGAATTTGCTGAACTTCGACAGGAAAATCAGGATCTCCGTGACTCGTTGAATGATCGAAAAATCATAGAACAGGCTAAGGGAATTCTGATGAAAACTGCTCATCTGGATGAGGCGACAGCTTTCCGCCAGCTTCAAAAAATCGCCAGTCATAAACGCACGAAACTGATTGAAATCGCCCGTGCAATCATTACCGCTGAGGGTGCCTTCGATCTCATCCAGAAAGACTGATTCCTTATTTCTTCTGGAATGAAATCAGACTGAGTAGTGATACAAACAGCGCCGCTCCGATAATCGACCATAGAATGGGGAAGGGTTGATCCCCGAATTCAACCGTCAGTAATTCAGGCAGGCCCAGCTTTCCGGAAATCCATGTGCCTAGCAGTGCACCGATGAAACCCAGGGCGATTGAGGTCAGGCAACCCCCGCGGGAATATCCTGCCAGTGATTGTGCAATGCCACCGCAGATGGCAGCGACCAACAGCAATAATAAAAATTGAAAGATTCCCATGAATGTGCTCCTCTCGCGTGATGAACTTTTCTGATTATCAGAATACTGGATTGGAACTGATCTAAGACAGTTCGGGCTCGCGGGTCATCCGCAGGCTGGACTCCAGTAAATTGTTTAACTGATCGAAAGCCTGCTGAAAACTAATTAGGTCTGCTTTGACAAGATGGTGTTCTTCAAACGCGGTCTGTAAAGCTTCTGCTTCCTGACGGATTACTTCAATATCTTCCGGGCGAGAAGCATGGCTGGTGATTCCAGTCAGTGCCTCCAGTATCTTCAGTGAAACGGTGGTGTTGCTGGAACCATACTCACGAATCATGCCGAATGAGTATTTTAAAACTTCAGCAAAACCATCAGCCGTGGTTATTAAAAGGCGAGGAACCGATTCGCTGTCTCGTCGAATTTGACTGGGACAGGATCGTTCAACAAGTCTGCCCAGTGCGCCTCCCAGCCGGTCCACACAACTCATTGCGGTAAAGGGATCATTGATTCCCGGGGAGAGGGCCCGTAAAGCGATTTCAACCAGTTCTCGGGCTGCATAGGTGACATCCTGGCGGGGGGTGCGACGCAGGCCGATAATGATGACTCGATTAACCGTATTGTTCACCGTTTCTATCTGTTCTTCAGAATCCTCTTCTGTTTCTGTCTGATCCTGGCACCAGACCCGGGCCAGCAGTTGATCCTGGGTGATGTAATCTCCGGGTTTACACATCAGTTCCACCACACCATTCAACTCCTGCCCCAGCGAGATCAGACTTCCCCCATCAATGCCTTCGATATAGCCTTCCCGTTTCGAGGGGACAGTGATGTTATATTTTCCAACCCCTGATAAAATTTCGTCGAATGTTTGACAATTCTGATCTTCCAGTGCTTCTTCGTCTATTTCCTTCTCCGCCGCCTCGCCAATCCGTTCAGGAAACAATCGATTAATGGCCTCGTTCAGATCACGAGAGACTTCCAGGATAATTGTCGGGGCTTGAATGGCGGTCGCCACATGGTGAATAAACCAGATCAGCATTCCCATACTGATCAGACCCAGGCAGAGTCCAACAGCAGTTCCCACTTGTGGAGTAAACGCAGGGCTGTCTCCGTGTGCTTCGCGTACATTCTGTAGAATCAGCATACAATACAGGCTGGTTCCGATATACTGGCCAATTACCAGGTCAGCGATACTGGCACCCATGACATTGCGAACCAGTCGGGAACCGTACTGGGAAGAGGCTATCGATAAAGTCACTATGGTGATCGAAAATACGACACCTGCCAGTGCAATCGTTGCTCCCGCTACCGAAGAGAGCGTAGAGCGGGCAGCAAGGGCGGTCGTTGAAAACCAGCTGAGTTGACGATCAGACGATGCGAGCAGGCTGTCCAGCTGATTTGTTCCCATTGCCAGCATAATAGCCATTAAGGACATGATGGTCGGGACAAACCAGAAGCTGGTTCGGAAAGAATCCCATAGATTCTCGAGTCGTGCTCTCATATTCCAGTTATACTCCTTATCGAAGATGATTCTCTCAGGTTATCGTTCCAGTATTGTTAACCGTATCAACCGGCTGTTTTGATTATGGTATAGAGAATGATTAAAAAAGATACAAAAAAACGCTATGAGCAGTAAATCACTCCTCACAGCGTTTTATTAACTGGAGCTAAGCTGGATTCAAAAACCGACTCAGGTGTCGATATTCACTTTTAAATCACGATTTTTAAGATCAGCATCAATTCGATAGCGTTTATGAAGTTCTCTCGAGAAGTCCGGGTCTGCATAGTCAGGCCAGTGGTCTTCATCGAATCCCTGGGCTCCTTCCAACTGCTGTTGAGTCACATTCAAAACCAGAATCTGTTCTTCAGGTTCTTCTGGGTTCTGTTTTATCTCAAACGCTTTAAATGGAACGGCAAACATTTTATTCCCAACACCAAGGAATCCTCCGTAGGTCACAGCGGCATATTGGACATTACCGTGTGTAACATTGACAACAATATCTTTGATTTCACCAACACTTTTTCCTTGAGAGTTTTGAATGTTCATACCATTTAACTGGCTGATTCTTACATTCGTTCCCGATGTTTTAGGGTCTAGTTTACCTGTTTTGGAACGAAGCTTTTCGTTCTTGTGCGCTCTTTTCTGTTTCACATCATACCGTTTGTTGAGATCAGCAAGATAGCTGTCGTCTGCAAAGTTCGGCCAGTGATCTTGATCAAAGCCAGTTGCACCTTCCAAATGTTTCTGTGTCACATTCAGGATCAATGCAGGTTCTTGCGAATCCGCTTTTTGTTTGATGTTAAATGCTTCAAAAGGCACAGCAAACATTTTATTTCCCACGCCGAGGAAACCACCATAGGTGACAGCTGCGTAGCGGACTTCTCCGGTTGAAGTATTTATCACCAGATCATTGATTTCGCCCAGGCTCTGTCCCTGAGGATTTTCAATATTCATCCCAATCAATTTACTGGCGCGGGTTGCCATGCCCGCTTTTTTCATCTGTTTTCTTTCGGCTTTATCGGTTCTGGATGCTTTTTTATCAGCCTTGGATGTCTTGGAATTATCCGGTGTTTGTGCTTTCTCTTCATTTGGATTGTCAAAAGCATACGTGCTTCCGGCCAGGCATAAAGTAGCAACACTAAACGCAAAAATACTTGCGAGTGTAGTATATCGTTTCATTTTAGTTCTCCTCGGGTATCAAAGAATTTGAAGTAAGATGTGACCTGTAATTAACTATCACAGCTGATAATATTTCCTTTGAGACAATACAGATGACTGAATGTAATTGACCGAAATATTTAACGGTTAGAGCGAGGATTCGCCGGCAGTCTTGAATTATCAGTAAGTTCTATTATCAGCTGTTGATAGTGTTAAGCGAGCGCTGAAAAATCAGTTTCAGCAGTGGCATGAGCTCTCAAACTGGGCTACCTGCTGTTCTGCTTCTTCTTTAGCGATGCCATATCGTTCCTGGACTTTGCCTACGAGTTCTTCCCGTTTGCCATCAATCTGGTCGATTTCATCGTCGGTCAACTCTCCCCATTTCTGTTTAGCCTGACCTTTGATCTGTTTCCATTTTCCTGAAAATTGGTCTGAATTCATCTCTCTTCTCCTGTATTGGAATACATATTTTTAAACAATAATTAACTGCCGATCCCAGACTGGAAATCAGCAAACGACTCATTTTCTGTTTACTCTTTCTTCTTGAGATCGACACCAATATCGCCGTCGCTTTTGTCGCGTTCAATCTCAAGTTCCCCGTTGGGAGTTTCAATATCGAGGACTTTCTCTTTTTCTTCACAACCTGCCAGGGTGAACGCTGTTGCCGACATCAGCATCAGGGCTAACGATAAAAAGCAGGAATTGATGATGTAGTTTTTCATAACGGTTTCCTTATTGCTAAAACTAACCTGGCTCGCTGTATGCGCACCGGGAGTCCGTTAAAAATCTCAAGTGAAATGGCTTCATCTATTCAGCCAGATTTGTCTTCATGGAATACCAGCTGCTCTACCAGTAAGTGGGACGTCCATAGAAATCATAGAGTTGTGTTTCGTAAGCGCGATTGACTGGAAGTCGTGGGTCGTACTCCGGAGCATTTTCAACCTGTGACCGTGTTAAATCTACATGCGCTTTTCGATCATCCCAGGTGAAATGTGTGACCCAGTCGAATGCGATGATCACTTTTTTTCCTGGCAGCCAGTTACGAGTATCGATCACGAGATAGCGTAAACTCCAACTTTCTGTATCCACGATAATGTCTTCCACATGTCCGAGCGTGTCTTCCATACATTGAATTTCGTAACCAGTGACTTCATTGGCGCTTCGTAGATGAGGATCACCGTTCCCGGCAGCCACTCGTTCTTTAAGTTCAACGGTAGCCGCAGGGCGATTCAATATTGGAGTGGGTGAACTTCCCCAGTAAACAGGCCAGTTATAGAAAGACGTTAATGCTGATTCGTACTGCCGGGAAACAGGCTGGTCTGTTTCCACTGACGGTGCTGCTTCAATATTGGCTTTGGAAAGTACTGTCGGTAGTTCAAAACTATCCAGGTCTGGTTGATCGATTGCTACGGGAGATACCAGGACCTGACGATCAGTAAGCCAGCTTCCCGTATCTACCACAAGATATCTCATGATATTGGTATCATCGTCAAACAATAAATCCTGAACAGTTCCACAATCCCCGTCGGTCGCCAGGACTTTGTAGCCTTTAAGTTCGTTCGTGCTTCGGTACATCTCTGTCTCCTTTCCTGGTTCTGTCTGAAGACGAAATGCAGATCGTGTGCCATTCCGTGGGAATTTCTTTGAGTCAGGAGGGATTTCATTGTAGACCATGCAGAAGGTTCTTTGTTTTACTGACGAAAATGCTGAATTCAGATTATTCTCAGAATTAATTTCTGGCTCAGTTAATTCATTTACTAAATAATGTGATCGACCGCTGAGAAACCGCGATGCTTGACCATCAGTCAGCACTTTGATGAAAGGCAGCCAGATTAATAAAAAAAGCCCTGCGGCGTACATGGTTAGTTCGCCGCAGGGCTGTCATAGGCCTGCTGATGACCATACTCCGGGAGCAGGTCATGGATGCTTAAAGTGTAACGCAGAGCTATACACAGTCAATCTATCACAAACCGGTTTTCGATTTAAATTCTTCATTTACAGACCAGGTTATCAGTTTTCGAGACGCTGAATCGTCCACAAGGAAAACGAATTGCCAGGGTTTTATTTTCTGACTCTTTGTAAAACAGAAATCAGATTGCTAGAATAGAAAAATTCTGTGAAAGAAATCCTTTCAAATATTGAATCAGTTTGGAATAAATTATGTCTCAGGCATTAGTGGTGGATGATGATCGCACGGTACTCGAGATGGTACGTCGATCGCTGGAAAAAATGAACGTCGATGTCATCACGGCTGGCACCGCTGACGAGGCGATGGATGCGATTCGGGAGAGTTCTCCTGAAGTTGTTCTACTGGATATTATGCTGCCTTCGGTATCCGGTTTAGACGTATTTCGCGAAATCCATAAACTTGATCGACGTTTACCAGTCGTGTTTATTACATCTTCCAGTGAAAGTAATGTTGCGATTGAAGCCATGCAACTGGGGGCCTTTGACTATCTTGCCAAGCCTCTGGATCTCCCTAAATTGAATCAGCTGGTCCAGAAGGCTATTGAGACACGTCGGCTGATGAATATCCCGGTTGCATTGCCGGTGGGTGATACTAAAGCCAGTAAAGGGGATCAGTTTGTAGGGCGTAGTCCACAAATGCTTGAAGTATTCAAGTCGATTGGGCGTGTCGCAGCGGAAAACGTCAATGTTCTTATTCGTGGAGAAAGTGGAACTGGGAAAGAACTTGTTGCCAGGGCAATTTATCAGCATAGTCCCCGCTCCAAAGACAGTTTCATGGCCGTCAACTGTGCTGCGCTCACGGAAACACTTCTGGAAAGCGAACTGTTTGGCTATGAAAAGGGAGCCTTTACAGGCGCAGACAGACAGCGAATCGGTAAATTTGAACAATGTAATGGGGGGACAATCTTCCTTGATGAAGTGGGAGATATGTCACAACTGACTCAGGGAAAGGTACTGCGTCTGTTGCAGGAACAGAGATTTGAACGGGTTGGCGGTAATAAAACGATTGAAACCGACGTCCGTATTATTGCAGCCACGAACCGCAATCTGGAAGAGATGGTTAAGGCGGGTTTATTCCGTGAAGATCTGTTCTACCGACTTAATGGAATGACAATTTCGCTGCCTCCTTTACGTGAACGGGGTGATGATATCGCATTGCTGGTCGAGCATTATCTGAATGAAGCATGTTTTGAAATGGGGCGTACAGAAACAGAAGGGGTCTCTTCAGAAGCTCTGGAGATGATGATTCAGTATCCCTGGCCTGGAAATGTCAGGGAACTTCAAAGCGTGGTTCGGCAGTCTCTGTTGAAGAGCACTTCTCCCATCATTGTTCCTTCCTTTCTACCAGATGAATTATCCAGACGGTTCAGCACGCAGGCGGTTCCATCAGAGCCTCAAGCTGATATCAATGGTGATGATTCGCCATTATCTGATTTACGTCTGTTCGTGGATCAGCGTCTTGCGGAACAATCTACAGATCTATACAGCGAAACACTGGAAGCGATGGAACGATATCTGTTGACTCGCGTTTTGAATGAAACGAGCGGTAATCAGACACGTGCTGCCGAAATTCTTGGAATCACTCGCGGCAAGATACGTGATCGCATTGCGCAGTTTGGTATCTCCCTTGAGAAAACCGTCAGTATAGATGAGAACTAGAGCGCGTCACATTTACACATAGCGTTTCCCGGTCTGCGATACTCGATCTGAATGGCCCTGGAGACGCTACGGTAAAACTGGACACAGTCTAGATCGCGTCACATCTTATCATAGCGTCACTTGCTCTATCAGCTCGCTCTAACTCGACCTGAAGCCGCTGGTGTAAAACTGCTCACAGCCTGGCGGTCGCTTAACGCCCAGGCGCGTCTCCCATCGAGCGATCAGCAATCGATTTTCCACTACCAAACAGTGAATTCAGAATCCTGTACGGATTTTATCAGTGCTCCAACATGCTTTTGTTTAATGGCTTACGTCGATTTGTCGTATTGTACTTTCAGCTTGGCACAGCGATTGCGAAGTCCTGTATTATCACAGCAATGTGAATGAAATTGAAACAAGCAAATCGAATGAACCAGGGGCATACCTGGTCGGCTGGCAAATTTGAACCTCAATCCAACCAGCCGGATCGGGCTTTAGAACCTGGTTTCGCAGGAGTTTACAATCCCACAAATTGAAAGGGTATCACCATGTTGAGTTGGGCATTAATGTTTTTAGTAATTGCACTGGTAGCGGGTCTGTTTGGTTTTGGTCTGGTCGGCGGCATGGCCTATGGCGCAGCAAAGATCTGCTTTTTTATCTTTCTCGTATTAGCTGTCATCAGTCTGCTGACAGGTAAGAGAGTTCCCACAGAATAAGTATTTGAAGAAAGCGATATACGCTTGATTCGAAACTGCTGAGACGACTGGCCGATGGCATTCAAAAGAGTGCCATCGGCTTGGTCTGTCATGTGCTTGCGGTCGTTGTTCAACATACTGGAGAAATCAGATGCAAAACGTAATCATCATCGTTCTGATCATAGTAGCGGTTGTCGCCATGGTGGTGGGAGGTTGGATTTCGTTTGCTGACCTGGATGACAGCGCAACTATGACAATCCATAAAAACGAAGTTAAAAAAGATACGGAACAAGCAGTAAGAAAAGGAGAGGAACTCGTTGAGGATGCAGCGAGAGAAGGAAGAAAGCTGATGAACCAGACAGAAGATGCGATCGATTCTGAAGAGTCAGTCGAGGAAGAATCAGATATCAATCGTAATCAAACAGAGGCTTTAGACACTCCCAGGTAAATAGACGAGTGGAATAAATTAAAAGCCACGATATTTAATGCTGGAACCGCTCAGCACAATCAAGATACCATTATCACAATCCCCCTCAACTGAATCCCTGCTCTCTACAGGTTGTCATGGAAATAATAATTCCATTCTGTTAAATTGGTGTCATATCCGCTTCAGTAAATACCCTCATCAGTAAATTCACAAGAATTCTAATCTTTTTTCCAGTCGGGCATGAAAACGCATGGGACTTTCCTCAAAGCCAGAATTCCCGAAGAATGCTTTATGGGCTTCCGATGGCCGATTACAGACAATTGTTGATTCCGCAATGGATGCGGTTATCACCATGGATATAGATGGTGATGTCGTTGACTGGAATCGGCGGGCCGAAGAAATATTTGGCTGGTCTCGAGATGAAGCAATCGGAAGCGCGGTCGCGGAATTAATCATCCCTCCTCAATATCTCGCCCAGCATCAGGATGGACTTCGGCAGTTTAAATCTACCGGGGAAGGGCGGTTGATTAATAATAAAATGGAATTGACAGCGCTCCGCCGGAACGGTCATGAATTCCCGGTTGAAATGATCATCACACAAATTGAATGGCATGGTCAGGTTATTTTCAATGCTTTTGTAAGAGATGTTTCTGACAGAAAAGAAGCGGAGCAGCTTATTGCCCGTGAGAAACTTGAGGCGGCCCTGTTACAACAGGCGAGTTTTTCCTCATCGACAAGCGACGCTCTCGAAGATGCGTTAAGAATTTGTGTTGCCAACCTGGGAGATATTTCAGGTTGGCCCATTGGTCATGCTTACCTGCGTCACCAGGGAGGAAATCGTCTTGTCTCGTCACGAATCTGGCATCTGGCAAATCGAGACCATTTTCTGGACTTACGGGATGAATCAGAGAAGCAGTCGTTTGTG
This sequence comes from Gimesia maris, assembly GCF_008298035.1. NCBI lineage: Bacteria > Pseudomonadati > Planctomycetota > Planctomycetia > Planctomycetales > Planctomycetaceae > Gimesia > Gimesia maris. The sequence continues at coordinate 2,096,724 of NZ_CP042910.1, forward strand.
CGTGGAGAAGATCTGCCAGGATATGTCTGGAGTCGCGGTGAACCTGTCTGGGTGACAGACTTTGAAAATGAAGAAATCATTACTCAAAAGCGAGACTTTGCCGCACTGGGTGTTCGGTCAGCTTTTGCATTTCCAGTAAAACTCGATGGCGATGTGATCGCCGTGGTCGAGTTCTTTAATACCAGGCTCATTTCTCCGGATCTGAATCTACTGGCATTATCTCGCGGGGTCAGTAATCTGATCAGACATGTCATTGAAAGGGTTCAGTGGCAGGAAGAACGTACCAGGCTGGCCGCCATTGTTGATTCTTCAGGGGATGCCATTATTGGAAAAGCACCCGATGGCACAATCACCTCCTGGAATAATGGAGCCGAAGTTATATATGGTTGGCTGGAAGAAGAAGTTATCGGTGAGACCGTATCAATTCTGCTGCCTCCCGGAATGGCTCGTGAAGAGTCTGAAATACTGGAAGCGATGAAAACGGGACGCAGGCTGGATCAGTTTCAGACGAGACGCATGCGGAAAGATGGAACCATTATCGATGTGGCTATTACCGTTTCCCCTATACGTGGAATGGATCAACAGGTCGTAGGGTCATCGAGTATCGAGAGAGATATCACTGCCAGGCGCCGTCGTGAAGAGGAACTGAGTAAAGCCAAGGATGAAGCTGAACAGGCAACACGCGCGCAGGGCGAATTTCTGGCCAATGTCAGCCATGAACTCCGCACACCCATGAATGCGATCCTGGGGATGCTTGAATTGACTTTGCAGGAAAACCTGACACCGCTTAAACGGGATTATTTGCAGACAGCAAAAGATTCAGCAGACTCACTGCTTCTGCTTGTGAATGATATTCTGGATTTTTCGCGATTGGAGGCTGGGCATTTTGAACTGGAACCTGTTCCATTCAGCTTACGGGTCATGATTGACGAAGCAGTGAAAACGCTTTCGCTGCGTGCCTGTGAGAAAGGGTTGGAATTAATCTGCCGCATTGATAAACGGGTACCGTCTCAGGTACTGGGTGACCCGGTCCGCCTGCGTCAGATTCTGACCAATCTGGCCGGGAATGCGATCAAATTCACAGAACAGGGAGAAGTGGTTGTTGATGTCAAACTGATTGAGCCTGCAGGTGAAATCCCGCTTCCCAGACTTCAACCGGGAGAAAAGGCTCTGCTGGAATTCAGCGTGTCTGATACGGGTATTGGAATCGCGGTGGAAGATCAGAAACGAATTTTTGCTCCTTTTGCACAGGCGGATGCATCGACAACGCGACATTATTCTGGAACAGGCCTGGGGCTGGCGATCTGTCACGAACTGATCGGCTTAATGGATGGAGAAATGTACTTAACCAGTGAACCGGGAGAAGGGAGCTGCTTCTCTTTCCAGGTGATTTTACCGGTGGCAGAACCGGAAGAATCAGTCCAGGGAAACGAAAAAGCTTCAGTGTCTGAGTTACGTGATCTTCCGGTACTGGTGGTAGATGATAATCAGACGAATCGTGTCATTTTAGAAGAAATGCTGACCAACTGGTCCATGTCTCCGACACCCGTTGACTCTGCGCGGGAAGCATTAGACCAACTCTCTGCACTCAGCGAGAAAGAGAAATCTTATCCACTGGTGATTGTGGATGCCCTGATGCCGGAAACAGATGGTTTTATGCTGCTGGAACAGGCGCGGGAAGAAGGACTGCTTGATTCAGCGACCATTCTGATGCTGTCTTCTGCCGATCACCAGATTTTCAGTGAACGATGCCAGGGCCTGGATATTTCCGCATTTCTGGAAAAACCGGTGTCACAATCAGATCTGCTGGATGCCATCATGACCGCCTTGAAGGGGCCTCAACTGGAAAGTTCCAGCGTGTCCCAGATCAGAGAATCAAAACAGACTTTGCGAGTACTGGTGGCAGAAGATACTCCAGCAAACCAGAAAGTGATTAACGCGATCCTCAAGAAACGGGGGCATCAGTGTGTGATCGCCGATAATGGTCGTGAAGCGGTTGATTGTCTGCGAAATGAGTCATTTGATGTGGTATTGATGGACGTGCAGATGCCAACGATGGATGGTTTGCAGGCAACAGCCATGATTCGTGAGAACGAATATGGTTCTGGTGTGCACACTCCCATTATTGCAATGACAGCCTATGCGATGCGCGGGGATCGCGATAAATGTATAGCGGCTGGCATGGATAGCTATATTTCTAAACCCATAGATGCCAAAAAACTGATCTTGATACTGGAGCGACTGGCAATGCGTCATCAGAAGACCAATTTACCCGAGAATAGTCTTGCGAGTTCAAAAGTCTCTCTTGAGGAGTCAGAACAAGAACTGTTGCAGGAGCCTTCCCCATCTAAACCGCCCACAGTAGATTCCAGGCCCGTAATTGACATGCGGGCCGCCCTCAAACGAGTCGGTGATGATATGACAATCCTCAACGATATGGTCAATTTCTTTTTCGAAGACGCCCCCGGGCTACTGAAAGAAATCAATCAACAGGCAGTGGCAGGTGATGCGGAAGAACTGACGCGTGCAGCACACAGTTTGAAAGGACTATGTGCTAACTTTAATGCCTATCCAGCCGTGGAAGTGGCGAAAACGATCGAGGAATATGGACGCCAGGGAAAGCTTCTGGAAGTACCTGCTGTGATTCCCGTTCTTGAGTCGGAATTCACACGGCTCAATAGCGAGCTCTCCGCATGGAAATCTGAGAATTCCTGATTTGCACAATAAATGGTTCCTATCAGCAAGTCAGTAAATACCTCACCCGAGTCGTTCTGAACTGATGGCTCTGCATTCAAGCCGGTCGCGCTGCTGCCAGGAACATGCTCCATTAATGGATTCCTCTACCGCTTAAACCTTATAATACCCCTGTTTTTAACGTTTATATAGTTTATGTTCACGTTGCTGGGGGATTGGTATGGGATGTGCTTCTTAATCCACTAAATCACTTTGAAAATTTGATCCGGAATCAAACCAGGTTCGTTGTCAGAGTGTGTGGAGTTTTACTATAGCGGCTCCGAGACCTTCTGGGCCGAGTCGAATAGATTGACAGACACGATAGTAAAATGCGATGCACCCTGGAACCAATGTGAAATCTGACTCCGTTTCAAGGGGCACTACAACAGATTGCTTTAAGCAATTCAGAAAGGAAACAGGCGATGTCAACTCACTACCCTCAACACGCTCAACCACAATCTTCTACTTTCATGGATGTGGTCAGGATTATCCTGGCAATCATTTTGCCGCCAGTGGGAGTTTTAATGCAAGTCGGACTGGGAATGCATTTCTGGCTGAATATTGTCTTGACTCTGTGTGGTTACATTCCCGGGCTTGTGCATGCAGTCTGGGTCATAGCGAAAAAATAATGAATCGCAGCAAGTTCAACTATTTTAAACATTGCATTGAATAGAAAAAACCATGTTTGCGATCATTTCACTGATAGTGATTATTGTCGTATCAATCATTGTGGTTCGAGTGGCAACAGTCGCATTAACGTTGACAGGGCTTTCCACTCCACTGGCACGATTTCAGGCACGCTCTGCATTTACCAGTACCGGATTCACCACAAGTGAGACGGAAAAAGTGATGCGTCACCCTGTTCGTCGTCGGATCATCATGGCACTGATGATTCTCGGTAATGCGGGAATCGTAACGGCAATTTCTTCTCTCATTATTTCCTTTGTCGGTGCAGATTCCAGTACAGGCCTCTGGTTACGCATTGCACTTCTCGCTGCTGGCTTGTCATTACTCTGGATGCTTGCTTACAGTGAATGGATTGATCATCGTATCTCCCGGGTGATTCAGAATGCGCTCCAGCGCTGGACTGATCTTGAAATTCGAGATTACGCAGGACTGCTCCATCTGACGGGCGACTACCTCGTGGTGGAACTGAATGTGAACCCCGACGGCTGGCTTGCCGATAAAAAACTGACTGAGCTGAAATTGGATTCAGAAGGGATCCTGGTGCTGGGGATTGAAAAACCGGACACAAGCTATGTCGGGGCTCCCAGGGGAGGGACACGTCTGGAAGTGAACGATCGCGTCCTGCTTTATGGCAAGGCCAGTGTCTTGAAAAATCTCGATGAGCGACGTTCTGGAGCTGCCGGGAACTGGGAACACCATAAAGCAGTCGACGAACAGCAACGCAGCGAACAGGAACAGGTGACCCAGATCTAGAACGCGTCACGTTAAATCATAGCGTCCCCGTCTATGATACTCGATCCAAATGGCCCTGGAGACGCTACGGTAAAACTGGACACAGTCTAAAACACCATTTCAGCTATCTATCGGTGAAAATCTCTCACTGAATCATCGCCTGCCCACGCTGTATCACTCCGGTACCGTCTGGCTCCGCGCCCCCATATCAGAACACATCACCACGTACCGCCAGCTTTTTCTGTCCATCTCAATCGGACGCAGAGCAGGAAGTTTTGTATCAACTTCTGAAAATCAGTGCTGAAATTTCAGCAGGATAAAGTCTACCAGATTCTATCGAATCGCCTGGTAATGAATTTTCTGAAGTGACCTCAGCAGAAATTGAGTCACCAGCCGGTAATGATGGTTGAACTCGGTACGAACAGCACGCACCTGGTTTTTCACTTGACGGGTCTGCATTGTCTTGCATTTGAGGTGCAATATCTTGCATGTTTTATCTGGCGGTATAGGAATGGATTCCAGTCTTTTGAGCTTCGAACAGACACGCATATAAAAATTTCAAATGTAAATGCCCTACATTTCAAGGCATATCACTCGTTTGGAGCCTGCATAATCAATTGATTGGATTTACCGGTATGCTGATTGCTACAAGCAAACCTGTTCAATTCATGTTCGCAATATTGAGTGAACTTCTAAGTGATCAATCCCCTGATCGGAAATCGTACCGATCGCACCTGCCAAGTTGAGGAGCACTGGTTTGTTTGAAGAATTCATTCATAATTTTGCTCACAACCTTTTTAAACCGCTTCTACTGTTTTTCTATATGGGTTTTTTGATACCTGTTTTGAAGGTGCCGTTTGAATTTCCAAAAGCCGTGTACCAGGGGCTGACTCTGTACCTGCTGGTTGCTATTGGCTGGCACGGGGGGGAAGAACTGGCTTCGCTGTCTTTAGCCGAGTTTGGTCAGGCGCTGGGTTTCATGGCGATCGGATTCATCACAAACCTGAGTATTGGTGCTATAGCTTATTTTATTTTGCAACGTACGACGAAATTGCGTCAGGTTGATGCGGCTACTGTCGCCGGGTTTTACGGGTCAGACTCTGCTGGTACTTTTGTGACCTGTCTGGGTGTGATTACTGCGGCCAATATCGCTTACGCTGCTTATATGCCAGTGATGCTAGCTGTTATGGAAATCCCGGGATGTCTGGTTGCCCTTTATCTCGTATCGCGTTTACGCCAGCAAGGTATGGACCCCCAGGGGAATATGCCTCATGAATCCGGCTATCAACCTGCCGTCCATTCTGCGTTAGCGATGGAAGGAGCAGACGGTGGTGGAGAAATTACAGTCGATGAAGACGGCGAACCGTTAACTCGATATGAGGGAAGTCGCATGCATGGCCATTCTATGGCGGCTGTTGCTGAGAGAACACAAACAGTGACTGCCACAAAGCAGGAACTGGCAGTTGAACTGGATGGGGAAACGGAAAAACAACCCGTTTTCAGTAAAGAGCTTCTGCATGAAGTTTTTCTGAATCCCGGTCTTTACCTGCTGTTTGGCGGGATTATTATCGGATTTCTGGGGAGACTGCAGGGTGAGGCGGTCACACGGGCAGACGATACTTTGTTTGTTAATATTTTTCACGGTATGTTGTGTCTGTTCCTGCTGGAAATGGGAATTACAGCCTGCCGTCGTTTGCAAGACCTGAAGACCGCTGGCTGGCGATTCATCATGTTTGGTGTCCTTGCTCCAAACGTCTTTGCAATAATTGGAATTCTGGTGGCCCATGGCTACAGTATCGTTCTGGGGCAACCGTTTGACCTGGGGACTTATGCACTCTTTGCCGTTTTGTGTGGAGCAGCATCCTATATCGCTGTACCAGCTGTGCAGAGACTTGCCATCCCCGAAGCCAGTCCCACTCTGCCTCTGGCAGCATCGTTGGGGCTCACGTTTACTTACAACGTTACCATCGGTATTCCCGTCTACATGTTGGTTGCACAGGTGGTTATGAAAAACTTTCCAGTGGCATGACTCTGGAAAAGATGACAACAATGAGCGCAGCCCGATTTGCAGGTAAGGGGCTGAATCAGAAGACAGAGGAAGTGTGAGAGAGGCTTTCCGGTAGAAATGAATCCACTGCAGACACTCCCATAAAAAAATCGAGTAGAGAGATATCAGCAAACTTCACCAGTGAATGAGTGGGTTGGAAAGCGGTGCTTCTCCATTGCATTCAGTTTGACAATCCACTCATTCATTTTAAACATACATCGCGGATTCACTTACGTTCACAGGAATTAGTGACATGACAGCGACGATAGAGTTGGCAAAAGTGATTGTGATTACCGAAGCCCATTATGAACAGGAAATGTTAACCAGTTTTCAAAAGCTGGGTATCAAAGGTTTCACGTGTATGAACTGCTGGGGGCAGGGACATCACCAGGTTTATGATGAACCATTTATGGATCATTCGCAGACCAGGATCGAAATGATTACGACAGATGAAATTGCAGATTCCATTGTCGACTTTTGTCGTCAGCCACGTTTTGAAACACATGCGATTACTGTTTATCTTGAGTCCGTTCGTGTTCGTGATCCTGACAAATTTATTACCTGAGAAAAAGGGAATCATCTTGTGATCAAAACGGTTCCAGAAAATGGTCGTCTGAAAGCGTGCTTGATCATCAGTATGAAGAGTCGTGTTCCGTCGTGCTGGTTTCCTGAGTTTTATCAGTTGCGCATGACCAATGCCCATGCGAGTGGGAGGTTCAGTTTTTTTCTCGACATGAGTTAACGTAGTTTGCCAGTCACCTTCATGTGCTTACTTTGGCGGGTAGCTAGCATGATGGGTGGCTGGCAACTGCGTGATTTCTGTCAATGCCTCTGAGCTTCACGACGGGCACGTTTCTCTTTTCTCAACAACAGTCATGTCGGTATTGGAATGGATCTTTTCCCCTGTTACTGCTTTGACAGGAGATCAACTTTCGACTGTTTCGAGTTGTATTGCAGCGTCTCCGGGGCCAGTGGGACCGGGTATAATAGATCGAAAGACGCTATCGTTAAATATGATGTATTCCAGAACTCAGATTCAAACTGCTGAACTCGTTGTAGAGGTGCCTGGCTGAATTGCATCAGGCATATGCCACCCAGCCACGAAATGTGAATCCTGCATAAAACAGGTTGATGTTCGAAAATCCCGCTTCATGCAAGATCGCTTCGTCATGCTCGGGAGTGAGAATATTTAAACGTGATTCCATTGTGGCCCGGGCAGTATCCGCGTTCCGGGGGGCAACTCCGGAACTGACCGCAAAGGCTGCATAGCGCGACAACCAGTGAGCCCGTGCTTTTGCATCTTCATAATCAGGAATACTCATGTGAACTACCACAAAAGGCGATCCGGGGCGCAGCCGGCGGCGAATTTCAACTGCCATACGTTGCCGCTTTTTCCGTTCTACAAAGTGCATCGTTAAAAGGCAGGTTGCTGCATCAAACGGTCCGTCCGGAGCCATGTCCACTTCCCCCGGATACAAGCGGACACGCGACAAGAGCGGTCCCAAAGTCTGCTCGGCAAGTCGGATCATTTCAGCAGACGGGTCAACCCCGTCGAAGGTCCAACCCGGGTGTGCCTGCGCGAATGTTTGTAACTCCAATCCACCTCCTGCTCCAACGACGAGCACCCGACCTTTCTGCGGAACACATTCAGAAAGGATGAGAGTCGTCATGCGCTGCATGTCAGCAAACCCGGGCACAATGCGCGGCGGCCCCTCTTTATATCGTGCTACACTTTGAGGATCAGAGAACGGGTCTGGTGGGGCAGAGGAGTGCTGATCCATCAAGAGGCTCCATAACATTGCGAGTTATTTCCACGAGCTGTGGCATTTGCGTGACACTCTGCGATCAACATCGCCAGCGTGATTTCACCAAAACGGGAAAGCAGTAGTTCCTCTGCTTCGTTGAAGGTCTGCTGGAGAGTAGAGTTCACGGCTTGTTCTACCAGGCATCCTGGCGATTCCGTTCGATTGCTTATGGCAAGTAGAGACGGGCTCCCGAGCGCTGCGTAGATATCCTGCAATGTCACAGTCGAGGGATCACACGCCAGCGTCCAACCGCCGCCATGTCCCTTTTCTGATTTTACATATCCCTGCTTCCTGAGGCCTGCCATGGTTTGTCGGATGACTACCGGATTAGTGACCATCATTTCGGACAGGTCTTTTGATGTGACAGGGCCTGGATGCTCGGCCATGTGAAGCAGAATGTGAAGAATCCCAGATAATTTGCTGTTTTGTGTCATGTAATATAAAGTATTACATGACCGTGGCGCAGTCAAGCACGAATGCATGGCAATCAGGCTGACCTGTCTGGCTCCGATCTCTCACACAGGAAAGCTTACAAGGATGAATATTCGTTTCATTAAGGGCAGTTCGTGGACAATGGATGCAGCCGATCAGAAGACAATGGATCAGAAAATTGTCTTAAAGACTGTGGCAAGTTTTACGCAGCGTCTCCAGGTTCATGTGAATCGAGTTTAATAGATCGCCAGACGACAGGACCAAATGTGATCCGCTCCAGTACATGTTGTGATACACTGGATCTTCATCGATAGTTGATTTGTAACAAGGGGAGACTGATTCATGAACATGTCCACGGTACAATTAATGCTTGCTTACCTGTTCGTGAGATCCAGGTTTCCTTTTCAGGTCTCAAATGAAACGTGTTTGAATACAGTTGCTGGTCTGAAAGCTGGCAGGAGTCTCTCTTCTTCAAGCTCTTTTCATAAATCTGTAGAAAGGATGATCCTCTTTCTTATTGTGGATAAAACTCTCTGTCAGTCCACTCCAGATTGATGATATGTGCAAACTGCTGCATATTGTCTGCAAGATTCTGCAGATGGGGTAAGCAAAAGCACGGGCTTCAACTCATTGAGAAATTACAATTACCGACTAAAATATTTTGTGTACAAAAGAGTTTAGAATGATCTGTTCCAGCAGGATGGCTGTTCGGGGATGTTATTGCGAACACTCATCTCTGCAGGGAGAGAAATGTATGGCGGGCGGGATCCTATAGATGTTTCATGTCTACAAGACGCGAGTCAGTCGCGGATTTCAACTGGCAATCGGTGGTCTGGCTCTCCTGAGTCTCACAGGACTGATAGTGACTCTTTGGATTCTCGCGGATTTCCAACGTGAACAGGAAATAGTAGCGCGGATTATACGAGATCTGCCTGACAGTGATCTGGCTGTCGCGAGGGAACTGGCGGGGGAATTACGATTTCAGTCACAGTTATCAATCCTGCTGGTATTGAATCTCTGTGTTACCGCAGTTGCTCTGGCTTTGCTGGTTCGCGCCTATTTAAATAGTGAACGTTCTTTACGTGAGGTCAAAGTTCTGGCAAGTGATGTGCTGGCCAGCATGGATCAGGGAGTCCTGACGACAGATCGAGAGGAAGTCATCACCAGTATCAATCCGCGCGGAATGGAATTACTCGGCCTGCATGGGAATGTTATTGATCAGCCTTTATCTGTCGTTGGCATAGAACACACCCTGCTGTCGGTGATCTGCAGTCATGTCAATGCGCATCATTCCCCTGTCAGAGACTGTGATTATACGATTACAACACAGGGACATGAACAGACTCTCCGGGCAGGGTGCAGTTTACTGAGGAATGAGCAACAGGAAGAACTGGGGACCGTGCTCCACGTTCGCGATGTGACAGAGCGCGCTTTGATGGAACAGAGACTGCGCAGAATGGAACGATATGCAGGTCTGGGGTCACTCGCTACGGGGTTGCAACACGAAATTAAAAATCCACTGAGTGCTCTCTCTCTGCATGTTCAACTATTGGATGAAGCTCTCATGGGGCAGACGACCAGCGAAGATGTCAATGAAATGCTGGGGGTAATTCATACTGAAATTATCCGCCTGACAGCCGTTCTGGAGGGATTTCGCGACTATGCCTCCATGTCTGAGCCAGGCCGTACGGACGTTGATCTGGGAACCTTAATCAAAAAGTTAGCGCGGTTTATTCGACCTCAGGCAGAACAGCAGCACGTCAAAGTGGAGGTAAATCTTGCAGAAGAAAACCTCCCTGCCATAAAAGCAGATTCTGTTCACATGGATCAGGTGCTCCTGAATCTGGCATTGAATGCACTGCAGGCCATGCCTGAGGGGGGGATTCTTTCAATTGGTTTACAGCAGGAAGGGGAATGGCTGCGTATAAAGGTGTCCGATAGCGGTAAGGGAATTCCAGCCGAGTACCGTGATCGCATCTTTGATCCTTATTTTACAACCCGTAATGACGGAACCGGCATGGGACTTGCTCTATGTGAAAAGATTGTAAGACAGCATGATGGTACCATTGATTTGAAGACGGGTGCTGGTGGAACTGCTTTTTCAGTACTATTGCCAATAAACGAGAAACCATGAATTCTGATGGATTTGGAATACTGATCATCGATGATGAACCCAACATTCGTTCGGGGCTGGCAAAAGGTTTAGCGCGCGAAGCCGATGTGTTAGAGACGGCACAAGATGCAGAACAAGGGCTTGCTAAATTCCGAGAAGGTTTTTTTCAGTTGGTCATTGCCGATGTTCGCTTGCCGGGAAAAATGGACGGGCTCGAATTAATTGATCAGATTCTACACATCCGTCCGCAGACAACAACGATCCTCATAACGGCCCATGGAACCGTGGAAACAGCGGTGAAATCCATGCGCCTGGGGGCATTTGATTTTATCACCAAGCCTCTGGATCTGGACCTGATTCGACATCAGGTTCGCAAAGCGCGAGAGCATCATCGTTTACAGATTGAGAATCTTGAATTAAGAAATCGCCTGGTTAATGCCGGTGAAGTTTCCGGTATCATTGGAAACTGTGCCGCGATGAATGATGTGTTTCAGCAGATACGTCAGGTGGCAGCGACCGATGCGACGATTCTGATTCAGGGGGAAAGTGGCACCGGGAAAGAACTGGTTGCCCGTGCCGTGCATGATTTAAGTAATCGTTGCAGCGGTCCCTTTATTGCCGTGAACCTCGGTGCCATGCCCGAAACGCTTCTTGAAAGTGAATTATTCGGACATGAAAAAGGGTCGTTCAGCGGTGCAACCCGACAGAAGCCGGGCTGCTTCGAGCAGGCCCAGGGAGGATCCCTGTTTCTGGACGAAGTGACAGAGATGCCAGCCAAAAGCCAGGTCGATTTACTCCGCGTCCTGGAAACGCAGCAGTTCATGCGAGTGGGAGGAGAAGAAGTATTTATCAGTGACGCCCGGATTATCTCTGCGACCAATAAATCGGTTGAGCCACTGATTGAGGACGGCTCCTTTCGTGAGGATCTGTTTTATCGACTGAATGTAATCCCGATTCAGATACCGGCGCTCCGCGAACGTAAAGATGATATTCCCCTGTTGATCGAACATTTCCTGACGCACTTCTGCCAGAGGCATAACCGGCCCTTAAAACAGGTTTCTCCCGAGGCAATGCAGAAGTTTGCCAGAGCACGCTGGCCTGGAAATGTTCGGCAGCTTCGCAATGTCATTGAACGACTGGTGGTGACTCTGCCGGGGGAAGTGATTCACGCGACAGATATACCCGTTGAACTGAATCCCGAAATGTCGGCCACATCAGTTCCTGTAAAAACGCTGGTAGAAGTGACCGAAGCGGCAGAGCAGACAGCAATTACTGCGGCACTCGCTTCATGTGATTATCATCGTGAAAAAACGGCTAAACTGTTAGGGGTCAGTGTTCGCACACTACACTATAAGATGAGCCGCTACGGTTTGCATTGAACGGCGGCTGCTGTTCTGTGCTGATCATCTTACTTCTGACCCGGTACTTCACATCTCCGACTCACGAATTGATTCCATGGAAGCCTGTCTGACTGGTACGGAAATATCAACAAACCAGTCTTGATGATCATCTAAATGATCTTTGTCTGCTTTGGAAAGAATATTCTGTTCCCGGTCCGCTTTCATTTGCGCCAGAATCTCACACAATTCGTCTACCCGGGCTACCAGCTCCGGGTCGGATTGCCAGTTTAACTCACTGGTGGCATCTATTAATTCCTGGGTGACGGGGTGGTTTTTAAATATGGTGCATTGATACGTCAGCGGTCTTCCTGATGTATCCACATTAATCAGGTGATTACAGAGCAGCAGAGAACCTGAAAAAAACGCAACCAGCACAATACACAAGACAGCGGGGCTGAGCAGCAGATAATTCAACCACGAAGTAACACGTTTAAACATGGTGCCTCCTGTCGGTTTCGAATCAATTGTTTTTGAAACTGCCTGCTTTTTGTTGTGACACGAATTTTGGTTTTTCAATTTCCCGAAATGGGAGTTTTTACATGAATCATCGACGATTGTCCTGACTCTGAAAGAATCAGGAAGAGAGGGTTTTATCTGATCCTAACGTTTTGGATTAGGAATGCTAATTAATTGTGAAAATATTTCCTTATTTGTTGTAAGGCGACATTTGGTCTCAATTTGAAAGGTGGGGAATGACTCCGGCTGAGATGATATAAGCCCGGATTCGGTCTTAGCGCTCGGCCAGGGGCTGTTGGGGCTGCGAAGATTAATTTAAGCCAGTATCCCCTGTATGATCTGAGGATTGTTACCTACTCCGGTCAGACGCTCTTTCAGTCCATTGCGTTCAATAAACAGTTCTTCGTGGTTTAACCCCAGTAAATGCAGCATGGTGGTATGCCAGTCAGGAACACTGATGCGGTTTTCGACCGCAGCGAAGCCGAGTTCGTCTGTGGCGCCCCAGACCAGCCCTTTTTTCACGCCGCCACCAGCCATCCAGGTGCACAAGGCATTCTTGTTATGATCGCGACCTGATTTGCTGGCATCTTTATTCGCTGCCAGTTGGGCAATAGGTAAACGCCCCATTTCGCCACCCCACATTACCAGAGTGTCATCCAGTAAACCGCGTTGTTTCAGGTCTTGAAGTAATGCCGCCACTGGTTGATCCGTCCGCTGGCAGGCTTTTTTCAAGTTAGAAGCGATCGAACTGTGTGTATCCCAGATCTGGCTGTTGATGAATAGTTGGACAAACCTCACACCCCGCTCAACCAGACGACGTGCAATCAGGCAGCGGCGACCATAAGATTCTGTCACAGGCTGGTCGATACCATACTGTTGCTGAGTCTTCTGGGTCTCCTGTGTCAGATCAAGGGCATCGGATGCCGCGATTTGCATCCGGGCGGCCAGAGCGTAAGAGGAAATCCGCGCTTCCAGTTGATGATGGTGTGTCCGTTTTCGCTGATGAATTCGATCCAGGCGGGTAATCAGATCGCGTTCCAGTTGTGTGACTGTAGAAGGTTGTTCGTAATCGGGTTTGAGGTTCAGCACGGGCGAACCGGTGGCGCGAAAGCGTGTGCCCTGATGTTGTGCCGGCAGAAATCCTGCCTGCCAGTTTTCAATCCCGTTTACGGGAAGACCACGTGGATCATCCAGTACGACATAGGTGGGTAGATTCTGGTTTTCGCTTCCCAGTCCATAGGAAACCCAGGCGCCCAGGGAAGGGTGCCCTGTGAATTCACTGCCTGATTGGATTTTATAGAGCGCCGGTTCATGGGTTAAATTGGTCGTATACATCGATCGGATCATGGTGATTTCATCGACCTGCTCCGCCAGGTGAGGCATGATATCCGAGACCCACATCCCTGATTCGCCATGCTGTGCGAACTTGAAGGGGCTGCGCATGATCGCACCCGCCTGGGCAGGAAACTCGACTTCGCCGGCAATCTTTTGAAAGTAATCCTGGCCATGGTGTTTGTCCAGATAAGGCTTGGGATCAAACAGGTCCATCTGGCTGGGACCGCCGTTCATGAATAAATGAATGACCGATTTGGCGCGCGGCTGATGATGAGGGCCGAACTGGGGAGTCTGGTGAGCCGGCTTCGGTTTTTCCTCAGCGTACAGATCCTGTTTCAATAACCAGGTCAGGGCGGCTCCCTGCAACCCCGTGGAGACCTGCTGAAAAAAACTGCGGCGAGGAATTAGATTCTGGACAGAGCTTTCAGGATTCATACAACATTACTTTCTGCTGCAGTAATATGGATCAACAGATCCATTCAATCGATATATTGAAATTCGGCCAGATTGAAAATCGCATGACAATAATTAGTCAGCGATTTTTGAGATGCTTCCTCTGCTGTGATTTTGGGATTCGCTTTTAACCATTGCTGATTCAATGCATTCATAGTCTCTATCCCAATGGAAATATCCTCCTGAGATGCTTCCCGACCAAATGCCTGCAGGTAGATCTGTTCCACTTGAGCAGTAGAATCATTGCCAGCCTGACTGGAGACTCTTGCAGCGAAGTCAGTCGCCAGTCGATGAATCATCTGATCGTTCAATAAGTGTAACGCCTGGGGCGCCACCAGTGATTCGCCGCGTCGAATACAGTTCGGGCCCATCTGTGGATAGTCAAAGTTTTCCAGCAGCGTTGGTATCTGTGTGCGGCGTTGCAGCACATAGATGCTTCTGCGCCAGCCCTGATCGGAAACTTGGGATGTCACCAGACCATCACGGCGTACATCAACCGGATCGGCAGGCCCATAAGGAGTTTCATCCAATCGGCCTGACAGGTAGAGCAGCGTATCCCGAAGTACTTCACCTTCCATCCTCTTTAAAGGCATCCGCGAGAGCAGGCTGCCATCCGGGTCTCCGCGCAATGCCTCATCCGATACCGCTGAGGACTGTCGATAAGTCTCTGAGGTAACCATCAGCCGATGCAGGGCTTTCAGGCTCCAGTCCTGCCGCACAAATTCTGTTGCCAGCCAGTCCAGCAGCTCCGGGTGAGTCGGACGTTCTCCTGCCCGTCCAAAGTTCTCGGGTGTCTTGACAATTCCTCTGCCAAAATGATGCATCCAGATACGATTGACCATCACCCGTGCGGTCAATGGATGGTCCGGCTGACTCAGCCAGCGTGCAAACGCCAGCCGTCGTCCCCCCTTGTGAGCCACTTGACCGGGCTTGGATATCACCTCCAGCGGGTTTTGTCTGCCGGCGAGTACAGCGGGCACACCGGGTTCGACGGGGCGTCCGGGAGTGAGATAGTTTCCACGTTTCAGAATATAACTGGGGGAAGGGGTGCCCCGGGACCAGAGTGCGCGAATCCGCGGTTGAGGCTGTCTTCTAGCCTCCAATGCTTTGATCTTCTGCTGTAGCTGATCACATTTCTGTTTATACTGCGGATCAGCTTCTTCCAGCGATTTGGCCTGCTTTTCCATCTGCAGCTTCTGTGTCTGTTTTGTCAGCTTAGCGATTTCCTGCTCGATCTGCTGCACTTTGGCAGCCAGTTCCTGTTCGCGCTGATGATATTTGTCGCGTTCTTCCTTCGGGATATATGACAGCGTCCGTGGTCCCTGTGATTTGAGCCAGTCGTGTTCATCATAGGCTTCTTTGAAAACCGCAGTCAGACGATAGTAATCGCGTTGAGGAATGGGATCAAATTTATGGGAATGACAGCGGGCACACTTAATGGTTAACCCCAGCACAGCCGAACCGAGGATGTCCATCTCGTCGGCGATGACTTCCAGGCGATCCGGGACAAAGTTCGTGATGTCCGCAAACGTACGGTCGGGGGCGGTTCGCAGAAATCCTGTCGCAACCAGGCAGTCGTAAACTTCCGGCGTGATTTTTCCTGACTGGTAATCGACCAGTTCATCCCCGGCGATCTGTTCTATCAGAAAACGCGAATAAGGCTTGTCTTCATTCAAGGCCCGAATCACGTAATCACGATAGCGGTACATGTGAGGCCGCAGTTTGTCTTCATTCTGTGCACCTTCCGAATCCGCGTAGCCGGCGGCATCCAGCCAGTGCCGTGCCCACCGTTCGCCATAGCGACGGGATGCGAGCAGACGATCCACCAGTTTTTCATAGGCACGCGGATCCGTATCAATGAGAAACTGCTCGATTTCATCAGGTTGCGGAGGCAACCCGGTCAAATCAAAATAGAGTCGGCGAATTAAAGTTCGTCTGCTGGCGGCAGGAGACAGGCTCAGCCCCTTCTGTTCCAGACGCTGTAAAACAAATGCATCA
The DNA here is from genome assembly GCF_008298035.1 of Gimesia maris. NCBI lineage: Bacteria > Pseudomonadati > Planctomycetota > Planctomycetia > Planctomycetales > Planctomycetaceae > Gimesia > Gimesia maris. The sequence continues at coordinate 2,112,915 of NZ_CP042910.1, forward strand.
ATCGGATTCTGTACCCGGTCCTGCCCCTCAACTTTCGGTGGCTTTGGCTGTACGGGGGGCTGAAAAGACCAGAATTTTCGATCAGCCTCCGTTATCAGTGTTTCTTCCTCACTTCGCGGCGCATCTACTTCCGGTAATTTCAGCGCAATCCACTGCGCAAGCAGTTCCCGTTCATTGTCCGGCATCGGTTTGACGCTGGCTGAGACCAGCTTGCGCGGGGGTGGCATTTCACCTGCATGAATTCGTTTGAGCAACAGGCTGTCTGACGGATTACCCGGAATGACTGCCGGCCCGGATTTGCCCCCCTTGACAATGGATGCTTTCGTTCGCAAGTCCAGACCGGCTTCTTTGCGCCGGCCCCCATGGCAGACCACACATCGTAAATGGAGCAGGGGAATAATGTCGTGCTGCGTGACAGCAGGCGCTGATTTGACTTTTTCGCGAAAGTGGGCACCGGCGTTCAACCAGTCACGCAACTGCTGAAGTTCCTCTTTACTGAAATGTTTTTTCTCATCCGGCGGCATTTCAGATGATTCGATCATCTGAAATAACAGACTGGCGTCTGCGTCACCCGCCTGGATGATCCGCCCCGACTCACTTCCTTTGAGGATGCTCTCGGGAGAACTCAGATCCAGTCCCGCTTTTCTGGTTTTTGCATTGTGACAGCTGAGGCACTTCTCTTCGAAGAGATTTTGGATCCTGCTTTCATAAAACACAGGTGTTTGTGCGACAGGATTCTCAGCTGCAGCAGAGAAAGAGGGAAGAGTAGCGCAGAGCAGGATCGCTAACAAAACCGTTCGTGGGAAAACAGGGGGGCAATGTTCTCTGGTTGATACAAGTGGCTTCACAGCTGGAATCTCCATGATCCAATGAGCACGCTCTTTGTACAGTACAGTCTGGCTCATCTCAGCGATAAATACAAGTCCCAAAGCAAAGCCAGCGACAGGCATCCGTAACAGATTGCACACAGTATCAAGGCACCGCGCCGCCAGAGGTGAGGCCGCAGTTCTTCAGGTAGCAGCCTCGTGTTGACAATCAGGATCTGTACCGCAGCAATAGCGAGTACAGGCCCGGCGACGGCTCCCAGAATCTTGAACAGGGACAGCGCATGGCCCCAGTTCACTGCCAGCAGTCCCCAGATCGTGGCAAGCGTCAGAAAGAAGTAATACAGCCGGCTGATATTCATTCTACGGCGTTCGCGCACCTGCGGGCTGGCCACCCAGACAATATCGGTCACCGTGCGAATCAAAACATCGGTATTACTTAAATGAGTCGACATCAGCACCCAGAACCCATTCAACAGCGCCAGCCACCAGAAGCCTGACCAGAGATGTTCCGCCATGTAGCGGGCCTGGAAAGCACCTGCTGCCATGTGATCCATCTCCGTATTCTCCGGGATGACGGCTGTCGCCAGATTGACGTTCAAAAACATGCCGACCAGACACCCCATGCCCCAGAGCCAGATCTGGTCTGCAGAGACATACTTCCACCAGGATCGCCAGTTTTGGAGATTCTCGTCGGTGATGGGAAAAACCTGACCTGTTGCAGACAACTGTACTTCACTGTGACTGAAGGCACTCGAAATCGAGCCGACCCTGCTGCCCATGCCAAAACCTTTATCGCGATACCAGTTGGTAATCACCAGGTTGCCGATGCCTCCGGAGCCTGCGGTCGCAGCAAAAGCAGCCAGCAACAAAATATCAATATCAGCGGGGAGTCGTCCAAACTGAAAGAACCCACTTAAGGTTTTCAGCCAGTGTTCCAGTGGAACGAAAAGTACATTCACAACAATCAGAAACGAAAAAATGAACGCGATCATTGCCCAGGAAAAATATTCCAGCATGCGTTCAATCGTCTTGCCGCTAAGCAGGATTCCTACCGTCACCAGGATCACAACATAAGTTAAATAGCTGAGGTACGTGGCATCTCCTGCGCCGGCGATATGACCGGCAAACGCAGCGAAGAGCACAGAGGCACAACCCGCCGCCAGGGCAGGTACTCCCAGTTGGGCAATGGTGGCGAAGATGTAACCGCTGGCCCAGAAGCGGGAGCCGGGACGTAAGCGCATGATTCCCACCAGGATCGGTTCACCCGTATAAAGTGTGTACCGGATTGCTTCGAGGTTAAACAGCAACTGCAGCACAATCGCAACTGTGGCGATCCACAGAATATCCAATCCGTACTTGACCGTAATGGTCGGGCCGACCAGCCATTCACCTCCTCCAATGGAACCCGCGAGTAAAATTGCTCCGGGGCCAATCGTGCGAAATAAATTGCGAATCGTAAAGGGAGGCGGCGCGGGCAGATCGCCGGTTGTCCACGGTGCCAGATTTCCGCTCGTTGTTGCCTGTGATTCCTGATTTGAATTCGTGCTCATCACCTCTTACTTTATCTATGCAGACTACTCAAAACGCTTTATCTCGCCGCGTCTGACTGTTCGAAAACTGCTCGGTTGTGCATAATAAATATCGTTATAACAGAGACCTGCATTCAATTCATTGAAAACTATAGAAAAGAATGACTCCCATGAAATACGCGCTCGGCTTCACTTTCAACTTCTTTCTGTTTGTTTCGCTGTGCACTGCTGCGGAACCACAGGTACCCGCTGGCTGGGATGCTGCGCTCGCCGGTGATCAGGTTCTGGAACGCCTGATCACGGTCACGGGAAAACAGGTGAAGGGGGCTCACGATGCGGAATTGGTCCTGATAAACGATCACGCCTTTATCGTTGCAGAGGTCAATGATACCCGAGCCGGTGAAAGTGCCGGCTGGCCTGAAATCTACTGCGCAATGTCGATCGTAGATCTGACGTCGTTAAAAGTCGAAGCGGTCATTCCCTTCGCACGCAGCAGCCAGGAGTACGAAAATGAAACATTGCCCGTCGGTGCCTGTTTTGTACCCCGGATTCTTCAACATGATGAAAATACCCTGCGTTGTTTTTTTGCCAGTGAACAGCCCGGCAAGCGACAGGCTCAAACCTGGTATATTGATTTTGATATTCCTGCCCGTGCTTTCGAAAACAAAATCCATAAGATCAAACTGAAAACCGCTGCTGGTACCTTCGATATGCAGCCGCAGTATTTTCATGTCGATGCCGTTGCGGACGGTTTCAGGAAACCGGCTAAAGATTTCGGGCTTTATCTGTTTGATTCCTTCAAAAACTGGGAAAATCAGACTTATATCGCCATTAATAATTTTGCAGGAAAACAGAATGCACTCGCCCGTATCAATGATCAGCATGATACGATTGAAGTACTCGGGCATTACAACGAACCCCAGTCTGCACAACTGAGTGAATCGGCCATCAATCGCCTGTCCGATGGAACCTGGATGGCCATCTGCCGCAATGATGGCGGCGATCGCAATTACTATTTCACTACCAGTCAGGATGGTCATAACTGGACAGTGGGTGCACCAATTCCTGCCGTTCCCAATGGCACGAATTCAAAACCGACCTTCGATAAATTTGGTGAAGTGTATTATCTGGGTTGGCAGGAAGCGACCCGCATTGAGGGTGTGAATCGCAGCGTCTTTAACGTCGATGTCTCCCGCGATGGGAAGACCTGGCAGCGCAAGTACCGCTTCGAAACACCTCACTCATTTCAATATCCGGCTTTCGCAGAATACGAAGGAGCCATCTGGCTCTGCGTCACACAGGGAGATTCTTCTCCCAGTCGTAAAGAGCGAATCATGTTTGGTAAACTCGAAGCGAAGGGCGAGTTTGCTTCTCAAGCGGGCATGCAAAGAAAGCCGAAACCAAAACCGGTTGTTCAGCCCGCCATCATGCAGCCGGGCGTAGAACTGTTTACCGATCGTCAATACAGACTCCAGGAGGTTCCTGAGTTATTGAAAGGACTAAAGTTCCTCAAAACAACTATTGAAGGGTATGAAGTGGTCTGCAAAACAGCGGGAACTCTGTATGCCCTGACTCCCGCCAGACGGCCAGGAGCGGCGAGTCGAGTACTCGATCTGATTCGACAGGGATTTGAAAAAGTGGATCTCCCGGAATTTCCGCTCTTCCCGGGTGAAATCAATCGGGTGACTACCTGGCGAAAACAGGTAAAACAAGGAGAGCATCTGCGGTTTCAGAAACTGGTGTTACTCGTAATGGGGGCTGATACAAGCGTCGAAGTAACTGAAGCGACTCCCAGGTCGAAAAAAGAGAAACAGGCTGAGATTAAAAATATGGAACAGCTGGCCGATCTGGCGTTAGTTCCGCCCGTGGTGAATACTTCACCGCTTCCTGAATATGACTACGACAAACTTGATTACGGCATGACGATTGGCATCGAAAGAACGCCTGGCGGGCGGCTCTGGGCCTGCTGGGTGGCAGGGGGCGACAGTCCCGAGGCTTTTTTTGTACTTGCCTCCAGTGATGATGACGGGGCAAGCTGGTCACGGCCGCGTGTGGTTCTGGATTCCCATTCGCCGGATCATCCCATTGATCGCAGTATTCTGGTTGGCAATCTCTGGACCGATCCGCTCGGGCGGCTCTGGCTGATCTTTGATCAATCACTGCATATGTTCGATGGCCGGGCAGGAGTCTGGGCAACGGTATGTGAGAATCCTGATGCCGCAGATCCAAAATGGTCCAAGCCACGCCGGATCTGGCATGGAGTCACTTTAAATAAACCGACTGTGTTATCGAAGGGAGAGTGGATGCTGCCGATCTCGCTGGATCAGCGTAGCGGTTTCGGACCCTTTAAAGGTTGCTTTCAAGAGCTGGATTCCCAGCGTGGAGCGAATGTATTCGTTTCGACCGATCAGGGAGCCACCTGGCAACGCCGTGGCGCGGCAGTATTTCCCAACCCGGACTGGCACGAACATATGATCGTCGAACGCAAGGATGGTTCACTCTGGATGCTGGCGCGGACCCGAAAAGGCATTATGCAGACGATATCGACGGATGGCGGCCGAACCTGGGCGAATCCTACACAGCCTCCACAGATTCGTCAGCCCAACGCGCGTTTTCATATCCGCCGACTGGCATCAGGGCGGTTGTTGCTCATCAAGCATGGAGATAAGATTGACTCCCATCAGGGCAGGGTACAGTTAAGTGCCTGGCTCTCAGACGATGATGGTCTGACCTGGCAGGGCGGGCTGGTGATTGATGAGCGAAAAGGAATTTCCTACCCCGATGGTTTTCAGGCGCCGGATGGATCGATTTATATTTCATACGATCGCAATCGATCCACGGATGGCGAAATATTACTGGCGAAATTTACCGAGCAGGATATTCTGGCGAAAAAACTGGTGAGCCCGGAATCTAAGTTGAAGCAGCTCATCAGTAAAGCAACCCACGCGGAAAAAGATTCGCAGCAGAAGCCAGAGTAAAGAACTTCAGTCCTCTGGTTCAGCCTGCATGAAACAGCAAATTCGATCATTACCGCCTGCTGCCCGTTTAAGGCACACAGGCGGTAATGACATATCTGGGACAGGTCTTGAGATCAGGGTTTCAGCTGATGCTTGCCGCCTGCAAACTGTTGATGACAGGCATTGCAGTTTTTCAGCATGGATTGATAGTGCAGTTGAGCTGCTTTAAAATCTTTTGCTTTCGCTGATTTATAAAGCAAACCACCTGCTTTACGGACCTCAATACTGTGGGCGTCCCATTCTTTACGTTTTTTTTCAGGATCATGCAGAAGTAAAAGATTGCCCCCTTCTGCGAGAATCAGAGAGTCGGCTTTGATCGTTTTCCAGGCACTTCTGTCGGCAGGTTCTGCAGCCATCGCCTGTTTGAGTCGTTTGTAAGTGGGTTGAAAAACGTACTCCATAAACTCGTGCATATCCGGCTCAACCGGTTCGCCTGCATCTTTCTTGCCATTGGCCGGTTCTGCCTGCACGGAAGAAGACGAGTTGAATGCCAGTGTTATGCCGACCAACAGGGTGAAACAGACGGAAATGATCAGTTTTATGTTCAAATTCATTTTGGGAGTTCCTTGAAGTGGGTGGATTACAGAAAAATTCAGTTGTGGGTTTGTAATATCTGCTCGTGATTTACGCAGCTTTAAATGAGCAGAATCTGAAGATACAGATAAGTCTGCGTGCTGCATACTTTGTAAGCCTGGCTTTTGAGACGATTACGCTGAAGCAGGGTGAGGTCTGAAAAATCAGGAATGCCCGGATCAACAGGCTTAAGGTCAGGATGCACGCGCTCAACAGGTGACTGAAATCCGCTGGCAGACGAATTGTTGAAGACGATTGAATGGCCGTGGTCTTCCAGGACAACACCGGGGAAGAGAGGGTGTGAATGCCAGCCAGAGGGGAGTGACTGATTTTGAAAAGGAGGGTGGAACAACTGTATGTGTTGAGCCAGTTGTTGTCCCAGAAGTCTTTCATGGCTGTGCCCCCAACGCAGTGGAAGACTGATCGCAAGAAGCAGGAGCGGAAAAACCAGAAGTCTGTTCAATCGATGTGGCATACCGTTTACCGGATTTCATTGTCAGCGTACGATTATTCTTATCAATTCACCATCTGCCTGATTGTAATGAGTCGACTGGGATACAGCAATCATTGCAAACTGTGAGACGGTGATGGATTCTGGTAGATTCGTATTCGAATCCAAACTGGAAAGAATCGTGTAATTTGATTCGAAAAATGGTATAATACCGCTTGTTGTCGTTTTCAGTATTTTAACTGTCTAATCAACAGGAGAAACGGTGATGACCGATAAACCAACTCAGACAGATATCGCAGATCCTCAAGTTGCTGAATGGATCAGTCAGCTTGACAGTTCAGACAGTGAGTTACGCCAGTCCGCTCGGAAGAGTTTGACTAAACTCGGCAAGCCAGCGGTCCCTGCATTGGCGGAAGCATTGGGAAGTGCTTCCGAAATGCGGCGCTGGGAAGCAGCCAAATCGCTTGAAGCCATCTGCGACCCGGATGCAGTACCTGCTTTAGTAGAAGCTTTAACAGATGATACCAGTGTGAAATGGGTGGCCGGCGATGCATTGATCGCATTGAATGAAAAGGCCGTGCCGGAGGTTTTGCATGCATTAATCAAAGATCCCGCGGAGTTCAGAGATGGTGCCTGTTTTGTTTTACATCACCTGGCTTCTGATAACGAGGATTTGAGAGACACACTGACGCCTGTTGTGCATGCCTTGAAATCACTGGATTCGTCCATGACCGTTCCGGTCGAGGCACTTGAGGCACTCTCTAAACTTTCGGCAGCCGGTTCCTGACATTTCTGAATTAAGATTCTGAATCGCTTCGATATTGAATGAACAGCCTGTGACAAATGTGCCATCACCCCCTGCGCGAGGGATTATCGCCCAGCTGTATCAGGCAGCCTGGCTGCTGTTGATTTTATCTTTGCTGACTTCTCCCGGATCTTTATATGCACAGACAATTGTTCCCAGTCCATTTCTACCGGCTGATGTCAAAGAGGCAGGTTGGCCTGCGGTCAGGGGACTTCATTTTGATGCACATTCCCCTGAGATCCATATCGCGGATACCTGGCCCACCGCGGGGCCGCCGGTGCTGTGGGTCAAAGAACTGGGCCAGGGGTACTCTGCTTTTGTTGCGCGAGGAAATCGGGTCTATACCCAGGGACAGAACCTGCAGGGGCAGTATGTCTATTGTCTGGATGCCCGTTCGGGAACAGAAATCTGGAAGCACTGGTATGACTGGCCTTACGAACTGGCGGGAGTCTACCCGGGACCGCGTGCCACTCCCACACTGGCAGAGGGGCGTCTGTTGTTTGCCGGTCCCAGCGGGCTGGTTGGTTGCCTGAATGCAGACACTGGAAAATTAATCTGGTCGCGCAATCTCGTCACAGAATTCAAAGGGGATGGGGGGATCGGCTTTGGTTATGCCTGTTCGCCTACGGTCGTCGATCAACTGGTCGTAATGCCTGTCGGAGGTCCCGGGGCAAGCCTGGTCGCCTTGCATCTGGAGGATGGAAAGACAGCCTGGCAGGCAGGAAGTCAACCAGCCAGTTATACGCCGGCTATGCCCATTGTACGAAATGGACGAAAACTGATCGTGGGTTACCTGGAGAATGCACTGGTACTTCACGATCTCAAAACCGGTGAATTACTTCTGGAACATGATCTTTCTGAAGGATACGACGAACATTCGTCCTGGCCACTCTATCGGGAGCCATATCTATGGATTGCGGCTCCCTTCAGGTCGGGCTCTCAATTGTTCGAAATCCCCGCAGAGTTTGAAAAAGGGGCCACACTTAAAACGATCTGGCGTTCCAGGATCTTAGCGAATGACGTTCTTTCGAGTGTCCTTGTGGGGGATCAGATCTATGGTTTTGATATTTTTGATCAGCAGTCAAAAACGCAACGACCTTCGCGGGGAAAATTCCGCTGCATTGACTTTCTGACGGGAAACGAATTATGGGAGCAGGGTTCAGGCAGACCGGAACGCTCCACCAATGATACTTCGGACGAGATTGGTCAGGCAGGGATCATCGTTGCCGACGACAAACTGATTTTGCTCAACGAGCGTGGTGAACTGATTTTATTAAGAATCAATCCGGAGGAATGTGATATTCTGGCGCGCTGTTCTGTTCTGACAGGCGAATTGACCTGGACGCCTCCGATTCTGCATCGTGGTTGTGTTTATGTTCGCAATCAGTCGCGGGCGGCCTGTATCTATGTCGGGAAGCCTGAATTACTGCCAACTCAGCAACAGACATTGCGTGTTGATGAGATCCCCCAGGAACGATATGTGGACTGGGCGGGAGAGATTCTTTCCGTCGAACCAGAGTATGCCTTTGACCTGCCTTCCCAGGCCTGGCTCTGGAACTGGTTTTGCTGGTCCACGGGATTGCTGCTGGCGAGTCTGCTGATCGCATTGATCCCGGCCAGTCTGGTTCGTGTTGAGCTTCGGTTATTAACCTGGACAGTCTGTTATCGAACCCTCGCTTTTATCTGTGGTGCGCTGGGGACTACCTGGATCAGTGCCTGGACTGGGGAGTTCGTTTTTACCTGGCCTCTCTGTCTGTATATTGCCTTCGATCCTGTTCTGGCAGTCGTCCAGTTTCGAAGATCGAATCAGCGTTCCCTCTGGCGTGATTATCTGCCACTGTTGATCTTCGCTGGCATTTCAATTCTGTATTTTCTGTTATGCCGACGTTTGAGCCTGGTTTTTGAATGGGCCTTTCTGGCTGGTCCGATCGGGGCACTTCCGCCGGGACTGCTGGAAGCACAGCTTTCCAAAGAAAAGTTCAGAGGAATCTGTCTTTCTGCGATCTTGAAGCTGTTCACGTATGCCGGGTTTTATGGCAGTGGAATTGTTGTGTTCTGGCTCAAATACTGAGACCAGGCAGATTCAGAAACAAACCGCTTCAATGCCATGTGACATCAGTCGATTCCTTAAAATCGATCATTTTTTTGATGAAAGTCCGGGAGATCTTTTCGAACTTTTAAACAACCCATTTCCAAAGCAGAGTTTACTGCATAGAATATATGTAAACGCATACGATGCAACAAATTGCAGATTGAAGTCGACTGACGATTGCAAAGAAATTGCTGCACCGGGAGAGGGGCTGGAGAAGAGCCGTGCACCCGAGGCGCAGGTATCGTTATGTGCCAGGAAGGATCAGCTCCATGTGCGCTTCCACTGATCGAGCTCAAGTTGCTCCCGTAGCAAAGCAGCATACTTTCACAAATGAACCGCCTTCATTCTGGCGATCACTTTTGTTAAAGAATACTCTGTTCGTTGCAGCTGTCGTCGTATTGAGCGGCGGGATTCTCGGGCATCTGGCCTATGTTCTCGCGCGTGATATTATTCATGACAATATTCACCTCCGTCTGCAACTGGTTGTCACAGATCGGGCAGCGCTCTTCGAAGAATATGTGAAGCAGCAGTTAGAACGTGCTGCTCTGGTGACAAATCGGACCAGCCTGCATGAATTGATTCAGGAGTTCAACGGGGGAGAAATTGATCTGAATTCGTTTCGCGAGCAATCGCAGCGAATTCTGGAGGACACAAAATTTGGAAGTTCATCGAGCTTTCGTGATCTGTGGATTGTCAATCCGCAGGGAACCGTGATTACTGCGACCAATGATGCTTATTTGAGTAAAACCTATGCCGGTGATCCTGGTTTTCTGGAAGGAAAAGAGCATCCACGCCTGGATCTGCCTCAGGAAGTCGACGGCCGTTATCTCACTTACCTGGTCGCACCGATGAACTCTGAAGCAGGAAACCTGCTGGGGGTCCTCATGGTCTGGTTGGATGTGACCCCGCTCAAAGAGATACTGACGAATCGCGTTGGCTTGCAGAAGACAGGGGACTTACTGGTTGCGACCCAGCAGGGAGATCATGTTCGCTATCTGTTTCAGCCACGCGACAGTGAAGTCTGGTCGGTGCCGATTTCTGATGTGCCGGCGATGGCAAAAGCACTGCAGGACGAGAGTGGATCAGAAGTTTTGAATTACAGCGGCGATCGGGTACTGGTCTCTTATCGCCCGGTTGATTATCAACCAGATCTGGAAGCGCCCTGGGGCATGATTGCCAAAATCAGCCTGGAGGAAGCTTACGCGCCTGTGACCTATTTGCGCAAAGTGCTGCTGCTACTGCAGGTGGGGCTGATGTTTTTCGGCATGGCTGTTTCGTTTCTCGTTGCACGTCGCTTTACCCGGCCTGTTTTGGGGCTGGCTACTTCCGCTTCCAAAATTGCGAAAGGGAACCTGGATGTCCGGGTTCCCATCTCTTCTTCAGATGAAGTGGGCATGTTGGGGGCAGCGTTTAATCATATGGCAGAGGAACTGTCTGCCTCTCGAGAAGAACTGGAAGACCGGATTGAACAACGCACGGCTGAGCTAAAAGCTTCACAGAAGCAGCTCAGGCGGCAGTCGCAGATTCTGCAATCGATCCTGGACAGTATGGGCGATGGTGTGATTGTTGCTGACCAGGATGGAAATTCCGTATTCTGGAATCCGGCCGCCGAGCAGATAGTAGGTATTGGTCCGCAGAATGTGGATCCTGACAAGTGGTCGCAGATTTATGGATGCTACCTGGCAGACGGCAAAACCATGTGTCCCTCCCGGGATCTGCCTCTGGCCCGCGCGATGCGGGGAGAGTCGCTGGATGAAGTTGTGCTGTATCTCGAAAATCCGGATATCCCGGAGGGGACCTGGATCAGTGTGACCGCCCGGCCTCTCAGAAACGATCGCGGTGAGTTACGAGGCGGCGTCATTGTAATGCGGGATATTACGGAGTCTCGTGCCAACCAGGAGGAACTGCAGTCAAGAGACGAAAAGAACCGGGCGATTCTGGCGACGACTCATGAATCATACATTGCCATCAATGAGAAGAGTCTTATTTGTGAGTGGAACGAACAGGCGGAGGTGACATTTGGCTGGTCTTATGCAGAAGCGATAGGACGTTCTCTGGAAGAGACGATCATTCCTGAACGTTACTGGCTGCAGCATACGCATGGTATTGAGCATTATTTACGATCAGGCGAAGGTCCCTTTCTCAACAAACGTCTGGAGCTATCAGCCATGCACCGCGATGGTCATGAATTTCCCGTGGAACTAACCATCACACCGGTTCCCCAGGGGAGCGGCTTTCTGTTTGCCGCATTTATTCATGATATTACGGTAGAAAAACAGGCAGAGGAAGAATTAAGACAGGCAAAAGAAGCTGCTGAAGCTGCCAGTCGCGCGAAAAGTGCATTTCTGGCTACGATGAGTCACGAAATTCGCACACCGATGAATGCCGTGATCGGGATGACGGAACTGCTGCTCGATACGGACCTGAATTCCACTCAACGTGAATATCTGACGATGGTGCAGGAATCGGGGGAATCATTACTTTCGGTGATTAACGATATTCTTGATTTCTCGAAAATCGAAGCGGGGCGATTTGATCTTGAGAAAGCGCCGTTCCACCTGCGGGAAAACCTGGGAGATACCATGAGGTCTCTCGCAGTCCGTGCTCATCACAAGCACCTGGAACTCGCCTTCCACCTTGATGCAGATGTCCCGGATACGATCGTCGGTGATCGTTTCCGATTGCGTCAGATTATTGTCAACCTGGTCGGTAATGCCATTAAATTTACTGAGGAAGGCGAAATTGTTCTGGACGTGAACTACGACTTCCAGTCAAAAAATGAACTGCAACTGCATTTTGTTGTCCGCGATACCGGAATCGGGATCCCTGAGGACAAACAACAGCAGATCTTCCAGGCTTTCGAACAGGTTGATGAATCGATGGCCCGACGCTTCAGTGGTACGGGGCTGGGATTGGCGATTGCCTCGCGCCTGATTGAAATGATGGGGGGAAAGATCTGGGTCAACAGCGAAGTCGGCAAAGGAAGTGAATTTCATTTTACGGCCCGTTTCGAATTAACTGAGGAGGAAGTGCCTGCAAACGAACCTTTGTTGAAAGCGGAGCTTGATGGATTACGGGTTCTGATTGTGGATGACAATCTTACGAATTGCCAGATTCTTGAAGAGATGCTGGGAAGCTGGAACATGCAGACTCAATCCATCAATCGCGGCAGTGATGCCTTGGATGTCATGCACGCCAGCCAGCAGTCAAAGCATCCTTTTGACCTGGTACTGGTTGATGCAAATATGCCTGTCATGGACGGGTTTTCTGTCGCAAAGGCCATCAAGCAGGATTCCACACTGGGCAGTGCCGTCATCATGATGATTACTTCCAGCGACCGCCAGGGAGAAATATCCCGCTGTAAAGAGCTGGGAATAGCCGCCCATCTGATTAAGCCATTAAAGCAGTCGGAGTTGTTCAACTCGATTGCAGAAACCCTGGGGATGAACGGGACGCCACAGCATGATATGCGAACAGCGACTGCTGATCTGGCACAGAGGATCCCGCCTCTGAAGATTCTGCTGGCAGAAGACAGCCTGGTAAACCAGAAACTGGCGCTGGCACTCCTGAAACCCCAGGGGCATGAAATTGCAGTCGTTCTGAATGGCAGCGATGCCGTGAACGAAAGGAAAAACCGTGAGTTTGATCTGATTCTGATGGATGTACAGATGCCTGAAATGGATGGTCTGGAAGCAACCCGACAGATTCGAGAATATGAACAGGAGACAGGAGAGCACGTTCCCATCATCGCCATGACTGCACACGCGATGAAGGGAGATCGTGAGCGTTGTCTGGAGGCTGGCATGGATGGTTACGTATCCAAACCGGTTCGTGTCAGAGAACTGTTTTCGACGATAGAAGAATGTCTGCATTTTACTTCAGCAGATGCTCTCACCGAAGAAATTATTATTCCTGAATCGAAAGACGCGGATGAGATCATGGATGATTCAAGCAGCAAGGCAGAGGCAAGGCAACCAGAGGAACTCTACGAACCAGGCACAATGCCTGTCATTAACTGGCAGCAGGCGATGGAGAAATCTGAAATTCCCGCTGAAGCGCTTAATGAACTGGGACAGATCTTTCTGACCGAGGCCCCTCGCTTATTGTCTGAAATCAGGGAAGCTTTGAAAGACAATGACGCGCAGACGCTCAGGCGCGCCGCCCACACGCTGAAAAGTTCGGCTGCTCTGTTTGAAGCGCATCCTGCTGCAGAAGCGGCTCAAAAGCTGGAAATGATGGGGAAAGAGAAAAAATTGAGCGAAGCCAGGGAGGCATTGGAGAATCTGGACCGCGAATTCGAGCGATTACTCCCCGCAGTCGTCGATCACATTGAGTCAACTACCTCAGAAAAGGAATAACTGATGAATACTTCATCTGGGAATACAGTAAAAGTACTTCTGATTGAAGATAATCCGATTCACGTCGGCTTGGTTAAAACTTTATTATCAGAATCAAAATCTCCCTTTTTTCAACTCCAGTATGCCGGGACATTACAGGCCGGTTTGAATCAACTGGATGCGGCCGCGGTAGATGTCGTGCTCCTCGATCTGACTCTCCCTGACAGTGAAGACCTGGATACATTTATCAGGGTTCGTTCATTTGCCCCGACGATTCCTATTGTCATTGTAACCGGTCTGGATGATGTCAAACTGGCTGCCAAGGCGGTCGAGGCCGGTGCCCAGGATTACCTCGTGAAGACGCAACTCAGCAGAACTTCACTGATTCGATCGATGCGATATGCAATTGAACGGACCCGGGTACGAGACGCAGAATGGGATTCTCCCATGTTTCGCCTGGCCCAGCGGCAGTTTCTGAAAGCGGCTCAGTTCATGGGACTGGATGATAATATCAGGCAGCGGCTGTTATTCCCGCAGCGAACCCTGGTGGTCACATTACCCTTTCGGCGGGATCATTATACAGAGGTGGAGACCGTCTTTGGATATCGAGTCCAGCATATTCTGACGATGGGACCGACGAAAGGGGGGATCCGTTATCACCAGGATGTCAGCCTGGGGGAAGTTTCTGCACTGGCCATGTGGATGAGCTGGAAATGCGCGCTCGTGCATCTTCCGTTTGGAGGAGCGAAGGGGGGAGTTCGTATTGATCCGACCGGGTTGACCAGCCATGAACTGCAGCGGCTGACGCGGCGCTTTGCTACAGAAATCAGCCCGATTATCGGTCCTGATAAGGATATTCCGGCTCCCGATATGGGAACGAACGAACGGGTCATGGCCTGGATTATGGATACCTACAGCCAGGAAAAGGGGTACACTGTTCCTGCAGTTGTTACCGGAAAACCACTGGTACTGGGGGGAGCCCGCGGCAGAAATGAAGCCACCGGACGCGGTGTGGTTTATCTGATCCAGGAAGCGGCGAAACACCTGAAAATGAACCTGAGTGAATGCACGGCCGTGGTACAGGGCTTTGGAAATGTCGGCAGCCATGCCGCCTTGTTCCTGAGTGAACTGGGGGTAAAGCTCATTGGCGTGAGTGATGCCACAACCGGCGTTTATAATCGGCACGGGTTATCAATCCCTTCACTGCTGGAATACGTCGCCCAAAACCGGTTTCTGGAAGGTTATCCAGAAGGGGATCACATCAGCAATGAAGAACTGCTGGAGCTCAAGTGTGATATTCTGGTTCCGGCAGCACTGCAGAATCAGATCACTGCGGAGAATGCCGACCGTATTCAATGTAAACTTCTGGCGGAGGGAGCCAATGGCCCGACGACATTGGAAGCAGATGAAGTGCTTAATGAAAAAGGAGTGTTTATCCTGCCGGATATTCTGGCAAATGCCGGCGGTGTGACCGTATCCTACTTCGAATGGGTTCAGGATACTCAAAACTATATGTGGACACTGGATGAAGTAAACCAGCGATTGAAGTCGATTCTCCAGGACGCGTTTCGACGAACTCTGAATCGCGCCCAGAAGAATCAGTTTGATATGCGAACCGCTGCCATGATTGAGGGGGTCGAACGCGTTGCCCAGGCGAAACTGGCCCGGGGACTATATCCATAATCCTCAATTCGAGCTGTTCTGGGCCGTATAGACTGTATCCATTTTTACTGTAGCGTCTCCGGGGCTATGGGGATCGAGTATCTAGATCGGAAGACGCTATGGCTCAATGTGATGCGATCCAGAAAGTAACAGATTGAGGCTGGCTGACTTCTGAATAAGAAATATCCGAAAACTTTATTGCGTATAGCGAGCCACTGTTTCAATCAGTTCTTTAGTATTGATCGGCTTACTGATAAAAGCATCACAACCACTGGCCAGGCAACGGGTCATATCGCCGTGCATCGCGTCCGCAGTAAGTGCAATGATCGGTCGCTTAAAGCCGAGGCTGCGCAGTCGTTCCGCAGTCTGGTATCCGTCCAGCCGAGGCATCTGCATGTCCAGCAGAATCATATCGTATGATTTTTCTCCCTGTTTTATCCGTTCGATAGCTTCAAGCCCATCATTGGCCGATTCGACTTGTGCGCCGGATTTGATCAGAAACTGTTTTACAATATAACGGATATCACGTCGGTCATCCACGACCAGTACGTTGCAGGATAAAGAAGGTGCCGATCCCTGAGAATCTGGTTTGTCATTCGATGTTTTATGTTTATTCTGCGGCTGAATCAATGAAGCAGACTCGACTAAACCGGCAGTGATTTGGCAGGTAAATGTGGTACCTGAACCGGATTTACTGTGAACTTCAATACTTCCGCCCAGCATGCGGGCCAGTCGCGCACTGATAGCAAGCCCCAGCCCGGTTCCTCCAAACGCGCGGGTCACGGAAGTATCGCCTTGAGAAAATTCCTGGAAAAGCTGGGAAAGTTGTGCGTCTGTGATTCCGATACCTGTGTCGATCACTTCAAACTGAATGGCGGGCGGTTCACCGGATGCATCATAGGAGATGACAAGTCGGATTGAACCCTCCGAGGTGAATTTGACCGCGTTCCCAATCAGGTTCACTAAAATCTGTCTCAGTCGTTTTGGGTCGCTTTCGATCTGGCTGGGAATGGTTGTTGCGTATTCGACACTGAAATCGAGTTTCTTTTCGGCCGCGCGAATATGCATCATCGAGTACACGTCTGCAATCAGCTCATTCGCGGCAAAATACTCCGTCACGCATTCCATCTTGCCGGCTTCGATTTTGGAAAGATCCAGAATATCATTGATGATATCCAGCAGGAAACTTCCGTTTTTCTGTATCATGCGCAGGTGTTTCAGCTTTTCTGGATCGTTTTCTGAACCGGCAAGTAAATCAGCATAGCCGAGAACTGCTGTCATGGGAGTGCGTATTTCGTGACTCATGTTGGCAACAAATTCACTTTTAGCAGCGCTCGCCTGTTGCCCGATTTTGTACAGCCGGGCATTGTCAATCGCGATGGAAGCCCGTCGTGCCAGTTCTTCAGCAGTCTTGAAGTCACTGATTTTGTGTCGATGGGCGGCATCTGTTTGAATCAGGGTTAAAACACCAAACTGCAGATCGCGTATCCCCAGGGCTACCACGATCAATGACTCCGCGCCTAACTCTCGCAGGACAGGCAGATGCTCTGGTGTCGGAACGACTTCCTGAAGCAATTCCTCTGTCAGGTTTTCCACAAAAATAGTTTCGTTTCCGAACAGATGTGAATTGGCTGACCGTTCCTTTAAGGAGGGGATGGAGTCGGTTTGCATCAGCTGCTCTGCCAGAATCGAGGCTCCCGGATCCGAATGAGCAATTTTCATGCGCCTGATGGTATGATCATCGCCGATCAACTCCAGAATCGCCCAGTCTCCCAAGGTGGGCACACATAATGATGTGACGCTTTCCAGTGTCGTTTCAAAATCAAGCGAAGCGGCAAGTGTCATCGTTGCTTCACTCAGAAACCGTTCAATTTCAGCTGCACGCTGTTCCCGTTTCTCCTGAACTTTTTCCGCTGTAATATCCCAGAACAGGCCGGCGAAATGACCGGGGTTTCCCAGTTCCCATTCTACAGATTCGCCCATCAACTCCATCCATCTCTGTTCTTTGCCAGAGTAAAGGATACGAAATTCTTCTTCAAAAGACTGATTTTTCCTGACGGAGGCTTCCCAGACTTCCTGTAACTTCGGTAAATCCTCAGGGTGAATCACGGAATAAAATCGCTCAAGTGTGACAGGTTCACCGGGAGGCAATCCCAGTAAATCATAAATCGCATCCGACCAGTACAGTTTCTCATTCTGCAGTTCCCAGGCAGCCATGCCTCCTGCTTTCAAGGCCAGTGAAAAGCGTCTTTGCTGAATCTCCAGGTTCTGATTGACTTCGGTTCGTTCTCTCAGCAGGTCGCGCACACTGTATTGGCGTTCCCGGTCGCGAAGCTTCGCCCGGATCGTATTGATAAAAACTGCAATCCGAACCGGACGCCGAATCAGGGTAATGTTCCCCAGTTCCTGTAACTGATTGAGTGAAGGCGAGGCATGCTCACCGGCGATCAGTAAAACCACGATGGGAAGATCGGACCATGCCGGCTGGTTTGACAGTAAGTCCGGTATCAGGCCATTCTGATCAGCTTTCAGGTATTCTTCTGCGATCAGTGCGACCGCAGCGTGACCCTGGTTGACCTGTTCATAGAGTTCTTTCAGACTGGTACACACTCGTGTTTTAATTCGAGCATCTTCCAGAACCTGGACGCAAAATTCATTGTCCTTGGGGGTCGGAGCCAGAATCAGCACACAGAGACTGTCGGAATCCTCTGTCACTGATTCTTTACTCATGCTCTCTTCCCAGTAACTTTGAGGTTTTTCCGGTGAAAGTGGGGGTACCACTGAGGATTCCCTGAAATTCGTCTAAAGGTGAACCAACTCGAATGACACCATTCCGCATTTGAAATTCACGTATTGTGCGCTCATGAGAGCCAGTCCGTTTTTTTACCACGGAAATCGCCTGCCGCAGTTCTCCTGTCGCTTCAAAATAACGAAACAGGATGACTGCATCTGCCAGGTAACTGGCGTCGACAGGGGTAGCCATATGCCCCAGCATCCCATGTTGGGCAACAACAAGGAATGTCAGTATTTTCTGCTTGGCCAAAGTCTTGAGAATTTCATGCATCTGCACGATCAGAAAACGCTCATGAGGCATTGCATTCATATAACCATTCAGGCTGTCGATAACCACGACAGAAACCCGCCGGCCATCTTCACTGGGCTGGATCGCTTCTCGAATCTGACAGGCAAACTCTCCGGGCAGTAATTCACCGGGATCCAGCTGATGAATAAGAATATTCCCCGACTCCAGGTGTTCCTGAAGTGGCATATTTAAACTGGCTGCACGCTCCAGGAGGACTTCACGCGTTTCATCAAAGATAAAAAAGACCGCTTTTTCGCCCCGACTCGCAGCGGAAATTGCATACAGCATGGCAGTGGATGATTTACCCACTCCTGCCGGACCCAGAAGCAGGGTACTGGTTCCGGGGGAGAGACCGCCGCCCACCAGTTGGTCTAATGAATCGTTTCCACTCAAGATAAGTGGGAAATTCGCGTTCTCAATCGGTTGTGGCTGTCCCTTGCGGGGAAACAGATTCAGCCCCCCCGTCAGCAACTGAAAGTCATGATAGCCTCCCTGAAATTTCTGGCCTCGATGCTTAATCACTCTCAAGCGACGACGTTCGCCCCCGTAATCTCCCATCAAGTGTTCCAGGCGAATCACGCCATGCGCAATACTTTGCAATTGCTGATCCGCATCCTGTGCGGTATTATCGTCCAGCATCAGCACCGTGCAGTTGCGACCAGTGAAGAAGTGTTTGAGGGCCAGTATCTGGCGTCGATAGCGAAGAGGACTCTGTGCCAGCAGCCGCATTTCGGAAAGTGAATCGAAGGCGACTCGCGTGGGTTTACTCTGTTCGACGTGCTCCAGTACCCCGCGGATCGTTTTACTTAATTCCACTTCGGAAGGTTCGAACATGGAATACTGTGAGGCATTGGAGTCAACCAGTTCATTTGAATCAACCAGTTCGTAGACCTCAATCTCTTGCATGTTCCAACCATGCGAAGCGGCAACCGCCTCGAGTTCTTCTTTGGTTTCAGACAGCGTGACGTATAAACCCGTCTCTCCATTTTTAGCTCCTTCCAGCAGAAACTGGAGGGCAAGGGTGGTTTTGCCCGTACCCGGGTCACCCTCAACTAAATAGACCCGACCGGACGTCAAACCACCTTCCAGAATGGTATCTAATGCTGGATTACCTGTTTGCACCATCTGGTCAAGTTTTGAATCGTTCATCATCGTCTTCTCTCAATTGGGTAACTGTTTTATCCAATATTAAATCAGGCAGAGAATTATGTTTTGCGAGGTATTCAATCAGAATTACGCTTCTGTGGCAGTGGGTATCTGGATTAATCCATTCATTAAATGGAGATGAATCCTCAGGTTAACTACACTTCACCTGTTAAGCTATTATCAGCAGACAGATACTATCTGTCTACTGGCCTGCAGGAAAAGTCCCTATACATTAGAAGTATTCAGACCAGAATCGGGACATATGATATACTTTCATAGCCTGAGAAGAAGAGAAAACACAGGATTCGCGATGTGCCCGGAGATACCGCCTTTATTATTTGCGAATCGGGAACTCCTGAAAAATAAGGAGAAATGCCAGCGAAGATGGAGGTCATGCCTGTCTTTTTCTTGTAAGTGGAATCGCAAAAGAACCTGGCACTCACAGTCAGGAACCCACTGAAGACAATTTGTCGCAGTGTCAGAAAATTGATTCGAAGCGTTGGGCACAGTTTCGTTTCGCAAAACGAATAGCATGGAAAACCGAATACTGATATCGAAAATAGATCAGAATTGACATGACGATCTGCTTGATCATGATATATCTGAGAAAGATCAGTTTGAGAACTATTTTTTCTCAGCAGGCTTAGTCACGTTGACTGTGATCAGTTTGGACCAGGCGGCAAATTTGTTATCTGCTGCCGCCGCCTTTTTTTCGGTTGACTTCGCTTTGTTCGTTACCTGAGTTAAGGCGGTTTCTGCACGTTTCAGACGGTCTTTAGCAGCCTGGTTGGCTTTCAAAGCCGTATCATATGCTGCCTGTGCCTGCTTCAGTTGTTCCGCGTTCTGTTTAACCTGTTCCAGCGTCGATTTGGATTTCTCAGCCGCGGATTTAGTCAGTTCGACATCTGATTTGATCGCTTCAATGAGCGCATCGAGTTGTTTTACTTCGGCAGTCGCTGCCTCACTCGCAGGCAGGTTATGGCGATATTGGGTAACGCCCACCCCCATTAAAGCAAACTGATACTGGCCTGGTTCGATTTTAAAGTTCCCATCAGGTTTGAAATCAATCACCAGCGTTCCCTCTGTCTCTTTTTCACCAATATTCACTGTTGGAGGGCGTCGGAGCAGGCCAAACAGCTCGTTCGGTTCGATCGTCAGGTTGCCTTTGCGAGATCCCTTGCCGGTTAATTGAATCGGAATTTCCAGTTTCTGGTTCAGCTCCACGGCCCAGGTTTTGTCTTCTACTGGTGTGATCACCACCGGGGCCTCTTCATCTTCATTGACAGCCAGCGGAATGCGCGTTGTCAGGCGGGAACGAACTCGAATGGAATCTGAGAAGATATGCCCCCAGATCAGGGAGGCAAACTTCGCTTCGCGGACTTTCTCTTTATGATTGATCTGGGCTTTACCTGTAATTCTGATTTCGCCTGCCCAGCGTTTTGCGGCAGGATCAGCCGCAAGTACCAGTACGCCACGATCCGTTTTACCACTGAGGACAAGTGGCTTTGCCGTGACGCCTGGTGGCAAACCTTCTGCAGTTATGGTGATATCACCGGTAAAACCGTCCTGCCGCGGTGCGACGATTCGGACTCCCCAGTTGGCACCGCGCCTGAGCAGCGGGGTGACTGAGTAACCGGTTCGGTTAGTGGGCAGCGTTCTTTCCGTTGAAGCAAAGACCTGGAAATCAGGCGTGGGTTCTCTGATCGCCAGCCGATAGATATGGGCCGGGCTGCCACCGCCGAACTGATTCAAAACGACGACTTCATATAATCCGTCTGCATCTGCTGTAAATGAAGCTGCCGCATCCACGGTGTCAAAATTAATCGCATCTTTATTGTCAGTACTGAAAAACGACGGGAGGTCATCGTTTTCTGCCACTTTTTTTCGCGTGACATCACCTTCTTTTGTTTTCGTGACCTGGTAAATTTCGAGGTATGGGTCCACCTTGGATTTCATTCGATCTGCGATGACTTCAATACAATAGGTTTTTCCTTTAGTGGCTTGAAACTGGTAAACGTCCTCTTCATTGGGCTCAATGAACTGGCCGGCAATTTCGACGGGAACTGCTACAGTTTGTGCTTTCTGCCCGGCGGATTCCAGGGCAACTGGTGCCGTCGCAAAACCAATGCTGACGGAATTTGATTTTTCCAACTGGAATTCATGCCCGTTAAGAATTCCCTGCCGAGGTTCCCAGGGCTGAAAACTGGCAGGGGGAGTTGCGACTTCGGGAAGCTGGATTTCTACTTCGATGGACTCCAGTTTCTGTCCATTCAAAGAAACAGCATTCCCCAGGCTGCCACCTGGTAAGTTGCGTCCATAAACAGTATAGACTTTCCGGGATCCGGGTTCCCCAGCAGGTGGAAAGACAAAGTCAATATGAGGTCGATCAGAAATACTCAGACGATAAAAATGTTCTGAACCACCCCGATAAAGGATATCAGAGATCGCCAGGAAATATTCCTGGTCCTGTTCTGACTGGATTTCGAGAAAAGGGTCGCGTCCATACCAGTCCCGATTGCGGGAAATCTCCCGCCCTTCGGAATCATAGACCACAATCTGGCCATCCAGGCGGGAATCGACTCGTTCCGCTACCAGTTCGACGAGTACCCGTTGTCCCCTTTTTGCTTTAAACCGATACCAGTCGATGCCTCGGGATGGAACATTACCTGTCACAGTCGAATTGACTTCAATAGACTGGGCTGTTTCACGACTTTCGTTCTTTCCGGTCTCATCCACTTCCTGACTGTCAGCAGGAGCCACAACAAACGGGCGGGCTGTGGACAGTCCAAAATAGGAGACGGCACGGACTTCATAGATACCGGGAGGAACATCATCTGAAACGACGACTTCAAATTGGGAGCCTTGAATGCGCGGTTTCGGGTAAATGTCATCTGCAGGCAGCATCACCGGTTTGGCCGTGATCCCCGGATGCGAAAACCGAAGTTCGCTGGCATCATCCAGATTCGATCCGATGACTGACATCTTGACCGTTTTTCCCGCCGATGCTGCAAACGGCCTGATCTGTCTGAGATCAGCGGTAGGCAGTTGTGCGGAAACCATCTGCTGATGTAACAGAAACAACAGCACTGAGAAGAAACAGCCACATAAACTCAAACGATTGATCGTCTTCATTTTTATATCATTCATTTTGTTTAATGGTTGAATAAAAATTCTTTGGTGTTGATAACCACCCAGATAATGTCCTCGTAAGCTTCTTTCACAGCCTGTTCTTCTGTCTGATTTTTAGAAGCAGACTGTTGACGTTTTTTAGCGAGGTGTGCCAGCGCCGTATCGAGTTCTTCCTGTGTTGGCTGTCTCGACATGGTGAGTAAATAGAGTTCTGCAATGTGGGTGCGATCATCTTTTGATTTGTCACGAGCCATTTGAACGGCTCTGCCGTTGGAAGTCGTCAGAATATTCTGGATCGTGTCAGAATTGATCAGGTGCAGGCTCTGTGCCAGGTCGGCGTTGGCCGTGCGTTCGCACTCGCAGGCGGTATCCATCTGGGGACGACCAAAGACACGCAGGAAAAACGAGTCCACATTCGCGGAGTCATCAGGTAACGCCACCGCACGAACTCCCACAGGTTGATGGTTGAAGTTATTCTTTGCGCCGGCGGCATCATTCATGGCGTCGAGCATGATTTCGGCAGAGAGACGTCTTGGATAGTAGCGGGCGTAGTTCTGGTCATCATCCTGGTTGTATTGGTTGGGGAACGAACTGAACTGATAAGTGCGGCTGTTACAAATTACGCGGCACAACTGTTTCAGATCGTAATTCGATTTCACGAATGATGCAGCCAGTTCATCAAGCAGTTCCGGATGCGTCGCCGGGTTGGTAACTCGAATGTCATCTTCCGGTTCGACCAGACCGCGGCCGAAGAAATGTTTCCAGTAGCGGTTCACCAGCATCTTCGCGAAAAAAGGATTCTCCGGGGAAGAAATCCAGTTGGCCAGATCAATGCGCGGGTCGCGACGGGCAGGGATGTCCAAAGCATCTCCGTCCAGTGGAGTTGGTTTCAGTTCGCGATCAGTATTGGGATTTATCGCAACGGCAACCATGCGTTTATGATAGACCGTGTCGTCTTCCGGCAGTTTATAGACTTCTTTTCGACCAATCGTCGTGAAGAAGGCCTGAAATCCGTAGAAGTCATCCTGACTCCATTTTTCATAAGGATGATGATGACACTGAGCGCACTGAATTCGCACACCCAGAAACACCTGGGCAATGTCAGACATCTGGTCTTTGGGGTCTTTCACAGCCCGGTACCAGGAGACAGCGGGATTGGTTCCCGATTTACCTCGTGCCGTCACCAGTTCGGTGACAAATTGATTGTAAGGTTTGTTATTCGAAATACTGCTGCGGATCCAGGAATGAAATGCGAATGTTTCTCGCGCGATCTGTTCCAGATTTCCCCCCGCTTTATTGCGTAGAATTCCTGCCCACTTGGCAGCGAACAGATCAGAGTATCCGGGACTGTCCAGCAGTTCGTCAATTTTTCGTGCCCGTTTGTCAGGACGGTTGTCTGTTAGAAACTCGCGGGTCTGTTCCAGTGTCGGAATTCTCCCCGTCATATCGAGGGTGACGCGTCGCAGAAACGTGGAGTCATCACAATTTTCCGAAGGGGGCAGTCCCAGGACTTTCAGTTTGGCAAAAATATGTTTGTCGATGAAGTTCGTCGGATCAGGCAGGTTGGGTGTCGGCTTTCCTAAAGGAATGGTTGCCATGAAAACGGCAACATGTTCCTGAAAGCGAACCATGACGGATGTGGTGCCCGTCATGTCTTTGAGTGTTACCAGTCCATGATGATCTACTTCAGACATTTTGGGCTGGTTCGGCTTGTACTCCGCGACACGGGTAATATCCTGTTTTGTTCCATCTGAAAAGTAAGCGGTGACCGTCAACTGCTGCTGTGCATGTAACGGGAGCACACGATTCTGAGGATAGATTTCGATGTGTTTGACAGTCGGGCCCGACTCAGGATCATAATGCATTCCTTCCTGGATCCAGCGCTTAATGAGCTCGTATTCTGCGCCTCCCTTTTTAAAGCGACTTCCGCCACCGTGAGGAAGCTCACCCGTTGCTTTACGAAGCAGCAAGCTTGTTTCCGGTGCTGCTGCAGAAACGCGACGTCCCAATGATTCTTTCGTGAGGTATTCGAAATCATTGGCTGGTTCAAAACCCAGCAGGGAAAGATGAAAATTATTCTTTCCGGAAGGAGTGCCATGACAGGCACCGCTGTTACAGCCGCCCCGTGTCAGTTGTGGAATTACATCGTTATAAAAATTAACCGGTCGCTGCGTTTCGAAGGAAGAAACCACGATCGGAAAATTCACCGCCAGCTTCTCATTCAATCGGGCTGTAATCGTGGCACTGCCGTCGGACAGCGGCGTCACAAAACCGGTGGAACTGACTTGGGCGACTCCCGCAGGAATGATCTCATACTTTACTTCCCGAGTCACATCCCGTTGACTTCCCGTTTGTTCTTCTTTCAGTGTTACCAGAAGCTGTTGCGAGGCATCAGGGTCAGTCAGATGAATACTCTTTGCCTGTCGGGGAAGGTATCCAATCAGTTCCGCTGATTCCACAGAACCTGTATACGATGTGCAGACAGCAGTCAGACAGAAAAACTGCACCAGTAAAAGAGAAAGCGATTTCATAAAACTTCCCGGACTTTCAGGTTCAGAAGGTTCGTTTTGTGGCTGTAAAAACAACCGTCTTGAGAAATCAGAATCAAACAGTCTCGTCCAGACCCATAGAATGAAAACGGGGCTAAACTGGCTGCTGAATCGGATTTATCGATCGTTTTTCGTCATTCAGTCCAAATTTCAGAAGTTTCTGATTTAAATTGAACTTGTGTTTCCATTTTAAACGATGCAAGATACATTACAATACGTTGATGTGTACCAGTTTTCAAAGCGAATCGAGTTTTTTTACCGATTGGGATGAATGCAATGGGTGTGAAATCCGGAACAGGTCGCTGCGCAGGTCCGATGAAGCGTCGTACATTTCTTGAGTTCGGCGGGGCGAGCCTGCTGGGACTTGGAATGAATGATCTGCTGCGCCAGCAGGCCATGGCAAAGGCGATGGGAGATTCACTCGAAGATACCTCTGTGATTTTCGTCTGGCTTCCCGGCGGTCCTCCTCACATGGAAACCTATGATATGAAGCCTGGTGCACCGGCAGAATATCGTGGTGAATTCCGACCGATTCATACGAATGTTCCCGGTCTTGATGTCTGTGAGATGCTCCCCCAGCACGCCAGAATCGCAGATAAGTTCAACCTGATCCGTTCCATTCATCATGAATTCGCAGACCATGGCGGCGGACACAAACGCCTGATGACCGGCCGGATTCCTGCCACTCCTGTCGGCACCATCAATGATGCTCCCGCAGTCAGTACCATCGTCAAAAAGATGCTCGAGAAAAACGGCAACGAAATGCCGGTTTGTGTTTCCGAAGTTGATGCCTCCCGTGCTTCCATCGATACATTTGCCATGGGGCCCGCTTATCTGGGACCCTCCTCAACGCCGTTTATGGTCGCCGGTAATCCCAGCGATCCGGATTTCAAAGTCCAGAACATCGGCGTAAAGTCTTCCATGGAAGCGCGACTGGATGACCGGATTGCCATGTTAAAAGGCATAGATAAATTCCGCCGCGATGTGGACAAGAGCGGCTCCATGGAAGCCATGGACAGTTTCAATCGCCAGGCCATCGATATGCTGACCAGCGAAAAGGTCCGCAGTGCCTTCGATCTGTCACAGGAACCTAAAGAACTGCGCGACCGTTATGGCTGGAATGCATATGGACAGCGCGCCATTCTGGGACGACGACTGGTAGAATCTGGTGTCCGTTTTGTGACGATGGTCTGGGAACACCCTTATCCAGGTAAGCCCACACCGAAAACAGCCGCCTATAACTGGGATTCTCATGCGGTCAACGCGCACCTGTTTAAAGATTGTGACTGGCGTCTGCCACCTTATGACCAGGCCGTTTCTGCTCTGATCGAAGACCTGTATCAGCGCGGGCTGGACCGACGGGTCTTACTCGTGGTCACGGGAGAATTTGGTCGGACTCCTAAAATTTCCGTTCAACGCGGAACGCAGACCGGCGTCATGCAGCCCGGCCGCGATCACTGGCCTAAAGCCATGTCTGTCCTGGTATCAGGTGGCGGGATGCGCACAGGCCAGGTGATTGGTGCGACCAATCCCAAAGGCGAATACCCGGTTGAACGGCGGATGACTCCCAACGATCTATGGGCAACCGTCTATCGACATCTGGGCATCGATTACGAGCATGTCCTCCACGATCTCCAGGGACGTCCCGTCGCCATCCTTCCCTTTGGCGAACCGATTCCCGAACTCGCACGAGTGTCCGCCTGAGCTTCTGAAAAGAATCATCAAAGCGATGTCAGAGAACAGAGTCATTGCGCTCGGTTTACAGGTAAAACTCTGGTGTTTCACCCGGATCAGAATTCAGAACGCTTTGAGTCTGTGTTGCGACCTGGTTGGCTGATTGCTATTTTGACTCTTGCATTCATAGCATTCTTTACTTCCGCTGGATCAACAACCATGACGATTGAGACTGAGTTCATCACAAAAACCTGGGATATTCCGCTGCGTGCCAGCGTGGATGTCGCTGTCATCGGTGGCGGTTCGGCTGGTGTCGCGGCTGCTTCTGCTGCTGCCCGCAACGGGGCATCGACGATTCTCGTTGAACGCTACGGATTTCTGGGTGGAACTTCGACGGCCGGGATGGTGGGGCCCTTCATGACGTCCTATACACCCGATGGTAAGCGACAACTCGTCGCCGGGCTGTTTCAGGAAGTCATAGATCGCATGGTGGCAATGGGGGGCGCCGTTGATCCTTCCACGACAGAAGCGGGTTCCGCCTGGGGTTCTTTTATCGAGTTGGGGCATGCCAATGTGACACCTTTTCACGTCGAATCGCTCAAGATGGCAGCACTGGAAATGGTCTGCGATTCCGGCGCACAAATTCGTTTTCATACTTCATTTGTTGATGTCATAATGGACGGTGAGCGCATTTCTGATATTGTGATTCTTGATAAAGCCGGGCTCGGACTGCTGCGACCCAAAGTAGTCATTGATACTTCAGGAGATGGAGACATCGCAGCCAAAGCAGGGGCTCCTTTTGAAGTAGGCCGCCGCGAAGATGGCAAGATGATGCCAGTCACGTTATTTCTGACGATCGGCAATGTCGATGATGACCGCGTGGTTGACTGGATGCGCGAGCATGAAAAACTGCACCCGGGAGAACGTCTGTTTGAATGTATTGTCAAGCAGGCACGAGAAACCGGCGACTGGACTCTGGAACGCGAGTTTCTGAATATCTATCGCGAGCCGACACCCGGTCAGTGGCGCGTGAATACGACCCGTGTTCAGAATATAGATGGAACGAATCCCGATGACCTGTCTCGCGCCGAAGTCGAAAGCCGACGTCAGGCCTGGGATCTGATTCGCTTTTTCCGTTCGCACTGTCCCGGTCTGGAAAACACACAATTGCTCGCCACAGGCAGTCAGGTGGGTGTGAGAGAAACGAGACATATTCTGGGAGACTACGTGCTCAACGGTCAGGATGTACTTGAGGGACGCAAGTTCGCAGATGGAATCGCCCAGTGTTCCTACCCGATCGATATCCATGATCCGCAGGGGCCCCGCGGCCGCCTGGAAGGCATTCACGCAGATCATTATGAAATTCCCTATCGCTGTCTCGTGCCGCGACAGGTCAGTAATCTCCTGGTGGCAGGACGTCCCATCTCGGCAGACCATGAAGGAGCCGCCTCGGCCCGCGTGATTCCGCCGTGCTATGCCACCGGCCAGGCCGCTGGGACCGCAGCCAGCCTCTCTCTCAAACAGTCTGTCAGTCCCCGTGAAGTCGATATTGAGCATCTGCGAAAAACACTGCAGGAGCAGGGGGCCGTGGTTTAGCAGCTTGTCTGAAATTGATTGGTGACGGACTCAGGGAATTATCAAGAGAGGAAATGAACAAGGCCTTTATCGGAAGTACTCAAATCCTTTCCGCAATCAGACGGAACCTTCCTGTTTTTCAGGCAATACTGCATGAGAATCATTCTTGATCCTGACACAGAAACTGATTATTGTTTATGCAGACTCTGAATGGAGTTCCTGGTTGATCAACAGAGATCTGTGCTTTGCTCCCAGATCGAATCGAACTGAAGCAATCCACAACCCACTGATTCCACGCGGTCTCAAGCAAACGTTGACTGTGATCCCGAAACCTTTCTGGTATGGGGAGAGATCACTCGACTGTACCACCAATCCAGAAATGATCCTTTGGAAGACAATAATACCATTCTATCATCAAAGCGGGAGACGAACTGGTACCGCTGGTCATTAGTCGTGATTATTCTGCTGTTCCTCATCTGGCGTGTCCCTCTGGTCATGCGCGAAGCAGGGGGGCAAGATGAAGAATGGTTCGCAATTCCCGGTTCCACGATCTGGCAGGAAGGTATCCCCCGTGTCCCTTTCGTCCCTCAACGAAATCGCGAAAGCGCTTTCTATAATGTCGACAAAGCCCTCTTCGCTCTACCACCTCTGTTTTATTATGCCAGCGCGCCCCTCTACGCCGTTTTACCGCCGACTTACAGTACGACCCGCCTGGTCTCCATTACGGCAGGAGTCGGTGCGATTATTCTGATCTATCTACTGGCGTGGCGGATATTGAAGGACCCCCTGGCGGGGGTGATCGGCACCGGGCTGTTCAGTCTCTCCCGACTTCTCTTCCTCCCGGCCATGATTTCACGCCCGGATATGCTGTGTGGCATGTGGGGGCTGGCCGCGCTGTGGATGATGTGGCGCTGGTATGACAACGAAAAAAGATACCGTGACCTGATCCTGGCCGGCATCTGTCTGGGGCTGGGTATGCTGACCCACCCCTTTGCAATCGTCTTCTGTATTCAGGTTGGTCTCTGGGCGGTTCTGACACAGGGCACCTGGCGGGAACGCTTCAGCCGGGGGACGGTGATCACCGGTTGTGCTCTGGCCATCTTTGCTTTGTGGCTCCCTCTGATCTTCGCTTACCCGGAAACGTTTCGGCTCCAGTTTTCTAACAACGTCTTAGATCGTTCGGGACCGGGCCTGATCAGCAGGCTTCTCTTTCCCTGGCCTTACTTTCCCACTCAACTCGGCCTGCTCAGAGAATATGCCGGGACGATTCAACTCACATTGATGACCGGCGGACTGCTTGCCGGCACCTGGCTGGCCTGGCGGTCAGTGGATCGGCGGCCACGCATCCTGATATATCTTTCGTGGTCGTCAATCTATCTGCTCATCGCGTGCCAGGGATCTCATCCTACCAAAGGCTACTGGTGCTATCCAGGTGCACTGCTCTTTCTCTGTCTTGGCTGGGGTTTGAGTCGGCTGGGGCGAAACTTCTGGGAACACAGCCTCACCTGGCGGGTCGCTGCCGTGTCGGGAGCCCTGATTTTTGTGGCGGCCATGTTCCCCGGTTCGGGAATCCGTACCTGGGTCGCTCATATACAAAACTGGTCCAACGTCAATTACAGCGGCCCGCGCTTTGCCCAACAGATCATTGACGATATACCCCCTGATGCCCGTGTGACGGTCGATCGGGCCTTTGTTTATAACTTTTCTGCAGCCGGCCGCAAAACACTGCTCTCAATGATGCGGGAATTTTACTTTGACGCACGAAAATTCCCTTACGATTACCTTGTCGTCAGCTACGATAGCCAGGAGAGAGATACCAGCCAGGCATTCAATGGGAGGCTCATCGCAACCTATGGCGATCCTCATGATCCGTTCAGCTGCTATGCTGAAGTCTATGTACCGCAGGATAGTCCGGTGCAGGAACTCCACAAGTCCCGTAATAAACAACTTGGACTAAGATAAAACAGGATTCCGCTGTTGAACGACCATGAGCATGATGCAACAACGGAGAAACACCAGGTCCGGAAACGATCCGCTCAGTATCGCTACTGTTTCAGGAGGCCAGCACAGTTATCCTGTTGACCGATTGTCTGTCATCAGTCCGTCTTCGTTTCTCAACCAGTGTGCGTCGTCCTTTCAGTGCATTGGGCATTCCAACTGGTACAGAGTCAGAGGCAAGGTTGTTTGAGTCAAGTTACAGACAAGGCATGGATGGGGGGCAGGTATTATGGTATTAGCAGGGCTGACCATTGTCCCCGGGAATTTCCATTATCCGCCACAACGATTTTGATATTTTCAGTCGTTTTCAAATGCAATGAGATTTTTGACCACACGTTTATGCTCTTCGGTAATTGAAAGCGATACAGTAATTTACCAGCCATATCATAGATTTCAATATCTTGAAATCTGGAATCAGGTCCGGTCATATAGATGATGTTTACCGGATCATTACTGGGGCTTATTTCAAATTCGACTTTTCCAACATATTCATCTCCGCCAACCCAGGAACCGTAAATCGTCTGGTTTTCCTTTTGACGAACTCGTGGATGGGTCGCCCCTTTTTTCCATTCCCCGGAAATGTGTAAAAGTTCTGAAGAGGGTTCGCCTTTCCATCTCGAAATATTCATTACCCTGACGCTTTCATCCAGTTCTATTGGCTTACCGGGAATTTTAAATAAGCCTGAATCAGTTGCAGCGTACGCAGAAATCGGTCCTTTGACCTCTGGATTGATAATATATGCCAGCCAACCGGAATTAAAAGGATTCCCTGCTATGGCTTTCGTAATATCAAATCTGGGTTCGCCACTAATTCCATAGCCAACGACATTAAATTCTTTATCGGCCAGGATGATTTTTTCCGGGACTGTCTGTGTCTTCGGATCCCATGCCCAACCCTTCACACGATAAGAAATGGAAGACCCCGATTGAAAAGGTTCAGTTGATTCAATGGCCCCCATGCAAGGCTCTGGATGAATTGAATCCGCCGAGATCTGATTGTTTTCATATTTAATCCAATCTGATGAAAAGACAGAAATGCCTTTATCAATGGACTGTTCAATGATCTCTAATAGTCCTTCCTGATTATAACAAATCTGCTCAAAGTAAAAGGAATCGTACTGATGATTGGCCACTCCCAGTACTGCAATTTTTCGATGAAAGGCAGTTCCAGCAAAATTATCAAAAGCTTTTATCTGTGGAGGGAGTAAGAGCAGGGGGATACAAATCAAACAGCCCTTTGCAATATAAAAACAGGCTTTGGGAAGGATCGTGCGATTTATAAAACCAATTAATACTAATGTGATCCACCCCATTAAAGCGGGTGTCGCATAGCGGTTTGCCAGAGCACCATCGACACCGAGAAATATTCTTCCGGATGCGGTGGCCAAAGCAGTCCCCACGATGAACAGCAGAAAAATAAATAAAGTGACATTCACATAATCCAGAGCATGTTTTTTGATAATGCAGTATAAGCATACTCCCGCTGCGGTTAAAAAGAAAAAACCAGCGGCTGTTATTAGATATGATTGCCCCAGGACAAATACAAAAGGTGAGCCTAAATAAGTAAGCGTAAATACTGTTACCAATAATGGGCTTTGTAGAATACTTTGAATGGCAGAATCATGTTTTACTGGTTTGTGGTAGTCAATAAAGTAAAGAATCGATACTGTAATTCCGACCGCTATGATGGTCGCAAGAGACAACCTGGAGGTACGTAGGAGTAAGGCCTGAACGACCAGTAAGGGGAATACCAGAAGGCCGTTTGCCATTGAAAAAGTGGCACAGCATCCAAAAAATAAGGAGAGCAGCAAATAATGGTTTTTATTATCTGCAGTGTATCGTCCCATGTTTAAAAACGATAAAAGCGAAAACATGAAGACGAATAAGAACTGACTCTGAAAAGCCCATATAAAATTTTCGCGTTGAACCCAGGAAAATAAGAGGCAGAAAATAAACGCATAGATTGCCGTTTTATGGGGATCTGCTTTCAGTTTTTTAGAAACCACTGCGAAAAAAACAAATGCCATTCCCAGTTGGATTACTAGATTAACACAGACAAGAAACACCCCCAGGCCCTTGAAATATTCCAAGTCCAGCCAAAATAACATGCGTGAGATTAATATGCGATGCTCGTTATGCTGGCTAAGCCAGACCGAATGGTCGTTCTCCAAAACCCGTAAATAAAACCCAATATAACCAGACCACATATCCCAAAATGGGACTGGAGAAAAATGAGTATACACGCCCCACAGAGTTGTCGAGAAAACGATTAAGCTGATTACTACGGTAGCTTGACTCAACAATGAAGATTGTTGTTTTAAAAACATTGAATGAACCCTGATGTGGCTTTCTTGTATGCGATAACTCAATACCAGGGAACTTCTGAAGAATACTACGATTGATTTGAGCGTTCCCACTACATGATTTTGCTCGACAGATTTCTCAACGATCAGCATAAACGGCAATTTTTATACCTAATTGGAAGGTGATTACCCTGGATACTGGTAAAATGCCCCCGAATCAGGCCACGCCGTATTCTGGCACTCTGAAGCTGCTGCAGATCACCCGATTCACCGTCATAATCATCACTTTTGAGCTACCAATTACATTCCAGCAATTCGGGTACCTGTTTCGCTCGAAAGTATCCAGACTGTCAGTGTTCTTTTTTTGAAACATTTTGATAAGTCAACCAGATAATCTCAGTCGCGTGTAAACACCAATCGCCATCATCCGAGTGTCCTTCTTTCCTGGTCTGCTTTTCAAAAACTGGTTCTATTGATATGAAGGTTCTTAGCGTCCTTTTGACGCAGGGAACTTTTGATGAACAAGCAAAGAAAACGTCAAAATTCCGAGCGGCTTGTCCGCAAGTTGCGTGATGCGGATGCGATGCTGAATGCCGGTAAAGATCTGGCTTCCGTGCTGCAGTTCCTGGATATCAGTGAATCGAATTACTTGCGCTGGCGGAATCAGTTCGGCGGCATGAAATCGGCAGAAGCTAGGCGTCTCAAACAACTGGAGTATCAGAATAAAAGAAGTTCCAGTTCATCCTTGACTGATGCGAAGAAGTCATCGGCGTCAGCATTCCAGTCCGGAAGGTTACGTACTCCCAGATCCAGTGTCGCTTCCATGACTCCATTTTCCTCATGTTCGTATCCCAGAAAATGCCCCAATTCATGACGTATCACCGTCCAGAGATCGATCAGACCTTCTGCTTCACTACCGGGTAACGCGATCAATGATAATTTGCGGTCGTATCGAAACTCGCTATGATCCAGAGGAGTTTCATCGATAAACCAGCCATAGCCTGCGGCATTAATATCGATATAAATTGTATCAGAAGCTACGCGACCAATTGTCCCCCCATTCAGATCGACCACTTGGATCGTAACGTTTTCGAGTTTTGATATTTCGCCAGCCGATAGAGATTCAGAAACGCTGACAATGGCTTGTTCAAGTATTCCTTCTGCTGCAGATTGCTTCAGCTGGTTGACGTGCCCCCCCTTAACCGCATCCAGAACTTGATATACTAATCAGGATTCTGGACCAATTGAGGAGGAGGCAACATGCCTACCAAACTTCATTTCTCCGAACAGATCATTTCGAAACTCCGGGAAGCCGAAGTCCATCTTGCCCAGGTAATTGGAATTCTGATTCGGGCTGGAGATAGTTGTCGTGATAAACGAAGGCAATGAGTTCTTAAAGATCAGCAACTGGAGTGTCAGAATTATTGCATCCAATTGTTTAAATCTAGGCTAAAATAAGTGGATAGCGTATGGCTGAACTAATGCAAAAAAATCGCAGTAGTGGGGGGAATTAAAAAGGCCTTTGTCGGTGAGACGAAGGCCTTGGGTTTGTAAGTTGTTGTTTTGAATTGACTTGAAAAAATACACCCGGAGGGATTCGAACCCCCAACCCCCGGTTCCGAAGACCGGTGCTCTATCCAGTTGAGCTACGGGTGCCTGTCAGAATAGTGGACTATCCTGATGTGTTTCAGGTTCCTCATAAAATCCGAAAGTTGCCGGATTTTGAGAGATGCCGCTGTGGAGCAGCAGGTGCAACCTGTTGTCAGTGTTCATGTTACTAAAACCATAAACAGATGCAACTGTTGCGGAAAGCGATTCTAGCATTCCTCGCATAAAATACAAGTCGCTCCGCGTGGGGAATTGTAATCGAATCACAGAGACTGCCTTTCGAATCAGTATCGATTTCCGTACTTCAAATTATAGGTTCTGCTTTGCGAGCCCGGTGAGTCTGCAGCTTGACTATCTGAGCCATTTCGGTTGTGATGGTGGAATTACGAAACAAAGTTAAGCTGGTGGAATTCCCCAGTCCTGATAGTGAATACCGGTTTTTCCAAAGCGGTATTCTTCCTGCCTACGATTTGAATTTATGAGAGGTCCTGCCTGGTATGAATCATTCTCGCACAGCCGTTAAATATTTAATGTTGTCTCTGGCGCTCATGATTACGTTGAGCTCCAATTTCGTGTTCGCCGGTCAGGAAAACGGGGCAAGTCAAGGGAAAGCGAAACTGCCTGGGGCACGCCCTGTGATCCACGCAATCAATTATGAATCTATCCAACAGGCGCTGGATGCTCTTCCTGCTGAAGGGGGCGTCGTCATGCTGCCTCCCGGGAACTTTGAAATTGATCAGCCATTAGTCATTACCAAAGGTGATGTGTTGCTGATGGGGGCCGGTTCCGCGACACACATTCATAATAAAAATGAAGAAGGAAAGGATGCAATCGCCATTCATCCGCCGGCTGATGCAAAGCTTCCGAATGGAAAGCCCGATCCGAAGCCACGCATCTGGCGTGTGCAGTTACAGAACTTTCGTGTGACAGGAAATGAGAAGAGTGGGCGGGGCATTAATGCCAAATGGGTTCAGGAGATTTACATCCATGGGGTCACCTGCAGCTATCATGGCAGCGACGGTATTTTTCTGGACTTCTGCTTTGAAGATCCCCGTGTTTCCGACTGTCTGATTACCTACAATAAAGCCACCGGGTTGAACTTGATCGGCTGTCATGACATTGTGGTCTCAGCGAATCATTTTGAAGAGAACCTGGATGCGTTAAAATGCGCGGAAGGATTTAATCTATGCATGAGTGGCAACAATCTGGATGACCATTTACGGGATGGTGTGATCATTGAAAATACCTATGGTTCTATTGTCTGTGCCAACATGATTGAAGAATGCCAGGGCCGGGCGATTACCCTGGATAAGGAATGTTATGGCATTACGCTGTCTGCCAATGTCATCGCGCATAATGGCAGCGGCATTATTCTGGATGATGCCCATGGTTGTGCGGTCAGTGCGAATACATTTACACTGCTGGCTGCGGATGCTTTAAAGATTGGACCCAAGTCGGGTCGGATCACGGTGACGGGCAATAATTTCTCCAACAGCTATATTGGAAACGGACAGGTCAAACGCCGTACGAATGATCTGAAAGCTGCGGGGCTGACGCTGGATAAAACCCGCGGAGTCACCGTTTCCGGCAACCTGTTTTCTTCGGTTCGACCGAAAGCAGTGGAAGTGATCGAGCCGACAACGCATGTGATCTTCGGGAATAATCTGTTAATCGATGTCGAATCTGATCATGAAAAGCTGACCGAATCCATTATCAAGAATACGCTGATCGCTCCTGCGGAATCTGTAAAACCAGAAGCAAAACCATCTGAAAAATAATCAGGTTCAGTTTAAGAGAGGGACAGCAGTGCTTTCAAGATATTTTTGTTTCGTCATCTGTATGATTACCTGTTGCCCGGTGGTGTGTGGGGCAGACGATCCCGGAAATCCCAGGCAGCAGGTTCCCGTTTATCAGGAGCATCTGGATCTTTCTTATTATCTCGATTCAGCCGGGAAGAAGCATTCCGTTCAGAGCTGGGAGGACTGGAACATTCGTCGCGGTCATATTCTGGCGAATATGCAGACCGTGATGGGTGAAGTTCCCCGTCCGACGAAACCGGTTCCCCTGGATCTGAAGGTGCTGGAAGAAACGATTGTCGGGTCGGTTAAGCGGTTGAAGATCTCTTATCATACAGATGATTTAAATCAGCGTGTGAAGGCGTATTTATTCGTTCCCGATTCAGCGTCTCCTGAGCATCCTGTGCCAGCGATACTCTGTCTGCATCAGACGAATTCCAGTACGGGCAAAGAAGAACCGGCGGGAATCAAAGGCTTGCCGAATCTGAAATATGCGCTGGAACTGGCCGAGCGGGGTTATGTCACACTCGCGCCGGATTACCCTTCGTTCGGTGAATATCCCTACGATTTCAAGGCGCATCCTGAATACCGCAGTGGCACGATGAAAGCCATCTATGACAATATGAGGTCTCTCGATTTACTGCAGTCTCTGGATTATGTGCAAGGGGATCGTATCGGTTGCATCGGGCATTCACTGGGAGGCCATAACACGATGTTCACGGCTGCCTTTGATTCCCGGATTAAAGCACTGGTTTCCAGTTGTGGATTTACCCGTTTCCATAAATATTATGGTGGCAAACTGAAAGGCTGGACCAGTGACCGGTATATGCCTGTGATCAATAGCGAGTATCAGAACAATCCGGATCTGGTTCCCTTTGATTTTACCGAAATCGTTGCCAGTTTTGCGCCCCGCGCGTTTCTGGCATGTGCACCGATTAGCGACAGCAACTTTGAGGTGTCCGGCGTGAAAGATGTGGTGCGGATTGCGCAACCCGTTTATGCGTTATCGAGTCAGCCTGAAAACTTGCAGGCTGTGTATCCGGAAGCAAAACACGATTTTCCACCAGCCACTCGCGAAACGGCTTACCAGTTTTTTGACCACCATCTGAAGCAGTAAACGGGAATCAGTTTTGTTTGAACTGATCTTTGGCAGGCCAGCGTTCGATTCGGTTAATCCAGGTATGCATGGGGGCATCAATCAGTGAAGACAGTCGTTTTTCATCGATTCCATGTCGAGAATTGAACAGGATTGCCCAGTTGATTCGATCGAGCCTTCGCACCAGCAGAGTTGATGTCCCATCCAGGGAACCGGCGTGCCATTGATTGGAGTTCCCGGCAGTGTCTATGGGACGGACCATCCAGCCGCAGGCATAGTAGGCGTCTTTGGGTTGACCTTGCTCGTCGAATCCAGCGAGTCCGGGGGGGCGTTCCAGCATCAGAGAGATTGTCGGGGCTTTCAAAATGGGGCTGCGGTCCGGGACATCAAAAGCGGTTGCAAATCGCAGCAGGTCCGGCGCTGATGAAATCCACCCGCCATGAGAGTCCATTGCTTCCAGATACCAGGCACCGTAGGGGGAAGGGACCTGTTTTCGCAAATTGGCAGCAAAGACCGAACTTCCCCGCAGGTTGCTGTGGTATTTGACTTCTTTCTCGCTGCGATCTTCGAGAAGCGTTTTCCCCAGTTGTGTCTCGTTCATGTGAAGCGGTTTGCAGATTGTCTGCTGGATGTAGTCTTCATAGGTTTGGCCACTGACTTCTTCTATGACCCGCCCCAGTAAGCAGTAGCCGAAATTAGAGTAGGCATAGCGCTCACCTGGTTTAGAATCGAGTGGATGTTTCAGCATGATACGAATAATATCATCGATTTCCGCGGGCGCGGGTTTTTCCACCTGTTTTGCAAAAGTGATCGAACGAAACATCGGATCAAAAGATTCTTCCCGATCCCAGCCCGCGGTATGATTAAGTAACTGCTGGACAGTGATGTCTTTCAGTCGCGGGTCAACTTCCTTCTGCGAAAGCGAACGTCGATACTGTTTTAAAATATCGAAGACGCGGCTGTCGAGCTTAAGCTTACCTTGTTCGACCAGTTTCATGATGCCGACGGCGGTGATGGGTTTGGAAATACTGGCAATGCGGAACTGACTGTCGGGCTGCACCAGTTCTTCGGTCTCTTTATCTGCATATCCAAAACCGCGTGCATAGACGAGCCGACCGCGATAACTGACGGCGACAGCAACTCCCGGAGGATTATGCAACATCATGAAGTCTTTGATTGATTGATCGAGTGACGCTAATTCTTTCTGGTCCAGACCCGTCATCGGAATCGCGTCCGGTGATTTCCAGAGCGGTAATTCCACACGCTTCTCCGGCTCAACTTTCTCCCAGATTCCTGCGAAAAATGGTTGATTATCCAGGGAATACGCGTCGAGACTGGTGAGCTGAAACTCCTCGGAGAGCTGCTTCTGATTGGTTTTCTGGAACTCATCTGGTGAGAGATGATAATAACATATCCATTCAGGGCCAGTTGCTTTCGACCAGAGGGCATGATAAATGACCGTCCCATTTTCAACAAAACCGCACAGGTCGACGAGCCGAAATCCTTTCGTTGTGTAATCATCAAAGGTTTTCTGAAACTGATTTAACGGAACCTGACAGGTGGCTTCCCAGACGCTGTCATTTTGTTTTTTCCAGACGCCTGCATGAAAAGCCTGATCGTTGACAGTGTACCCGTCCAACTGGCATGGCGCGTAGCCCTCTTCTTTTAAGGATTTCAGAGTGGACTGGAGTTGATTGCCGGGAAGGGAGTGTTTGAGAATTGAATCTGCTGCCGCTGATTTGGTGAGTATGATGGCGAACCGTGGTTCCCCCCGTTTCTCGTAGCCGCTGATGACCAGCGGATGGTATCCCTCGGTAGCCTGTTGTTTCAGCCTGATGTCCAGCTGCTTTTCATCCAGCCCATGATAGGCTTTCCAGTCTTTCGATTCTGTCTGTTTGATTCCCAGAACGGCAAATCGTTCTGATCGCTGGCCTGGATAGACACTCAAGTCAGTTGCTGCGAAACCCTGTTTCCCCATACGCGTGATATGTCGCTGATAGATCACCGGATTTAACTGTAGCTGGATACCAGGCTCTGCGGCAGAGACTGCAGTCGACAGATAAGAGAGGCAAGTCAGTAATAGAACACGCAATGCCATTGAGAAGTCCTCGGCAGAAAATCAGTGGGAGCAAAAAGATCAACTTGATCATAAGTGCCGAAACGGGCTGACTTCAAGGGAATTCTGACAGGCGACTGCTTTACCGGCTTATTTTCGATTAAAGGCGTGTGCGATCAGGGTCTGGTCAAACTGTGCTGGAGCTTCACCTTCTGCTGCGAACAGGTAGATCGCGGCGATCAGGATGGCATGTACTGCAGAGGAAACCAGGGAGATCAACAGTATCAACAGGATGGCACATCCAATGAGAACTCCCCCCGCCAGGGCATTTCCTGTGGCGATCAACATGCCGCCGCCGACCATCATCAGGAAAACCGGAATCATGATCAGAAACATGATCGCGCCGATTCCAAAATTGGCAACCAGCGATTCGCCCCATGTTTCGCGTAATACGCTGACAGA
The DNA here is from genome assembly GCF_008298035.1 of Gimesia maris. NCBI lineage: Bacteria > Pseudomonadati > Planctomycetota > Planctomycetia > Planctomycetales > Planctomycetaceae > Gimesia > Gimesia maris. The sequence goes on from NZ_CP042910.1 coordinate 2,152,682, forward strand.
GCGTTTCATGGCTTCGAAGGGATTCTTTTTTTCGACGACGAGTACCGGGATGACAAAGTATGTGGTGATCGACCAGGCCATGCCCAGCAGGCCGGCGACGATCTGTCCGATGCGTTCCGAGCGGGATTCGATCATTTTCAGGATAAACCCAACCGTCGCACTGACCAGGGCCCAGCCTGCAATTTGAGGCAGTCGATTTAACGCGGCATTAAAACCGTCACTTACGGTGGGGTTACCACCTTTCAAACGGATTATCGCACAGGCCATCAGGGCTGAGTTGAAGAAGATCATTACAAAATAATTGACAAAATAGAAGGCGAATAAAATCACGTACGCCAGAGGATCCTGGGGCGCCTGCTGGTCATTCATAATCGTGTCGAAGTATTTACTGTCCCAGAGCGGTAAGGCGAAGCTGGCTAAAACCAGCAGGCAGGAGATCCCACTCATAATCGGGAACAGCAACAGTTCTTTATCCAGCATCAAGACTCGAAAGCTCTGTTTCGATAACGCCCAGCCATTCGAAATACGTTCAAACATGGTCAGTCAGCCCTCTGATATGATAGGGGTTTAACGGAGATGAGACGCCACTCACTTCACGATACTTTTCTACGGGAAATGGTCAGGCTGTGGTTATATCAGAATAAGCAGTATCAGTGGAACGGGAAAAATTGCTGTCAATCCACTTTTGGCTGAGTGAGTAACAAAGCCACAGTGGCCCAGCTGCTGGCGGTGACCGAGATAAACTGATCTTTTCCATGGGGAAAACCGGTTTCAAAATAAGTTTGAAATGGTTTTGCATGGCTGATTACATGCCAGGAGCCATCGTTCTGTTGTGTATCGACCAGATATTGAATGCCTTTTCCGATCGCAGGTTGGTCCCCATCAATCAGATGAGAACGTAACAATGCTACCAGCACAGTGCCCGTTGCGTAGGCGTCGCTCTGCATCTCCGGCAGTTGGGACCAGCCACCATCCGCGTTTTGCTGCTTCAATAATTCATTTACGGAAGTTTGCTGGACCGCGTCGTCAGCACTCAGGGTTTGCAGGCAGCGCAGTTGAAACACACGTTCTTCTGTGGAAGCGGGTTTCAGATCAAGCAGCCACTGCCGGGCGTCTGCGATGCGGGCTTTGATTTCCGGTTGTTGAGATTCACTGCCAAACGTCTGCAGTGCCCTGATGACAAAATAGTTCGTATTGGCGTCTGAAGACATGGAAGGGGGCCTGGTGGAATTACGGATCCAGTGCGGACGCCCCTTGTCACGTTCCAGCAGGTAACCCGTGACTGCAGTCGTCACTTCATCCCGCTTTTGTCCGGCTATTTCGAGTGTCCACAACGCATAGCTGGCAGTGTCAGGGCCGCCTCCCTGTCCTTTGCCGGCACGATAGTTTTCCAGCCCTCGTTTCAGATGTTTCGCTGTATGGTCTACCTGCAACTGAAAATTCGCTGGATTGATATTGAATCCTCGCTGGCGGGCTTCATCCAGAACCAGAACAGCGAGGGCCTGGTTATGACAGGTGAAGCACTTTCGTTCGCGTGCTGATCCCGCGGACGCTGTTTCGATCAGGGGAATGGATCTCTGGATCGCATTTCTGATCTGAGTCGTACTATCAAGCTGTTCATCCGCCTGGGATGTGACGGCAACAGACAATACCAGAGTCAGAATCACCAGAGTCAGAATCAAACTACGGAAACAGAATCTACCCATGCTGCTTTTCCTGGTACCTCGTTTCAATAAATCTGATCTGGTAAAAGTCATCCAGACCAGATTTCATTTTAACAATGCGGGAAACAAAAAGGCAGAATCTTTCCGGTTTTCTTTTTACGAAACCGGCTCTGAACAATTATGGGGCAACAGGAGTTCTGTTTTTGGCTGCCCGTTCCGGGGTCTGGATATGCTCGGGCAGGAATCCCAGACCAATCAGTTTGCCTGCGGTTCGTTTAAGAATCGGGGCCAATAGCCTGGCAAATTTTCTGAGGCCCCAGGAGATCGAGACAGGTTTACCGGGGGCAGAGTGTCCTCCAAACAGGCGCTGATGGGCAAAGACCTGCATGCGTTGTGTTTTCAATGCTGGCCGTTCACGACGGTTTTGTACCTCTTGCAGATCGGCCAATGTAACCACTCCCGCGTACAGTTTATCAGCCAGCAGATTGGCAGTGGCGACGGCATCCTGTACCGCCAGGTTAACCCCGACTCCGCCGACAGGAGACATCGCATGGGCGGCATCTCCAATCAATAACAGGCCCGGTTGTGCCCAGTTGGTGATATGATTCAGTTGCACGGTTAAGAGTCTGACTTTGTCCCAGCTGTCGATTTCTGCGACTCCCTCTCCCAGATCGGGGAGGATATCCAGAATTCTGTTACGGAAGACTTCCAGCCCTTCCTGTTTGATTTCATCAAAAAAACCTTTATGGATAATCAGGCCTGCCTGGAAATAGTCTCCGCGGTCAATTGTGATCAGCATGCGGCCCTGTTTAATCCGTGCCAGCGTGTTGTCATCAATGTCTCCCTGTTTGCCTACTCGAAACCAGAGGACATCAATGGGAATTCCCTTTTCGATCACTTCGACGCCGGCGTCAATCCGCATCTGCGAACCACGACCATCGGCGCCTACCACCAGATCGGAAAAGATTTCGTATTCCCCCTCCAGTCCATTTACTTTGACCCCAATGACGTGCTCTCCATCCCGAATCAGGTGTTTCGCTTCGGCCTGCAGATGAAGATGGAAGTTGGGATATTCACTGGCATGACTGGCAATCATGTTCAGAAAGTCCCATTGGGGAGCAAATGTGATAAATTTACATTCGGTTGGGAGATGCGTGAAATAAGGTCCGGGAATCTGCTGGCCTTCAAAGTTCAGGTTCAGAGATTCAAAGTGCTTGTCAGCGATTTTCAGAAACTCATCCAACAGCCCCAGTTCAAACAACAGCTGCAGCGTAGAGGGGTGAATGGTATCGCCACGAAAATCACGCAGAAAATCTTTGTGTTTTTCCAGGACAATGACTTCCACACCCGCGCGGGCCAGCAGGTAGCCCAGAAAGAGACCAGCCGGGCCTCCGCCGACAATACAGCACCGTGTTCTGATTTGTGATCCGGAGAGAGGGGTATGGGATTCGATCACTGCGTGTTACCTCCTGTAAAACTGGTGTTGTTGAATCGCCATTTCAGAGGGCGCGATTCCGCAGCATAGAAATCTCAGCCTGATGATTCAAGATGAATCTGCTTTTTCGTTCACATCCCGTTTCGCTTTGTTTTTCCGATAGCGATGTGAAAAGATTACGATCACAAACACAATCATGACTCCACCAAAGACTTCAGCAATCCCATCCATAGTGCTCCCCTCATCTGATTTGTTGAGAACCCGCTCGCATGAATTCTGTACGCAATCTATTTTAACCTGTCTGTCGGATCAGTACTACGACAGAACGTGCCTGCACGTCATACGTGTCTTTTGTAATGGAGCCCAGGTTGCCTGATTCCAGAATATCCTGCGGACTGGGTTGTGCCGTGTCTACGACGCATTTCCATTCTTTCGGAGTACCTTCATGTATTCCAAAGCAGCAGGTATTGGCGGCAGCGTTAATCATCACATAAATGTCAGCATCCTGTTCTTCTTTTCCATGCAGGCAGAAAGCGAGAGTTCGGGCAGAAGGCTGGAGGTCCACATAACGCGTAACGCCATACCATTTGATGTCTTCCCGCCAGAAATGGGAACGACACAACGACGAGTGGGTTTTGCGAAACGCGATGAGCAGTTTAACGAATCGAAACATATCCTGGTTCGCTTCCAGACGACTCCAGTCCAGCCAGCTGGTTTCATTGTCTTGATTATAAGGATTGTTATTTCCTCCCTGGGTTTGCAGGAATTCATCGCCCATGCGAAACATGGGGGTGCCATTGGAAACCATCAGGAGGGTGAAAAAGTTTTTGACCTGCTGCTTTCTCAATTTGAGAATGTCCTCGGGGGCGTCAGATCCCTCCCAGCCACAATTCCAGCTGTAATCGTGAGTTCCATCCTCGTTGTGCTGGCCGTTCTCCCAGTTGCGTTTTTGATTGAATGACACCATATCGTACAGGGAGAAGCCGTCATGCGAAGTGATGTAGTTGATACTCTGGTAGGGTCTGAGTGCATGCAGGCAGTCATCCGGGAAGAGATCACTACTGCCGTACAGTCGCGTCATCAGGTCCGCAATCTGTCCCTCATCGCCTCGGACAAATTTTTGCAGCGTATCCCGATAGGCGGCATTCCACTGCATCCAGCGATGACCGGGAAAACGTGAGCCCAGCTGAAAAGCGCCACCCGCATCCCAGGGTTCTGCAATGAATCGTCTGCCTGCCAGCGAAGAATCAGATCCGATCTGCCCGAGTGTCGTCGGGTTCGTGTCTTCAATGCTGCCATCTGCTTTTCTGGTGAGTACGCTGGCCAGATCGAAACGAAATCCATCGACGTGCATTTCTTTCACCCAGTATTGCAGACTGTCGACAATCATTTTACGCACGGCACGGTTGGCGGTGTGCAGGGTATTACCCGCTCCCGAGTAGTTGGCGAACTGAGATTCCGGGTTGCCTGTCAATGAATAATAGGTCGTGTTATCAATGCCTTTGAAGCTGTAGGTCGGACCATTCTCGTTTCCTTCGCCTGTGTGGTTGTAGACGACATCTATAATGACTTCGATTCCGGCGCGGTGCAGGGCTTTCACCATTTCACAAAATTCAATGTGTCGTTCACAGGTCTCTTGCGACATGCAGTATCCATCGTGCGGTGCGAAGAATCCGAGAGGCATGTAGCCCCAGTAATTGCCGTCCTGAGTATCGAACTGATAAACGGGCAGCAGTTCGACCGCTGTGATTCCCAGTTCCTGCAGGTAGGGGATTTTTTCGATGACTCCTGCAAAGGTGCCCCGGGCATTTTCGGTTACGCCCGAGTTATCCCGCTTTGTGAAGCCACGCACATGCATCTCATAGATAATTAAATTAGAGGTATGGTGAACCGGTTGATCATCGTCCCAGTTAAAAGCACATTCGATAGATTGCAGAACCGAGAGCGGAGCGCGACCCATATTGCTTCCGGGGTGGCAGGCAGCCTCTCTGTCAAAGTCGGGCGGGAAATAGATATTTCGTGAATACGGATCAAAGAGCAGTTTTTCAGAATCAAACGCATGCCAGTCATAAGGAGCTTCGGGAGAGGGGCCCTCAATCTGATAGGCATAATACGTAGCAGGACGAATATTGACGGCCGGGATTCGACAATGCCAGATTTCAGCTGTTTTATTGCGGTGAGGTTCAAAATGATAAACATGAACCGGATGATACAGATCATTTTCGGCGAAAAAGAGCAGGGAAACCCGCTCTGCATGTTTGGAATAGATGGCAAAATTATAAGCGTATTCGGAAGGAACCCAGGTTTCCCCCAGCTTTACAGGAGAACCTTCGATTTTATCCCAGTGGTCCATGGTATCAGGTCCGGTTTGAATTTGACTGGTTTTTTGCAATGATCGCGACAACATCAGACAATATTTGAGGCAATGCCATTCCGCCGGGTGACGCCAGGTATTTGGGTGTCCAGACGGGATCGAATTTCTCTTTATAACTTCTCAATCCCTCAAAGCCATAGAAATGATCGCCATAACGAAAAATCAAATTGGCCGTTCGATTCCAGACAGGGGACAGGGGACGATTTTCGATACCGGACAGGGGAGCCATACCGAAATTGAACCATTGATAACCCTGCTGCCTGCCCCAGAGTAGTAATTCCACAAATAGATATTCCATGACTCCCGGCGGTGCCTCGGGGATATGTCGCATCAGGTCAGCAGAGAGTTCGTCTTTGCGGGCACCCTCCAGAACATTGGCAAACGCAATGATCCGTCCCTGCTGTCGAACGATGGCAATTGGAAACTGCTTGAGGTAGGTTTCATCAAAGTAGCCGAGTGAAAAGCCTTTTTCGCTGATCTCTTTCGCCTGGAGCCAGGCATCAGAAATCTGTTTGAGTTCCCCGAGAATTTTCGGTACCCCATCACGGGGAATCAGGGAGAATTCACACTGATCTGTTTCACAATGATTGATGGCCTGTCTCAACTTGCGACGCTTACCGCCCTGCAGGTCAAATGAATCCAGCGGGACCCGGGCTTCTTCCCCCAGTTTGAGAATTGTCAGTCCCTGATCCAGGTACAGTGAAAGATTCTCCGGTTTCACCTGATAAAAGACGGGCCAGCCGTCATAACGATCGACCAGTTCCCGGAACTGCCAGATCAGTTCTCCCCGTTCTGTGTCTGCCCCGATAGGATCGCCGAGTGAAATCCAGGAACGTTTTTGTACGCCATACATGATGCAGGCCGTCTGCCGGTCATTAAACAGTAGTGATTTATCGCCCAGCAGTGCCAGTTGCGTAGAGGTCTGAGGCGATGACAGGACCAGCTGTTTCACCGCATCCAGTTCAGCGGGAGTGGGTGGCAGCGTGCGAGGTTTGTGGGCTGCCACCAGTCTGGAAATTGCAAACAGCAGGATGATAGCGATCGCGCCGACGCTGCCTCTTAGAAAGCGTGAGGCATCACCCTTGATGGTAAAAGCCCACCAGAGTTCGTCTGAGTATTCGACATGTCGATAAGCAAACAGGCCCAGCCAGATCGAACAGATCACGATGGTCAGAATGGTCGCCGCCCAGCCGGGACTGAAACGGGCGTGGATCAACGCCCCTTTTCGATAATACTGTTTGCGACTGATCAATAATGCGAACAGCAGCACGCTCAGGAGGATCGCTTCTTCAAAATCAAAACCTTTCATCAGAGAGACTGCAATTCCCACACTCAACAGAGAGGTAATCAGCCACCAGGCAGAATCCAGTCGACGCTGCAGACCACGGGCGAGGACGAGCAGGGCGGCCCCCGTTAAGCTTCCCAGAAAATGCGAAACTTCAATGAGAGGCAGTGGGAGCGTCTGTTGCAGAGATCCAATGCGGGCGGTGACGATCGGTGTTGCTCCGGAAAACAGCAGTACGGCTCCGGCCAGCAGCGTACACCCGGAAAGAATCAGAGGGGCGATGGCTGTCGACCAGCGGCTTGTTTCCTGCATCACGCGTGATGCCAGGCCTCGATTGAGAGACAGTTCATGCAAGCCAAGGAGTATGACTGCTGCAAACAGGGGAATCAGATAATAAATCACTCGAAATACCAGCAGGCCGGCCAGGATTTTTCCTGAATCGGGAGATGCCAGGAGAGTCAGCATCACTAATTCAAAAACACCAATTCCGCCAGGCACGTGCGACAGGACTACCGTCACAGTGGCCATCAGAAAGATTCCCAGAAATTCCCCGTATCCAATGGAAATGTCTTCCGCCAGCAGCGTATATACAATGAAAGCAACCAGGATCAGATCAATGGCAGAGACAGCCAGTTGCAGTAAAGTCATCCCCGTGCCGGGAAGTTTTAACTGAATTCCTTTGACGTTGATTGGTTTGGTACGAATCAACGTCAGCGAAGTGTAACAGGCGGCGACAGTCAGCAGGATATACCCGACTGGCTGCACATTATCAAATGGGAAGTGTAATGAAGCGGGGATCGGAAACGGGTGGGAAACGAAAACGATTCCCGCTAAGGCAAACACACCAATCCAGTATGTAGTACCCAGCATGATGACCAGCTGCAGAATTTCCACCGCCGAAAGTCCCCAGGCGGAATACAGGCGATAGCGGACCGAAGTTCCTCCCAGAACGGCACCGAAGTTATAACTGGTTACGAAACCGGTGAACGAAGCAAGTGAAATTTTTCCCAGGGAGAGTGGATGCTGTATCGCGCGGACGGCAAGATAGTCATAGCCGATCAGAACCAGGTAATTCAAGACTGTCAGGCCGCCGGCCGCCCAGAGTCTCCAGGCCGGTATGTGGGAAATGGCATTGCGGATATCATGGATATTGTAATGCTTTAATTCCCGGGACAGCAGCCAGATTGCTCCCATGAAAACAGCAATGACAGCCAGGGGAGCAAGTTGTTTAAGACGATGAAGCATCAATGATTCTTAATAACAAAGGTGCTGATGGCTCTGAAGTAACAAATTCGGATTCACTGATCTGTTGTTGCTGAATCGTTTTGCTTACTGCTCTCAGTGAGAAGGAGAACAGTCATTGCATGAATTCATCAGCAGTGTGATCAAACAGGCGCGCTAACATCAGGGGATCTGGTAGTCGAGCGAATATTGTTTTCGTTACGTTTAACAGCTCATGAATTTTCTGAAAGAGATCATAAATTATGCGTGCAATATTGAATAGACAGGAATAGAATAAAACCTCGGGCTGTGGCTTCTGGAGCAGTCTGTTGACTCTCTCACAATGCAAGCGAATTTCAACACCATATCTGAAAGATGTCAGAATGAATCTTCTACTGCGATTGACCCGCTCGGGTCTCACCGTATCTGCTTTTTCGTTATTTTTCATGCTGGACAGTGCTGCTCTGCAGGCGCAGTTTCAGAGAACTCCGCTCACTTCAAATGGGGAGCCTGCAGCGGCAGAAGCTCAGGAAACCCCCTCTCCCTCCGATGCTGAAACAGCAGTCAAGAAAGTGGCTGAGAAGTTTAAACAGGCTTTTGATGCAGGGAATGCCGAAAAAGTTGCTGGATTCTGGGCTCCCGAGGGGGAATATATCGATGGCAGTGGAAAACGCCTGGCCGGTCGCGCTGAGATTCAGAAAATGTATACGGAATACTTCAAAAACAACAAAGATGCGAAAATTCAGATCTCCGTCGATGCGGTACGCGAAATCGGTGATCAGCTGGCGATCGAAGAAGGGCGGACCGTTGTGACTGGCCCGGAAGCTCCCCCAGCTTACAGTCGATATACCGCGACCCATATGAAACAGGATGGTCAATGGAAGATGGTCAGCGTTAATGAATCGGTGGCTTCACCTTCAGCGTCGCAAATTAACCTGAAGGATCTGGAATGGCTGATTGGAAGCTGGACCACCGAGGATCAAGGTGTCACATTGAAGACCATTTATCGCTGGATGCCGGGGAAAAAGTTCATCGAAAGAACTTTTGTGACGAAAACTGGAAAAAAAACGCAGCAGATTGGCGTTCAAATTATCGGAATTGATCCATTGAGTGGCGATATCATGTCGTGGACTTTCAATGCGGATGGCAGTCATGCGATCGGAATCTGGATGCCCGTCGATGGCGGGTGGGCGATCGAATCCCGTGGTGTTATGGCAAATGGCATGCTCACGAGCGCTAATAATATTGTGACGAAAATTGATGATCATGGTTGTCGCTGGCAGTCAGTCAATCGTTTCGTAAATGGGACTGAATTACCAGATGCACTCGAAGTGGTCTCCAGGAGAAATTAATTTCCGCGAACCAGGCTCTTCAAAACACACACTGACAAAATTCTGAATTTGGGGATATTAGATATGAGATTATTCATCACACTGATGGCGGTTACGGCGGTCTGCCTGTTCAATCCTGAACTTTCTGAAACCTGGGCTCGTGGCGGCTTTGGTGGCGGTGGATTCCGCGGAGGTGGAGGAGGCTTTGGCGGCGGAGGCGGCAGGAGCTTTGGTGGCGGCGGAGGTGGCTTCGGCGGAGCCGGTGGTGGCTTCGGCGGCGGCGGAAGAAGTTTCGACGGTGCTGGCGGCGGTGATTTCCGTGGTGCCGGTGGACTTGGTGGCGCAGGCGGCTATGGAGGCGGTCGCGATTTGGGTGGTAACGGTCTTAATGGAAGCGGTGGCTTTGACGGCAGTCGCTTTTCCAATTACGGCAGTCGATTTGATACGACCAGCCGTTTTAATGATCAAAGCGGATTCGACTCCAAATTCTCAAATGAGGCACGCTCGTTTGAGCAATCTGGGAGAAATAATTTCGATCGGGGAAATTTAAACCAGCTCGGCGGTAATGGAGACCGAGGATTTCGAAATTCGGGTTCACTGAATGTCGGAGACATGAACTTCAACAAGCGCCCCACTCAACAGGGATTAAATAATTTCCTGGGTCTGCCCTCTGATGCCGGGCACAATGCGGTGACCAACTCTCATCCCCATGTGCAGGACTTTACCGGGCGTGATACGATCAACCGTTCCATCAGCTCCGGTTCCGGATCTGGTAATATTTATCATGGTCCGAATGGTGGTGTCGCTGGCGGTGGTACTTATACGGGGCCGCGAGGAAATACTGTAACCGGTGGAGGTGCCATCGGCCCGGATGGCGGTCACGCAGCTGGCGGATCAATCGATGGAAAGAACGGCGGTAGTGCAACCGGGGGACGTGTTGTGGGTCCCGATGGTGGATCTGCTGCCGGTGGTAGAGCCGTTGGTCCGAACGGAGGCACAGCTGCAGGAGGACGTGTCGTCGGCCGGGATGGTGGCAGTGCTGCTGGTGGTCGTGTTGTCGGTCCCAATGGCGGGAAAGCCGCGGGCGGTGTTGTTCGCGGACCCAATGGAGGCGGTACGGCTGGTGGAGTGGTTCGAGGACCAAATGGAGGCTATGCTGCCGGATTTGTGCATGTCCCTCCTTCAACCCGCTATTATCATGGTGCCGTGATTCGCGGGGGATTTGTTGGATACGGGATGTATTATCCCGGCTGGTATGCAGCGCATCCGGGAGTCTGGTACGTTCCCGGCTGGCCGGCTGGTTATGCCTGGAGTGCCTGCACCTGGAACTCGATGATGGCCTGGTTGACGTTAGCCAATTCGCAGCCCCTCTATTATGACTATGGCAATAACGTGGTCTACCAGGATAACAGTGTTTACGTGAACAACCAGGACGTTGGATCTGCGGAAGAATACACCCAGCAGGCCAGTCAGCTGGCGTCACAAGGCGCTGCCGCGGATGTCAGCAATCAGAAGGACTGGATGCCGCTCGGTGTGTTCGCTCTCTCACCCAGTGGGCAGACCAAGTCTGATTCCACTGTGGAACTGGCCGTTGATGCGCAAGGCATCATCCGGGGTAATTTCACCGATACCAAGACCAATAAAACTCAGCAGGTCGAGGGATCCGTGGATAAGAAAACACAACGGGCCGCCTGGACAGTCGGTGATGACAAAAATACCGTCTATGATACAGGCATCTATAACCTGACCAAAGACGAAGCGCCACTGCTGGTGCACATCGGTAAAGATGAGACTCAGCAATGGCTCATGGTCAGAATTACTCAGAAGGACAAAGATAAGTCTTCCAGTACTTCTGCCAGCGAGTAATCACTGCTCAACTATTGAACTTATCTATTCACCATAAAACAGAGCTGGTTAATGTTGACCAGCTCTGTTTTTGTTTCTGCTGGGAATACTATTGCTTCAACGGTGCCAGATAATCGATGCGGTAATCTGTGGGGAAAGGGAGTACAAAATTCGCATTGGCCCAGGTCTGCCATTTCTGGTCGAGTTGCTTTACGACCTCCGGATGCTTTTCGGCCAGATCATTCAGTTCTGTACGATCGACTGAGATATCATAGAGTTCCCACGGTCCGCCGCGCAGAGCGGAGAGCTTCCAGCGACCTTCCCGGATGGCCCGGTTACCCTGGTGTTCAAAGTAGAGCGTGCGTTCGGTCTGAGGAGAGTTATTGATGGGGATGAATAGACTCTGTCCGGGCAGGGGGATCGTTTTCAAGCCATTCCACTGAGCGGGGTAATCGACTTGTGCGGCTGTCAGCAGTGTGGGGACAATGTCGATAATATGGGCGGGAGTCGAAACAATGGTGCCCTGCTGCTTAATCTGTGCAGGCCAGTGCACGATGCCAGGTGAAGCGATCCCCCCTTCGTGGTTATAATGTTTGTAAAGTCTCCAAGGGGTATTTGAAGCATTTGCCCAGCCGGAACCGACGCTGTGATGCGTGTCCGGTCCGCCCATTTTATCGAGTTGATCTCCCCAGTATAACGTGTTATTGCGGCTGGATCGGATATCAAATCCATAGGGATCCCATTCTGCACAGGCCCCGTTGTCGGAAGTGAAAATAATCAGCGTATTCTCCAGTTCATTGTTCTGTTTGAGACTGGTCAGGACGCGCCCGATATTCTGATCCATACGATCCACCATCGCGGCAAAAATTGCCATGCGTCGCGCCAGGTCGCCTCGGCGGTCTGAAGGCAACGAATCCCAGGCCGGGTTCACTCGCGCCTCTGCTTCACCCCAGTCCCAGTATTGTGAACGGGGAGAAAGCTTCGTCTCCGGTGGTACGATTCCCATTTTCTTCATACGCGCCAGTCGTTGCTCGCGGATTTTATCCCAGCCTGCATGGTAGCGGTCTGCATACTTGAGAATTTCTTCTTTGGGGGCATGCAGTGGAAAATGCGGCGCATTGAAGGCCAGGTATAAAAACCAGGGTTGTTCCGGGGTGTGTCTTCCCATTCGTAGAAAATCGATCGCGTAATCGCCGAGCGCGTCAGTGCCATAAAATTCTCCTTTGGGATAGGTGTGCGTCGCTCGGGAGGCGGGAAGTCTGGTGAAGTGATTGACGTCCCAGAACGTTTTTGCACTGACCAGTGTCCCGTAAAATTCTTCAAAACCAAGTTTGGTTGGATCCTCGGTTCCCAGGTGCCATTTCCCGGAGAGGAATGTGCGATAGCCTCCCTGCTGCAGGATCTGGGCGACCGTGATGGCTTCGTCAGAGATATGTCCCTGGTACCCGCGCTGATTCAGATTGCGCGTCATGTGCCCCAGACCGATCCGATGGGGGTATTGACCGGTCATGATGGTTCCGCGAGAGGGACAGCAGCGGCCCGTATTATAAAACTGAGTCAGTCGCACTCCCCTGGCAGCCAGGGAATCCAGATGGGGAGTCTCGATCTCGCCTCCAAAACATCCCAGATCGCTGTAGCCCAGATCGTCGGCGACGATCAACAGGATATTAGGTTTTCGCTCGGCACTCCAGCTTTGTCCGGACCAGCAGAGGCAATTCATGAATGCGAGCAGGGAACAGATCAACCAGAAACGAAAGGAAGAGCGCGCTGGGATTGTCGTCATTAAAGTTCTCTTTATCAGTAAGGCAGGGATGAAGTGAGGACAGGGCAAAGTTTCACGTAGTTAGAAAGTCCTGCAGACTGTTCAATCAGCTTACACGCTCTTTTGCTCTGGTTCCAGAAGGAGTATCAGATTTCTATCGCGCATGATTTGAGGTGAGAGAGCGTTTCTGGTGATGTTGCAAATAATCATCAGAATTCGATTTCCGTATTTGACAAGGTATATGCGTAAGCTAGGATAGGGTATATGCGTTGAGTGCGGCAATTGTTGGGTTGCCTTGAAAAGAGAAGCTCCGCAGCCAGAAATATCATGTGTCGTGTACATATTTTGAGATAAAGGGTTACAAAGATGAAACTGCAGAAGTCTATATCGAGCAAGGGCTTGCTTTGTCTTCTCACACTCTTTTTGGTCGTGAATTATGAATCACAGGCTCAAGAAGCACCTGTCAAAAAACAAGCTGGTTCGACCGCGCGTCAGAAGTATGCTGCTCTGATGAGTGACGCTCATAAAGCCCGTCTGGATCAGCATTATGCGAAATACTACAAAGCCACACTGGGCGTGGTTTGCACTGATGCATCCGGCCCGCTGGCTGCTCATTTGACAAACGGTGCACCTGACTGGTGGACCGGCGTGGGCACCAATCTGGATGGAAATCCAGGCTATGGTGTTGTGATCATGCACGTGGCCCCCGGATCTCCTGCAGATCAGGCAGGCTTAATGAAGTACGATATTATCCTGTCATTCGGCAGCCATCGTCTGGCTTCCGTCCGTCAGTTGAACTCCTTGTTAGCCAAAGCGCAGCCAGGTCAGGACGTTAAGCTTTCTGTGATCCAGGTAGGAGAACAGGGCGCCGTCAGCACGGTTGATGTGACGCTTGGCTGGTCAGAACGGATTAACGCTCCTGCCCAGGGAAATCCTCCGCGGACGTTTACCCCGAAGTATCCTTCTGCCTCAAATTTTGGTAACGATGATGAATATCTCCTCAATCCGAAGGCACCTCTGAAATATCAGTATGCTGCTCCTTACGAGTACGCTCCCAAGCTGGATCCTTCTGTTCCCATGGATTTTGGATTAACTCCCAAACCATAGTTATACGATCAGATTACACTACAAAACATGAAAAACAGGCGATGCCAGATTCAGGCATCGCCTGTTTTTTTTTTCAGATTTTCAGTTAGAGGTTCGTGCCACAGATACGATAGCTGATACAGCGGGTTAGGCTGTGTTCCATTTTACTGTTGCGTCTCCAGGGGCATTTGGACCGGGTATCATAGACCGGGAGACGCTACGCTTAAATATGATGCCTTCCAGATATAGACGAAATCGTGTTGCAGAACTGGCATATCTAAGTATTTTAATGTAGACTAAATATCTCGAAACTGAGAAAAGAGAGCAAAGGAGGCCATGCAGCACACGTGACGAGAATACTGCAGAAGGAAAAAAGACGGAGAACAGGTCTGCCTGTCATTGGTTGGCGCGAGTGGATCAGTCTACCGGATCTGGGAATTGAGAGCATTAAAGCAAAAGTAGATACCGGCGCCCGTTCGTCGTCTCTGCATGCTTATGATTTGCATCAGTTCGAGCGAGACAATGAAAAATGGATTCGATTTAAGGTCCATCCCGTGCAACGGAAAACGCGCGAGGTGGTGGTCGCAGAAGCCCGGATTTTTGAATTCCGTTCTGTACGCAGTTCCAGCGGGAAGGCCAGTCTGCGGCCTGTCATCGTGACGAATATCGAATTGCTGGGAGTCAGCTGGCCCGTCGAATTAACGCTTGCCAACCGCGATGAAATGGGCTTCCGAATGCTGCTCGGTCGTGAAGCATTTCGTCGACGCTTTTTAGTCGACGCCGGGAAGTCTTATTATGGTGGAAAGCCGCAACAAGTCAAAAAGCCAAAATCGGTTTAACGGGTTCAAACCAAAACCATTCAGGCGACAAAAGGATATTTCATGAAACTTGCAATTCTTTCGTGCAGTCCCAGGTGCTACAGCACGCGGCGTTTGCGCGAAGCGGCAGAGCAACGTGGTTTTCAGATCAAAGTTTTGAATACGCTCAAATTTGCCATCGACCTCAAACAGGCGGAACCGGATCTCTTTTTCCGCCAGAAGTCCATCTCTGATTATGACGCAGTGCTGCCTCGCATTGGGGCCTCTATTACGTATTTCGGAACCGCGGTGGTCCGCCAGTTCGAGCAGATGGATATTTTTTGTGCGAATTCCTCTTCTGGAATTACCAACTCCCGAGATAAACTCCGCAGTCTGCAGATTCTGAGTCGGCATCAGATCGGGATCCCGCAAACGACATTTGTCCGTGATAAAAAAGACGTGTTGCCCGCCATTGAACGCGTGGGGGGCGCCCCGGTAGTAATCAAACTTCTTGAGGGAACCCAGGGGATTGGCGTGCTTCTTGCCGAATCGGTGAAATCGGCTGAAGCCATCATCGAACTGTTACAGAACCAGAAACAGAATGTACTGATTCAGAAATTTGTCGCCGAAAGCAAGGGGCGTGACATCCGGGCCTTCGTCGTCGGAGACCGGGTAGTGGCAGCCATGCGACGCGTGGCACAAGGCCAGGAGTTCCGCAGCAACGTGCATCGTGGCGGCCTGACGGAACCAGTCATTCTGGATGAGACCTATTGTAAAACAGCAGTTCGTGCAGCGCAGATTATGGGCCTGCGAGTCGCCGGTGTTGACATGCTGGAAGGGATAAATGGACCACAGATCATGGAAGTCAATTCCTCACCTGGCCTGGAGGGAATCGAGAAATGTACCCAGCTCGATATTGCCGGTGCCGTGGTCGATTATATTTCGGCCCAGGTCGATTTTCCGGAGATTGATCTGCGGCAGCGACTGACTGTCAGCCGTGGATATGGTGTGACTGAGATTCATATTCCGGAAGGGTCTGAATACGTGGGGAAAGCCATTAATGAATCTGGACTGCGGGATAAAGATATAAACGTATTGACCCTCTATCGTGGTACAACGGTGATTCCCAACCCCCGTTCCGATCGAAAATTGGAATCACATGATCGATTACTCTGTTTTGGTAAGCTGGAACTGATGCGCGATCTGGTTCCTTCAAAAACACGCCGAAAACGTCGTCCGAAAGTCCAGGATCTGCCCGAATTACCCGTGGCCGAAGAAGTACTGACTGACGCTGTCAAGGAGACCGCTGAGTCAGCGCGGTCGGGAAGGAATTGACAACACACATGACAAAACCGCGACGACGTAAGCCAATCGATCAATGGAACGGAGAATCTATACCGGCTGGACAGTCGCGCGACGTCAAGCTGGCTGTCAGCGAAAGCTACAGCAGTATGAATGTCAAAATTCCCATACATATCCGTCGTGCTGAGGAAGACGGACCGGTGGTATTTGTGACTGCCGCGTTACACGGCGATGAAATTAATGGCACGGGGGCGATACGAGAGTTGATTCAGGATGTCGATTTCCAGCTATTGAGGGGCTCGGTCATTCTGGTTCCGGTTCTCAATATTCTGGCCTTTGATCGACACTCGCGTTATTTACCTGACCGGCGCGATTTGAACCGCTCTTTTCCGGGGTCTGCAAACGGAAGCCTTGCCAGTCGCATGGCGAGAATCATTTTTGATGAAATTGTATCCCGCTGCGATTATGGCATCGATCTGCATACCGCTTCGGTGCGTCGCACCAATTATCCTAATGTCCGCGGCGATCTGAGTAATCCTGAAGTGAGTCGTCTGGCGAAAGCCTTTGGTTCGGAAATCATTATGAATGGTAAAGGACCCGCAGGAGCCTTCCGTCGTGAAGCCTGTAACTCAGGTTGTCCGACCATCATCATGGAAGGTGGCGAAGTCTGGAAAGTCGAACCGGGAATCGTTGAGTCTGCAGCGCGCGGGGTCAGAAATGTTCTGCGCGATCTGCAAATGCTGGATGGCGAGCCGGAATCTCCCGATTATCAGGTCATCGTGGATAAATCGACGTGGGTCCGTGCAGAGCGGGGGGGCTTCCTCAAATTCCATGTCAAGCCGGGCGACATTATCGAAAAAGATCAGCCACTGGCGACCAACACCACTCTGCTGGGCAGAGAACGCAGTATGCTGTATGCCCCTTTTGATTCCGTTGTGATTGGGATGACCACTCTGCCGGCTATCAGTCCGGGTGAGCCGATCTGCAACCTGGGAATGCTGCCTGAAGGAACTAAACCTTCACAAATCAGGCGATTTCGACGCGAGGAAGACGGGCTGGAAGGTCAGGTTGTGGAAGAGCTTTCAACCAATCTGGTCGTTGTCGAACCCTGCGATGAGGCGGCACAATTGAAGATGAATCCTCACCATCAACGGGAATCAAATTCCCATTCCGGCACCGGAGAATCAGCGGCCGCTGAATAATTTCCAGCTATCTAAGTTCCTTTCAGTCAGGGGCTTACTGCATAGAATAAATGTCGAACAATAATTCGACTGTGTCGCCGTTCAAAATATGCCCGCAAAGGCTTACTTTGACGTTAACTCGAAATCGAAGCAGCTCTTCCCACTGATGACCTCATTTTTCAGTTCTGGACTGGTAGAAGTCACTTTGTCGCCGTTTGCTTCCGCATGGAAAATATTTTTGACGAAAGGCGGGAGATGGGGTATCGTTGGAACTGGTAGGGGAGTTCACTCTCATTTCTCCTGGAGCCGGTAATGAAGATTCCCGTAATTGAAGGCATGATTGACCGTCGTATTCTGGCCAATTTCCGTGTTGATCCGGAAGCCATGGCCCGTGTTCTGCCGGCCCCGTTTCGTCCCCAACTGATTCATGGATATGCCATTGGTGGCGTTTGTCTTATTCGACTGACGAATGTCCGCCCCCGGTGTGCTCCCTTTTCCTGGGGAATTCGTTCTGAAAACGCCGCCCACCGGTTCGCCGTCGAATGGGAAGCGGGCGGTCAGACACACCAGGGAGTCTATGTTAATCGTCGGGATACGGATTCCTGTCTGAATGCACTGGCAGGAGGGCGGATTTTTCCGGGAACTCATCACCATGCCCGCTTTACAGTCGAAGAGACGGACGACCATTTCTCGGTCGAAATGCGGGCCAGAGATGGTCAGGCCCGGATGCAGGTGACAGGTTCCATCGTGGATGAATTACCTGCTTCGTCAATCTTCGCTACTGTGCAGGAAGCGTCTGACTTTTTCGAACAGGGGTCACTGGGGTATTCGGCCAGCAACAGGGCCGGGCATTTTGACGGGCTGGAATTGAGTTGCCGGGACTGGAAAGCGGAACCGCTGCAGGTAGAGTCCATCGCATCCAGTTTCTTTGATGATCCCCAGCGTTTTCCGCCGGGGACGATCGAATTCGACTGTGCCCTGCTGATGCGGGGTATTCCCCACGAATGGCACAGCCGCCAGGATTTGTGTTGCCCCGAAAATCTCCCGGCCTGAGCAGTTTTATCTCATACTAAAAGGAACACTCGAATGGATGCCCGTGTTTTTCTGACGTTGATCGTGTTCGGACTGACTGTGACTCCCCTCAAAGCGGAATCGAAATCCCCTCCTGTCCATGAAACAGAGCAGCGAGCCCGGGAGGTTCTGCACGAATGGAGTGAAGAATGCCTGAGCTTCACAGGAGTACAAGGCGAGATTTTAAGAATTGATTACGATGATGTATTTCAGCAGCAAAAGCATTCAGTGGGTACCTTTGGCTATCTGGGACCTCAGTATGGTTTCTTTCGATACAACCCCGCACCGAATCAACCTGATCCTGACTCTCTGAAGAAAGCACCTGATGGGAGTCCTTATGAGTATAAAGAGGGTTTCAGCGAAGAATGGCGCTGGCAGAAATCATGGATCAGAAGCATCGATCACAGAGAAAAAAAGTACGAAGAGTTTAGAATTATTAAACGACCTCAGACTGAATCGGAGCCGAAATGGTATGATTTCGGTCGGTACTTCTCGGAAATGGACAACATGGCACCGGTTCTGCCTGGTGTGCCTAATCAGGCGAATTTTGATGAATTTATTTCTGATTCTTATCTGCAGGTCATTCGGGAAAATGACACTCATATCTGGATTGCCGGCAAGCCAAAAAATCGAAGATACGCAGCCCTTTTTAATGAATTCAAGCTTCATCTGGAGAAACGCCCCTGGAGATTAAGGGCGGTGCAATATATTCACCCCTCAGGTCAGCAGAGTACTGTTTATCTCTTCTCGAATGTGGAATTCAATCCGCTGGAGTGGGAGGAACCCGATCTGAACGGCTACCAGAACCTGAACGACCAGCCGATTGTCGCCCGATACCCCGAGAACGCAGAACGACAATCTTTCCAGAAAAAGGCGGGTTCACAGCAATCAGGTTCAGGATCGTTAATGGATTGGATTTTTCATTTGTTATTCTAGACTGAGAACAATCTCAACTTATCAATCACTTCAAAGTCAGGTTGTCACGGATGTCTAAACAGACAGACAAATTCGAAAAGCAGCTCAAAGTAGCCGGGGTGTTATTCATGGTTCTGGCTGGCTTCTGCCTGTTGGGGCTGTTGCTGCTGCCGCTCCATTACGTAATGATGCAGTCAGTGATGGAGTCATTTGAGCAGATTGATTTTCCAAAACGCCAGGATCGACCCGACCCCCGGCAGATGATACAGACCATGCAACCCTCCCTTTATCTGATGTATGGCTTTATGGGGACCCTGGGTCTGTTATTTGGCGGAATGACACTGGTCACCGGGATCAACCTGTACCGGAAAACCCGCCGGACTGTCTGTATTATTGGATCAGCTGCGGTCTGCATCTGGTTCCCGCTCGGAACCGCTCTGGGAGTCTGGACGCTGCTGATCCTGTTTGATAAACAGGCCCAGCCTCTCTTTGATGCACCGAATCTACTCGCGGAAGACGATTTTTTATCCTGAATTTCAGAATATATGTCGTTGAGACCTCCCATCCCAGCGAACAGAGGAGTGGCCCGATGACTGCTTCCAGAGCCAGCCAGTTGAATCTGATCGGCGCCCTGTTTTTAGTTCTGGGTCTGATCTCTATATTCAATCTTGCGATTTTGAGGAATATTGGCGATCAGCTCAAAGCGAATTCTGAAATGACAGCAAATCTGACGTCACTCGAGGGAACCAAACCTGAAAGCAGTGATCAATTTGATTCCATGGCGAACAGCATGCTAATGGGGATGTTCATTGTCTCGATTACCTTTACACTGGTCTGTTTTTTAACAGGGGTCTGCCTCTTAAAGCGAATCAGTTATCGGACCTGTCTCGTGGGCGCCGCAGTGACCTGCATTATCTTTCCTGTGGGGACGGTGCTGGGAGCCTGGGCGATCTTTGTATTAACTGCCAGAGATACGAAATCTCTCTTTGAGGACATGGCGAGCGATTCCCGAACAGAAACTGTTACGGAGACCTGAAGAAGGGATTTCGGGCAAGGGTATTCCTGGCAACCGCAGAGAAAAGGATTTTCGGGGGCTGTTCAAAATCAAGAGTGCTGACGATAATAATCTCGTGCACTGTCCCTGTAGCTGCTTCTCTTAAGGAAAATCAATGGAACCACTTGATCTGAAGGATTTCGAATGGAAGATCGAAGTCCGACCTTTGACAATGGACGACTTCGATGCCTTGGTGGAAATGGAGCAACTCTGTTTTCCCGGCATGCAGACCTGGGGGCGGGAGCATATTGAAAGCCAGCTCAAGCATTTTCCCGAGGGACAACTCTGTGTGGAAATTGATGGGCGACTGGCGGCTTCGTCTTCCAGTCTGATTCTGACATTTGACCCCAGTATGGAGTGGCATAACTGGAAAGCAGTCGCCGACGACGGGTATATCCGCAATCATAATCCCAAGGGGGATACGCTGTACGGGATCGAAATCATGGTTCACCCTGATTTTCGCGGGATGAAACTTTCCCGGCGGATGTATGATGCCCGCAAAGAACTCTGCCGTCAGAAAAATCTGACCCAGATGATTATTGCCGGTCGGATTCCAGGATATCATCTGCACGCCGACAAATTGACGGCCCGTGAATACATTGACTGCGTGGTTGAAAAGGCGATCTATGATCAGGTGTTGACAGCACAACTGGCCAATGGATTTTCCGTGCAGGGGCTGATTCCCAATTATCTGCCCTCGGATACCGAATCCTGC
Source organism: Gimesia maris (assembly GCF_008298035.1). Classification (NCBI taxonomy): domain Bacteria; kingdom Pseudomonadati; phylum Planctomycetota; class Planctomycetia; order Planctomycetales; family Planctomycetaceae; genus Gimesia; species Gimesia maris. The sequence goes on from NZ_CP042910.1 coordinate 2,173,720, forward strand.
GGGTATGCGACCTACCTGGAGTGGACGAATCTGGACTATAAACGTGGTGCCAAACGGCGTTTTCATCATCCGGTCGAACCGATCCGGATCTGTGTCGTGCAGTACCAGATGCGTTCGATTAAAGGCTTCGACGAGTTTGCCCAGCAGTGCGAGTTCTTTCTGGATACGGCCTCCGATTATAAATGCGACTTCATCCTGTTTCCGGAGTTGTTTACCACACAACTGCTTTCCTGTGTGGAGGCGACTCGTCCCGGGCAGGCCGCACGACGTCTGGCGGAATTCACACCACAGTATCTCGATTTCTTTACGGAAATGGCTGTCAAATACAATGTCAACGTGATTGGGGGGTCGCAGTTTGTTGTCGAGCATGGCACGCTGTTTAACTCGTCCTATCTGTTCGGTCGCGATGGAACAATTGGAAAACAGGATAAAATTCATATCACTCCCAGTGAACGCAAGTGGTGGGGCGTCAGTTCAGGCAACCGGGTTGAAGTCTTTGAAACGGATTGCGGTACGATCGCCATCCAGATCTGTTACGATATTGAATTCCCCGAACTGACCCGGATTGCCGCTCAGAAAGGGGCACAGATTGTCTTCGTGCCTTTCAATACCGATACGCGGCACGGTTATCTGCGGGTCAGACATTGTGCCCAGGCACGCTGTGTCGAAAATCACCTGTACGTAGCGATATCAGGCTGCACAGGCAATCTGCCCTTTGTGGAAAATGCCGACATCCACTATGCCCAGTCTGGGATTTTTACACCCTCCGATATGGAATTCGCCAGTGATGGCGTGGCGGCGGAGTGTAATCCGAACGTCGAAACCGTGATTATTCATGACCTCGACTTCGAACTGTTAAGGCGGCATCGTGAGTCGGGCAGTGTGCAGAACTGGAATGACCGCCGTACAGAACTCTACCGGGTGGTCTACAAGGAAGATGGCAACTCCTTCGAGATTTGACCAGTCCCGCATCAGTCTGATCTCGCAGCCCGAGCCATGATGTCATAAAATCTGGCTCGGACTGCCTGTGGGAGAGCCCCCAGGTAGTGTTACTGCGTTCTCGTCTCACCAGCTTCAGGTGTGCGAATGAATCATGACCGCTTTTCCTGCGAGCAAATATCTATGATTGATGCCTATCGGAATACCTCAAAAAAAGCCGGTATGCCACCTGGTTCTCTGATCCACGTGGCCGACTTTAATGAAGAAGATACACGAATTTCTGTGATCGATTATGGGCTGATTGATGTCGAGGAACCCAGTGTGGAAACAGTGGAGGATCTGCTCAAATTCCGTGAGAAGGATTCGATTACCTGGGTCTGCCTGGAAGGACTCAAAAATGTCGAAATCACCGAGCTGATCGGCAAATATTTCGACATTCATCCGTTAGTGCTGGAAGATATTCTCAATACTCACCAGAGGCCCAAGTTCGAAGAGTACGATGATTATCTCTATATCGTTCTGAAAGGTCTCTCCCTGGGAGAAGAGGACGTTGCGTCGAGTGAGTTTAGTGTCGATTACGAGCAGATCAGCATTCTGGTGTTTAATGATTTCGTTTTTACCTTCAAAGAGTGGAAGGACGAATTGTTTCTTCCCCTGATTCAGCGGATCCGCACCAGTACAGGCCGCATTCGATCTCTGGGGTCGGATTATCTGACCTATGCGATTTTAGACAGCATCGTCGATCAGAATTTTGTGCTGCTGGACTCGATGGATGAGCGGATTGATGAAATTGAAGCAGAATTATTATCGGATCCCACCTCAAATACGCTGGTTTCCATTCAGCATCTGAAGCGGGAACTGATCAATATACGTCGTTCGACTTCACCTCAGCGGGAACTGTTGTCAGCGATCCTGCGATCAGATCATGATCTGATCAGCGAGAAAACGCATATCTACTTTCGCGATGTGTTTGATCATGTTCTGCGGATCTCAGAATCGGTGGACTCTTATCGTGATATGCTGGCCGGCCTGCTGGATATCTATGTTTCGAGTGTGAGTAACAAAATGAATGAGGTGATGAAAATCCTGACGGTATTTGCCTCGATTTTTATTCCGCTTACATTTATTGCGGGAATTTATGGTATGAACTTTGAATACATGCCTGAACTCCGCTGGAAATGGTCGTATCCGCTTCTGTGGGTGGTTTTTATCACATTACCTGTGGTACTGGTGACCTATTTTAAAAAGAAAAAATGGTTGTGAACCGGCCTGGATGAGATTTCTGAATTAAACCCTGACCTGTTGACGGTGGTTCGGGATATTCATCTGCAGATACTGAAGGCACTTCTTTTATAATGCCTGGTGAACCCGGGAAGGAGGCCCTGAGCACAGGCACTGTCGGGCAGGCCGACCGATGGCACCCGGCGGGTAGAGGAAGTTCGATTGTGGAGGGAGCGGATTCGCCAGGACCTCCTGTTCGCTGCGCTCACCCCGGATTACATCCGGGGTTACCCTTTCTTTTGTGTTATATCGGGGTAGTCAATTCTTATTTGAAGGTCTGCTCTGACAGTTTCCTGTTGTCTGCGACAACCCCGAATTACATTCGGGGCTACCCCCTGATCTGTATATAGTGGTTCGGGTTATTCATCTGCGGGGGTGGGGGCACTTCTTTTATAATGCGATGTGAAACCGATCAGGGGATGATCGCATCGGCACGGTCGGGCGAGCCGACCGGGGCGCCCGACCGTTTTGTATTGCTACCACGAAAAACACGAAATGACACGAAAGGGGAGGGGTGATGCTTGGGGTTTGGGAAGCGGGTTTGATTGCATGTTGGATTATTTTGTGGAAGGGCCTGGGGAGGTCAAGGGGGATGAACAGTAAAATGTGGCGAACTGTGTTGATATGGGAACGATGTCTGGCGGTGCTGAGACGATGTTTGGACGAAAACCTGCGAAGTGCGTCGACCCGCAGGCATACATTGGGAACGGGTGTTGTTTTGACAAGTGAATATCTGGAAAAAACAGGCTCATTTATCGTGAAGAGTACGAACAAGTGTCGCGTGTTCCGGTGCACTGTAAACTGGATACGCGCGCGACCCAAAACAACGCTTATCGCCGGTGGCGCGCAGCGGTCAAGTTCATTTTATGCAGCGGGAGTGCGGGAATGTGCAGCAGCAGGTGTGGGAAGTTCAGTCCTGCAGGCGGATGGAAACGCTGCTGTAATACGGGACACCGTCAAGAGCTTATAAAAAACGCCTCAGAGAAACCTGTTCCCTGAGGCATTTTGTGACTGCATTATCAGTAGATTGCTTAATGATTATTGATTGTTATTCCAGGCCAGTCATCCGTACGAAAGGGTGTGACAGGCAGACCTTCTTTATTCTGGACGTTACAGACGGGGTTATCTGCCCAGGCGTAGCGAACGGCAGCTGGATTCGCAACTGCGTCACTCCAGACTTCGATTTTATTGCTGCCAACAATTTTCGCATTCGCTTTGACAAACTTCTTGTCTTCGCCGGCAATGGCGAAACCGATGGGAGTTGTCACGTCGAAGGTATCGAGGCCACCGCCAACATGATCAAAGGTCAGAATCGCTTTGTTGCCTTTGACTTCCATAGATTTGTAACGGGGGCTCTGGTGTACGACTTTCACGCCATAGTCTTTCGCCAGTGCCCAGCGGGCCAGTCGCATGGCGACATCCTGTTTGTTTTTGGGATGAATGTCAGAGGCTTCACCCAGATTCAGGATGACGGCTTCACCCGTATTGGGGAGTGCATCCATTGTCATGGTCTGTGCTTCACGGAGTTCAGCCCAGTCGCTGTCAGCTGGTTCCGGGTTTTCGTTGCGGAAATCTGCCAGTTGGACCCAGTAGAAGGAGAAATCGCCCTGTTTCCATTCGTCACGCCAGTTCTGGATCATGTAAGGGAACAGTTTTCGATACTGATAGGCGCGGCTGGCATTGGATTCACCCTGGTACCAGATCACACCTTTGATCCCGTAACCAATGGTCGGGTATAATACGCCATTGTAAATGTTAGCCGGACGATGATTACCTGTCAGCGGGTTACGTGGTGCGCGAGGACGCCGTGGCGCGGCTTTTCCAGCTGCATTGGCTTTTTTGACTGATTCTTTCCACTGATCCAGACGTTTATTGTAAGCTGTAACAGCCTGTTCATGGTTGTAGGACGCTTCTGTCTTTTCCCATTTTTCCAGCATCTCTTTAAAGGCAGGCTCATCTTCCAGTCGTTTACGATTCACCCAGGCTTCTGCAGAAGAACCACCCCAGGCATTGTCAATCAGGCCGATGGGGACATTCAATGTCTGGTAGAGTTGCCGACCAAAAAAGTACCCAACCCCCGAAAAGTTTCTGACGGTCTCAGGGGTACAGGCTTCCCACTGACCTTTGAAGTTATCCTGGGCTACCTGTGTGCCAACCTGGGGTACCGATATCAATCGGATCTTGGGGTAATTGGCGGTCATGATTTCCAGGTCGGCATCATTGGATGATCCAACGGTCCAGGCCATATTGGATTGACCAGAACAGATCCAGACTTCTCCAGAAAGTACATTTTTCAGGGTGATGGACTCTTTTCCCTTGATCGTGATTTCATAGGGACCACCAACTTTGAGAGGTTCGAGTGTGACTTTCCATTTTCCATTTTCATCTGCAGTAGCAGAGTGAGTCTGTCCATTGACGGTAACGGTGATTTTCTCACCTGGTTCGGCCCAACCCCATAACGGGTTTTTCTGCCCCTGTTGCAGGACCATGTTGTCACCGATAATCGCGGGAAGTTTGATTTCTGCGTGCGCCAGCTTTACATTCAATGCATTCACGGAGATCAGCATCAGCAAAACGGCTGCAAGTCGTTTCAGAGAGGTACAATTCATTTGTAGTTCCTTGCAGGATAAGTAGAATAGAGAAGTGGTAACAATCCAAATCCACTTATAGCTTGATCTGATTGATATCAGAATTCAAGCGAACGCTTTCAATTCGCGGCATCAAATCCTGTATTTCATTTTCCGTAACTCCCTCAGGTGATTTATGAAACGTCAAATGATGATGATCTGGTTCTGTGTAATTGCTGCGACCAGTGTCGCTTCTGTTCAGGCGGAACACAAAGAAACAGGGGAGAAACGATATCTCATCATCCACGCGGACGATGCCGGTATGTCGCATTCGGTGAATCAGGCAACGATAGAAGGCATGCAGAAAGGAATCGTCTCGTCTGCGAGCATAATGGTGCCTTGTCCCTGGTTCAAAGAATTTGCCGAATACGCAAAGCAGAATCCGGATCAGGATTTTGGCATTCATCTGACTTTGAATTCGGAATGGAAAAATTATCGCTGGGGACCAGTTGCTTCGCGTGATCTGGTCCCCAGCCTGCTAGACGAGGAGCAATATCTCTGGGACAATGTCGGGCAGGTAATGCAGCATGTTAATGTAAAAGACGCCGAAAAAGAGCTGCGAGCCCAGATCGAGCGTGCGAAAAAATTTGGTGTTCCCTTAAGTCACCTCGATACCCATATGGGGGCTGTCGTCAGCCGCCCTGATCTGCTGGAAATGTATGTGAATCTGGGAATTGAATACCAGCTCCCTGTCTTGTTTGTTGCTAATCTTGATCCGAAGAAGTACGGCCTGATTGCAGAGAAGTCGAAAGAACTCAAAGCGGTTCTTTCGAAAAACGGTCTGCCCGTGTTGGATGAACTGGTTCAGTTTTATGGCGAGCCAGATTATGGAAAGCGAAAACAGTCATATCTGGACAAGCTGCGGGGACTCAAACCGGGGGTGACACAGATAATTATTCATTGTGGCATTGATAATCAGGAATTACAGAATATTACCCATAGTTCCTCACGCCGCGATGGAGATCGACGTGTCTTTACTGATCCGGAAGTCATGAAAGAAATTAAGGACCTGGGGATTGAGGTCATTACATGGAAACAGTTCCATGAAATGGCAAAGCAGAAAGTGAAAGTGGCAGAGTAGGGGACAGCCATCCACAAAGTCCCGGAAACTGCAACATTATTAGCTATCAAGTTCATTACATACAGGACGATGGGGGATTTGGTGATTGTAGTTGCAGAGCAGGGGCGCAGCTCCGGCAGGTAGAAAAAATCCCCCGCAGACTAACTGTCTGCAGGGGACCATTTTCAAAGATAGAAACGATCTATCTTTTTCAGGAGGTATTATTGCGGGGGGCTGTTAGCGGTGGGGCTTTCGATGCAGCAGTTCCCCCCGGTTTCGCAGCAGGAGAGTTTTGTCTCACAGCAGGTTGTTTCTGTCAGGCAGCATTGTTCTGCCTGGTCACAACAGGCCAGGTCCTCCAGGCAGCAGTCTGCTTTTGAAGAGGTAATACAACAGGCTTGACCTTGTTCGCAACAGGTCAAATTCAGTTGACAACAGTTGGATGTATCTGTTTGTGAATGAGCAGAGGCAGTAATTCCCAGCCCGACAGACAACATTGTGGCAGTGATCATTTTCGATAACATCTGACATCTCCTTTAGAGTGGATCAGTGAATGAATTGCTGAAATTGGATGAAACATGAGTACGCGGTTTCAGGTGATCAGCAGATCCAGACGCAGTGTATCAGATATAATGGGCGTGAATTCGCCTGAAAATGGTGGGATGTAGCGACTGTACTCAGGCCGAATGGAGCTGGCAGACTGGAATCATGCGATGTGGAAATTCCAGTATCTGGTTCGGGTAATCGACTTTTGGAAGTCGCCAGGACCTGGTGAATACTGCATTGGCAGTCATCACTTGAGGCTGGCCTGACCGGGCAATGATCAGGTGCATCCTGGGACAGGCAGCATTGTGAATCAGAAGGAAGCGGCAGGTTCTGCGACTGGTTGTTCGAAGCGCAGGTTCTATTATCAGAAATGGTCAGACTGGACAGACTGGACAGTAATGCCAGTGATAAACCAGTTTTGAGTAGAAGATTGAGCATCGTTGTTTCTCTCTGATAGATAAATTTCGGTCAGGGAGCTTTGTTGAAAGAACGTATTCCCTGATGTCTGTCAGCTACTACGTGTTTAATGTGTGAACCGTTGGAAAACTGTTTCCGGGTGGATAACAGCTGAAAGCGAACCAGTTCGCAGGTGGTGTGTCTTTTTACCATGAAGAAAATGTAATTTTTTGTAAAACTAGTGTCGAAAGAGACTTTACAGCAACAACATAAGAAGACAGAATACGCGTCCTCTTATTGGGGCGTATAGCTCAGTTGGTTAGAGCGCAGCTCTGATAAAGCTGAGGTCCGTGGTTCGAATCCACGTACGCCCATTTTTTTCTTCTCTAAGAGGGACTCCAGGTTTTGTAGCTTTTTTAGTTGCATGCCTGGGGTTTGCCAGCAATAGTATTGTTGGCACTGTTAGGGGACGTAGCTCAACTGGGAGAGCGCCGCCCTTGCAAGGCGGAGGTTGCCGGTTCGATCCCGGTCGTCTCCATTGTGTTTTCGGGAAGTGAAGTGACCTGTGCCTTTTAGAGGTTCTAAATCAGGTCCCAAGTCTTTCTGGAAAACTTCCAGGGAATTTTTCTCCCCTGGGTTGACGGGTGGTTTCTGACTGGTTAAGATCCCGCTCCGCTATTTGTTCTTGGCAGGTTTGTTGAGGGCAAGTGGTTGTCACAAAAGGTTTTGTGACAAAAAAACTTTCAGAGAATTTAATCTCTCTGGCTTGACGAGTGGTTTCTGACTGGTTAGGATTCTGCTCCTTCACTTGTTCTTAACAAATCTTGTTGAGTGCAAGTGGTTGTCGCAAAGCAGTTTGTGGCAAGAAAGTGTTTGAGAGGTTTTGAAAAAAGTTTTCAGATTTGTTTCTCGGACGGTTGACTTTCTGAGAGACGACGATAAGATGACTCTCTCAGCTGACTTAAGTCGATTGAATCGAATTCAGCAGTGCTGGTTTTGATTCAGCTGATTTTGGTTGGCTGTTTTTCTCTGGGGATAACCCTGAGGATCAACGATCTTTGACAATTTGGTAAAAGTAATAAGTGGCATCTATAAACATAGAGTTCTCAAGTTGCAATACCAATTCTTAGGAATTGTATTGCTACCGAGATTTTGTTCTTAGGCAAATCGACTCAAGTGCAAGGTTGTTATGCAAGACCTTGTGAATTGAGATCGGGTTGTAATGTTTTTGGCTCCCGCTGGCCAATGTGGTCTTTGTGAGGTAAAAATTATTACGGCTAAGCTATTAAGGGCGTATGGGGGATGTCTTGGCATCAGATGGCGATGAAGGGCGTGGAAGACTGCGATAATCTTGGGGAAGTTGTCAAACGAGCGTTGATCCCGAGGTTCCTGAATTATCATATACTGAATACATAGGTATATGAGGCACACGCGGTGAACTGAAACATCTCAGTAACCGCAGGAAAGGAAAGCAACAGCGACTTCGTGAGTAGCGGCGAGCGAAAGCGAATCTAGCCTAAACCGTCTTGCTTCGGCATGGCGGGGTTGTGGGGCTTGTCATTGTGGAGTTACAAAACTGTTTGCTAGAAGAATTCGTTGGAAAGCGAAACCATAGAGGGTGACAGTCCCGTATTTGAAAGTGAATAGACTTCCGACAGGTACCCGAGTAGGTCCGGCCACGTGGAATCCGGACTGAATCTGGGAGGTCCATCTCCTAAGGCTAAGTATTCTCTGATGACCGATAGTGAAAAGTAGGGTGACCGAAAGATGAAAAGAACCCCTGTTAGGGGAGGGAAAGAACCTGAAACCATACGCTTACAAGCTGTCGGAGCACTATTATCTTCGGATAAGTGTGACGGCGTGCCTTTTGCATAATGATCCGGCGAGTTACCGTCAATGGCTCGATTAAGGCCTTCCGGGCCGAAGTCTCAG